>NZ_JACBAZ010000003.1:0-300000 GCF_013391475.1 Oceaniferula marina | reverse complement strand
GACGTCGAAGTAGGCGTGGCCGGTCAGGGACATGACGACCGGGTTACCGCGCTTAGCGCCATCGACGGCGGTGCGTGGTTTGTGCCAGGTCATGATTCCGGCTTTGTTGCTGACGCCGGCGCCGAGGATTTCATCCCAGCCGATGATACGCTTGTTTTTCTTGGCGAGGTAATTTTCGACGCGGGTGGTCATCCAGCCTTGCAGGGCGTGTTCGTTTTTCAGTTGGTTGTCTTTGATGGCTTTTTGACAATCCGGGCATTTTTTCCAGCGGGAGTACTTGGCTTCATCGCCGCCGATGTGGATGAAGGTGCCGGGGAAGAGATCGCACACTTCGTTGAAGACATCTTCGAGGAAGGTCCAGGTGGTTTCTTTACCTGGGCAGTAGAGATCCTGGGAGATGAAGTGACGGGTGGGCACTTCGAATTGTTTGTTAAAACAGCCGAGGTGAGGGTAGGCAACGAGGGCAGGCAGGGTGTGTGCGGGTAGCTCGATTTCCGGGACGATGGTGATATTGCGGGCGCTGGCGTAGGCGACGATCTCCTTGATATCTTCCTGGGTGTAGAACCCACCGTAGCGTTTGTCTCCTTTGCCGCGCCAAGCACCGATCTCGGTGAGTTTCGGGTATTTTTTGATTTCAATCCGCCATCCGGCGTCGTCGATGAGGTGCCAGTGCAGGGTGTTCATTTTGTGCATTGCCATCATATCGAGGTAGCGTAGCACGTACTCTTTGGTGAAGAAATAGCGGGAAACATCGAGCATCATGCCGCGCCAGGGGTAGTTGGGAGCATCGGTGATCAGAACGGGGGCAACCTGAGGTTTGCCGTCCGGGATGAGTTGGAGCAGCGTCTGGGATCCGTAGAACAGTCCGGCTGATTCGGGAGCCATGATCTGAATCAGGCCCTTTTCGGATTTCAGGGCGTAGGCTTCCGGGTTGTTGTCCGGGTGTTTGGGATTGATTTGTAGGGTGATACCTTTTGTTGCCTCGCCTTGTAGTTCCGTGACGCGGGTTTGGATTCCGGTTTGGGCTTTCAGCGAGGTGGACAGTAATTCGGCGACGGCCTTGGCATTTTTTCCACGGTAGTAGATCGGGGTGTTGGGGCTAAGCTGGACGGGCGCTCCACTGAGTGATTTGGAGCTTTTTGGCACGGGGATGACAGGTGGCTCGGCGGCCACAGCGTTCATCGAGGTCATGCCGACCGAGCAGGTGGCAAGCAAGGATGCGAGGATGTGTTTCATGGTTAATGGTCAGGTTATCGTTGTGTGTGTTTGCCGGGGGCGGGCGCATTATCTACGTAAAACGGGTAAAAATCATACAAAAATCGACAGATGTCATCGTTGAGCCTCGTCAGGTCACAAAAAATGGAAGGTCGAAGATGCAAAGATTCCAAAAGAGAGGCTGATTTCCCTATTCACATCGTTATCGTTGCGTTGCCAGGGAGGGGGGAAACATGTGGGGCCATCAAGCTCTGCCACGGGTGGTTTCGGGGGAAACTTCAATTTGCAGTTTGAAATTAGCCGGGCAGCGGTTAAATCATGGTCTGACGACCACTTCTTTTGCTTATGTCCCGAATGATTTCCCCCATTGTATCCTGTCTCTTTGTTTTGATTACCGCCTCGTTCAGTATGGCGGAGCCTGCTGCCAAGCAGAGTAAAAAAGAGAAAACCCCAGCGGCCAAAGGAGAGCCAAGGCCCCAGGAGGTGGAGGAAAAATCGGTGCAAAAACAGGCATCGGTGACGGTGGATGGTAAAAAGATCGATTATACCGTGACGACCTCCCGCTTGGTTTTGAAAAAAGATGACGGCAAGGCGCGTGCTTCGGTTTTCTATGTGGCCTACACTCGGAACGGGGTGGAGCATCCGGCAAAGCGGCCGGTGGTGTTTGCCTTCAACGGTGGGCCCGGATCCTCCGCGGTGTGGTTGCATCTCGGAGCGCTTGGACCGAGGGTTGTTCCTACTTCCCCTGATGGGACGGCGGCGTTGAGTCCGCCGTTGACTGTAAAGGAAAACCCGCAAACCATTTTGGACGTCGCGGATTTGGTGTTTATAGACCCTGTGTCTTCGGGTTATTCACGTTCGGAGAATAAGGAGGAAAAATTCCATGGAGTTGACGAGGATATTAGTTCGGTTGGCGATTTTATTCGCCGCTGGGTGACCGACCAAAAACGCTGGTCGTCACCGAAGTATGTGCTGGGAGAAAGTTATGGTGGCGTTCGGGCCGCCGGTCTGGCGCATCACCTGCAAAGCCGCTATGGCATGAGCCTCAATGGTGTGGTGCTCCTGTCCAGCCTGATTGATTTTCGGACACTGCATCCGGGTGAGGGAAATGACCTGCCGTATCTGGCCTACTTGCCAGCGTACACGGCCACGGCCCATTTTCATGGTAAAATCAAGGGCGATCGTGAGATGCTTTTGGATCAGTGCCATGCTTTTGTGCGCAGTTCTTATGCGACGGCTTTGCTTAAAGGTTACACGCTCCCTGAAGAGCGGCGCGCCAGAATTGCCTCAGAACTGGCTATTCTCACCGGTTTGAGTGAGGAGTTGATTTTGCGTTATGACTTACGCATTCACCCGTCGAGGTTCCGCAAGGAGTTGCTGCGGGACGAAGGGAAGGTTCTGGGAAGGTTTGACGCCCGAGTGGCCTGGCCGGTTGCCGATCGTGCAGGTGATTTTGCCAGCTATGACCCATCGTTTTCGGTTGCCAAGGGGGCCTTTTCAACAGCGATGCTGGATTATCTGGCCAACGGCTTGGGGTGGGTGGAGCAACGTCCGTACGAGATCATTGCCAGCGTCGGCCCATGGAACTGGGGGAAACAGAACGGCTATGTTAACATGTCTTCGCGGCTGAGCTCAGCCATGCGGGACAACCCGCACCTGCGGGTGTTGGTGCAGTGTGGGCATACGGACTTGGCGACACCTCCCGGAGGGATTTTACACAGCATGGCCCATATGAAGTTACCTCAAGCTCAACGGAGTCAGATCAAAGTGGCCTGGTACGATGCCGGACATATGTTTTACCTCAACGAAGCGGATTTGAAAAAAATGCGTAAGGATTTGGTTGAGTTTATTAAGTAACCCGGGAGCTTGGTATAACTGCGGGGGTGAATGAGGGGTTTACCCATTTCCATCGCCCGACAATCACGCTTCTCTCCTGTAGAGTCTAACACATTCAGGGTGTCGAGGAAGTTTTCTCTGGTTTTTATGAAGATGGGGGCTAGGGTGGGGTATCTGGGCTCTATTGCTGCAGATGCGTTTTCGATTAAGCGAACAAAGGAGTTAACATGAAAGCAACATACCCATCATCAAGGCGCGATTTTATCAAACTATCGACGATCGCGGCGGCGGGCACGCTCTTGCGGCCGGTTGGTTATACCTATGCAGCTGAGGCTCCGGCTCCATTGCTACGAAAATTTGGAAAGACAAATCATTTGGTCACCACGCTTGGACTTGGTGGCCAGGGGTCCATTCAGTGGACTCCTGATGGGGTTGATCCGGTGGCTATCATTTTAAAAGCATTTGAACTGGGGGTCAACTTTTTCGACACCTCCAACATGTATGGCTCCAGTCAGACAAACTACAATGCAGCGTTTAAAAAGCTCAATCTTATCCCTGGAGAGGACGGGTATGACAGATCGTTCAGGGAATCGATTTTTCTGACGAGCAAAACCCTCATGCGGTGGGGAAAACCAGGATGGGAGGAAATAGATAATGTGAGAAATGGATCGAATGGTGAGGATGTGCAATGTGCCGTTGACGATCTCAAGCGCTCACTGTCTCAGCTCTTTGGGGATGGAAAAGGCAATTACCCCGAAGGCGCCTATCTGGATTTTATGCTGATTCATAGCATCACGAGCTTTGAGGAAGTGGATGTTCTCTATAAGGGGCTTGAAACGCCCTTGAAGCCTGACGAAAATTTTGGCGCTCTGGTTGCGCTGCGTGACTTCCGTGATGGAACCAACCTCACGGGAACCAACCCCAAAAAAGAAAAACTGATCAAACATCTTGGCTTTTCCAGTCACGATAACCCAGCTGTCATGGTTGACATGATCCAGCGGGATGAATTTGGCATTCATGAAGCGATGTTGGTGGCTCTCAATGCAAACGATAAACTTTATTTCAATATGCAGAACAATGTGCTTCCTGTCGCTCGGGCGAAAGGTCTGGGTATTATAGGGATGAAAGTCTTTGCAAACGGAGTGATGTATGGTGAAAAGGAAGGGTTTTCGAGGACCTCTTCGGATATCTACAGGAAAGTGGGCTCACCAGATCTGCCGAGTCATGAACTGATTGAGTATGTGCTTAACTCTCCCAATATGGACACCTTGATCATCGGTATAGGGCAGATTGATGATGAGCCGTTGAAGTGCCAGTTGACTCAAAACTATTATGCCTCCCAGGTGAAGCCAAACAGCCTGTCGAATGAGGAACTTCTCAAGATCGAGGAAAAAGCGGCGAGGATGAAAAACGGCAGGACCAACTACTTTCAAATGGAGAAAAATGGTTTGAGTGCTCCCAGAGATGTGAAAGTGGAAACGCTTGGTGAAAAAACCAGGGTGACCTGGCAAACGGCCTTTGCGGAGGATGTTCCCCTATCCCATTATGAAGTGCTGTTGAATGGGAAGAAGATAGGGGAAGTCAAACATCAACCTCAAATATTAAAATCGAAGCCCTTTGTCTTCGAGACTGACAAACTTACGGATACGGACATTGCTGTTCGCACCGTTGATGAAAACGGTGATAGATCGTATGTTCAGCCAAAGGGATCAACGATCAATACCAAAGCATCCAATTAATAGATTTCCGTTAGATGAATCAAATCTGTAAGCAGCAATGCAAGCATTGAGCCAAACTTCTCCCCAGCCGAATCCTCCTACTCTTCAGCCACCGCCGATGCCACCGGGTGGAGCCGCACCAGCGGCATCCGGATTATCGCCCATACATGCACCGGTGTCTCTTGATCCTTTCCATGTGAGTGAAGACGATCGCACCATGGGTATGTTGGTTCACCTTCTGGCTTTGTTGACCGGCATCATTGGTGTGTTGATTCTCTGGTTGGTGAAAAAAGATCAATCGCGCTTTGTCGATCACCACGGCAGGGAGGCCTTGAATTTTCAGCTGACCTTGTTGCTGGCTTCTTTTGCAGCCATGATGATTGGGGTCGTGACCGTGATTGGGCTGTTTGTTGTTATCCCCTTGATCTGGGGTGTTGGCATCGCGGCCTTGGTGATGGAGATCATGGCCTGCCTGTCTGCGAACCGGGGTGAGTGGCACCGCTACCCGGTGGCGATTCGTTTTATCGGGGATCGATGATTTATTCTAATTCGACTTTATAAAAACGGCGGGGGCTGGAGCTGGCGGGTAGCGGGTAGGATGTTTGGCTGCCCGGGTCTGCGCTGATGTTGCTGGCAATGATACTTGACCAATCGACGAGGTCATTGCTTGTGCGAATGGTAAAACGGGTGTCGGGGGAGGATGGCCAGGTCAAAGTGATCGAGCCATCGCTTTCAGGTCTTGCCTGAAGTTTGAAGTAGCTTCCGGGGTCGAGTGGATCGGTTCCGAGCCGTGCTTCTTCGCCATCGTCAAGGTTATCGTCGTCGCTGTTAGCCTTGGTGGCATCGGTTTCGGATCCGTCCTGAATGCCGTTGCGATTGGGGTCCTCGGCGTTGTCGTCCAAACCGTCGTTATCGGTGTCGATTCCATTGATTGCGGGTAGGATGATTGGGTGGTCGTCACCGGGTGAGGCGGGCAGGTTGATGGCTGCCATGGCTGCGTCGTTTTCGCGCAGGTAGGGGTATTGTCCTTCGCGGAAGGTGATTTCAGCGATCAGATCTCGTGCCATTTGCATGACTTGTCCCGAATTGTAATTCGGGCTGCTGGCGCTGGCCCGGTTGTCGGCTTCATACGGGTCGTCGTGCAGGTTGTAGAGTTCGTAGGTGCCGAGCGGAGCCTCGATATTGAAGTCCTCGACTTCGTTGTTGTAATTGTAGATGAGTTTCCAGTCGCCTTGGTGGAGGATCGAGAAGAAATCGTGGGCGTGGGGGGTTGGCGAATGAATCAGCAGTTGCTCACGGGTTTCAAAACCTGAGCTGTTGCTGAGGTAGCCAGCGAGGTTGTATCCGTCGATGACGAGAGGGTCGCTGTTATCATCCTGAGTGGGCAGGGAAATGTTGGCTGCATCGCAGAGGGTTGGGAATAGATCTTGGGAGGCGATGATATTGGGGACGGCCTTGCCGGCGGCGATGGGGAAGGCTTGCTGGTGAGGATTACTGGCATCCGGTTTGGCCCACGAGACAATGAATGGTATGCGGGTACCTCCCTCATGGCGGTGCCCTTTTTGGCCGCGGCACGGATTGCTCATACCGAGGGTGGTCGGGTTGCCTCCGGCACCGGGGTCGACCTCGGAGCCATTGTCGCCGAAGAAGATGACGATGGTATTTTCGGCCACACCGAGTTCGTCGAGGCGGGTGAGGATGTCATGGGTCGAGTGATCCACGCCTTCGATCATGGTGGCGACATCCAGGGTGTTGCCAGTGAGACCGGCATACTTCGGGTTATTGGCAAAACGAGGGTCGAGCTGATGTGGTTGGTGGGTGGCGAAGTGGGACATGTAGGCAAAGAAGGGTTTACCGAGCATGACGCTGTCTTCGAGACGTTCGATCATTTCCAGAGTAATTGCCTCGGTGACAAACACGGGTTCATCTTTCCAAGTAGCGTCGGCATATTTTACCGGGTCGAGGTCATGGTAGGTTTTATCCTGGTACTCGGCCATGAAGGTGGTCGCACTCGTGGAGCTTCCCTTGAGATTAAATGCGGGGGTCGCGTTGGAATAGCAATTGCTGTGTTGGCCTTTTTGAGTCGCGCAGACGTTGATTTGAAACCCGTAGAAATCGTTGGCGGGGTCGGCAGCGGGAGTTTTGTAGTGGTCGATATCGAGGTTGTCGTTACCGATGTGGCCTTTTCCGCAGATGATGGTGCGGTAGCCGGCATCACGCATCACTTCGGCCAGGGTGCGGTTGGCAGCGGTGAGGTCCAGATTCGGTTGGGACTTGAGGTTGAAATGAGAGCCTCCACCGCCGATGTAATTGGTGGTTCGGTGGCGGGCTGCATTTTGTCCCGTCATAAAGCTGACCCGCGTGGGTGAGCACATCGGGGAGACGTAGGCGCGGGTAAAAATAGTGCCCTGGGATGCGAGCTGCTCAAGCGTGGGGGTGTGGTAGTGCTCGTTGGTTTGGCTGAATGATGGTAGCCCGAGGCTGTCGGGGTTGCCTTTGGCGATTGGGTTGCCATTTTTATCGAGGTTGAAATTGACGGTGCCGTCTTCCGTCCCCCAGTCGTCTGTTAGAATGACGAGGATGTTGGGTTTGTTGGGTTTGGGGTGAACGGTGAGTGCTGCGGTTTTGCTTCCTTCGCTGTTGGTTGCAGTCAAGGTGTAGGTGGTTCCAGGATTGGCGTTGACTTCGATACTGCCGGCTCCTGCCGTGCTCAGGGAGGTGACATCACCAAGCCCTTGATCGATACTCAGGCTGGTAGCGTCTGTGGTTGACCATGAGAGGGTGATGGTTTCGTTGGACCCGATTTGATATCGGTTGGAGCTGAAGAAAGTGATGGCTGGTTCGGGTGAGGCAGGGGGGGCGGAGTTTACCTCGATGGTGAAGTGGCTTCCGAGAGGGCGCCAGGCACCGGAGTCTCCATCGGCTGTGGTGTAGGAAAAACTCAGACTGCTCTGGGTGGTGTCTGTAAGGGGCAGGGTTTCGTTGGTTGTTCCACTGTAGGAAAATTGTTCGCCGTTGATGGTGGCGGTGTCGTTGACGTTATCCCAGTTGCCCATGGTGATAGCGCTGAACCCAGAGAAGGATCCAGAGCCATTGCCTGTTCCTCCGTCCAGATTGACGGACATGGATTCGTAAGTGACGGTCATTTCGTCGCCGTTGCCGTTGAGGGAAGTGCCGCCCGGGGAGAGCCACCCGGTTCCGGAGGTGTTGGTCTGCAGGTTGCCGGAGCCGGTGACTCGGAAGTTGATCGCAACGCTGTCGTTGCTGCCTCCGCTGTTGTTGAGGTCGAGGCCGCTGATGGTGAACTGCTGGATCTGGCCGGGGGCTGTGCCGGAAGTGTTGTCGGCGACGAGAGTGGTGCAGGTCAACGTTCCGGATGAAGCACTACCTTGGTCATTAGTGCTGCTGGTATTGGCGGCCCCGGAGATGGTGATGGTTTCAGCGCTGAGTGAGGGGATGAGGCTGATCAAAATGAGAGCGGACAGGGTGCGGATCATGGCAGGTGGATGTATGGAATGCGGCGGCTTGACGCCGCTTTGTTTTCGATTGGCGATTGGCGATTGGCGATTGGCGGTTTGTAGTTTGTAGTTTGTAGTTTGCGGAGCGGCTGGCGGTGTCTTTGTCTCGTGGGAGTCGCCAAAGCGGCGTCAAGCCGCCGCACTCCATAGGGGTAAAAAACCCGGCAGGAAAGGGGCATCCTGCCGGGTCTGAATCCAACGCTTGGCTATGGTTGAAGTTCTACTTGCGGCGGCGCAAAATGAGGGCCAATCCACCAAGGCCGATCAGGGCGGTGGAAGAGGGTTCGGGGACGGCTGAGATATCGAGGTTATCGAGACCCCAAGCAGATTTTGACCCTTCAGTAGTGAATACGATTTTATTAAACTCTGTAGCAGAGTTGAGATAATTTTTTGAAGCAGATGAACCTGTCGTGCCACCTGTATACATCTCGTAATCAACCGTGTAGCTTGTAGCTGACAGGTTGATGGTCATGTTAGCTCCTGTATCATTAGCAAAAATATCATCAGTAATGAGATTTGATACTTTTGCTCCTGAAGCATTGTATTCAGCGACTCCGTAACGTGGTCCAGGGTCAGAGCTATTCATCAGTGAGATGCTCATTACCATAGTATTTCCATCAAACAGACTAATCATGAAGCCATTACTCGGTTGAGATCCTGAGTTATCCATGAATGCATCAAAGGAAAGACTGGTGTTAGCAAGTGTTTGAGCGCTATCGAGTGTTAAGGTAGCTGTCGCGGAACTCGTTGTGCCGGTGTCAACATTAGTAGCCCTACCAAGATAAAGGTGGTTACCTGTCATTCCTTGTCTGGTGCTGTCACCAGCTTGAATGACTGATGCCGAAGTGGAATCAGTAACATCTCCTGTAGCCGTTACATTGCTCCACGTGCCACCAGTGGTCGTATCGCTGTTAAGAATGGTTGCCGTTGTATTCGCGGAATTACTAATATCCCCTGAAGCAATCCCTTCAAAATTGGCAATCACCGCCGCTTGCGCGGAGCTCATGCTTATTATGGCGCCTAGAAGCGCGTATGTTGTATGTTCCATATTCTTATGTATTCTTTTTTCTTAGTTGTTGTGTTCTTGTTGTGTTCTAGGAAGTTAGGACGAGACCTGTTGCAGGTGTGGTCTGTTGCTTCCAGGAAAGAGTATTTGGGAGGGGGGTGATTTTAGTCGAGGATGATGGAGATGCCTCCGATGCTGATCAGGGAGCCGGGGTTCTTGTGTTTGGCGGGTTCTTGGGCCGCCAGTGTGGGATGTGTGTTTGGAGTGTTGTGAACGGTTCCCTTGGTTTTGACGTCCAAGGAAAAGTTCCATGATAGTGGGCGCCACTGGCCGGAGGCTTTGTTGTCGTAGCGCAGAACCCAGTAATTGCTGGGGCGGATGGAGAAGGTTTCGTAGTCATTGCCTTCGCTCCAAACGATGCGCTTGAAATTCAGCTTGGCGTTGTCATCCCGCTCTTCCCATTTGCCGAGCTGGACCGCGGAAAAGGCGGTGAAGCTACCCTCGCCTGAGTCGGGTTTTCCGTTGAGGTCGATGTGGAGGGACGCGAACTCCATCCGAATAAATTGTCCGACGCTGCTTAATGCGGTGCCTTTCGGGCTGAGCCAGCCGGACTTGTTACTGAGGGATGTTTGGATGTTTCCGCTGTCGGTGGTGATCTTGAAACTGATGCGGACTTGGTCGTTGTTGCCTCCTTCGGCATCGAGGTCGAGCTGATCGATAGTGTAGGTCAGGGTGCCAGTTGAGGCGGCATCATCTTGGATGAGGTCGTCGGGCCGGATGTGAAGCTTGCCGATCGAAGCGATGCCGACATGTTGAGGGCTCAGCGTGTTGGAGGCTGCTGTGACCTGGATGGTGACGGACTCCTTGATTTGCCCATTCAGCATGCTGGTGCCGAGGGTTGTGAAGCTAAGCCATGGTAGGAGTCGGAGCATCGGAGATGGTTGGGGCTGTGATTAGCGGCGGGGCGATTGTTCTTGGAATAGTTGTTGTGCCTGAGCCGGGCTCATATGGCCGTCGAAGAGGTAGAGTTCGTCGAGGCTTGCGTGCAGGGTTTTTCGGCGTCCGGTGGCATAGTGCAGGCTGGAACCGATCAGAAGAGGCACGGCTTTTCGGGTTCGGGTGGAGGCTTTTGGTGATTCTTTTGACTTTCTTTGAGTGGTGATGGTTTCTGGGATACCGTTGATATAAACTTGGGCCTGGGGGTTTTCGTTGGTCTGTTGTCCGTGGGTGATGATGATGTGATGCCAGGTGCCTCGGCTGAGTGTGGTGGAACTGTCTGCCCAGAGGTTCCCCCATGAGATGCGCAGGTTCGGGCGATCATGGTCGGGGTGTTGTTTCAGGGTGATTTTCCATTTTCCGGTGCTGAGTGAGCGGTCACCCCATCCAAGAATACCGCTTTCGTTATCGTTGTAGCTGGAATCCGGGAGTCGGATCCAGAAGCTGGCCGTCACTGGTCGACCATCGGAGAATCCAGGCCAATTGGTGACGAGGTGCTGGCCCGCGCCATTGAGATCGAGTGCCTTGCCGTGGACTCCCGGGACGATGGACGGGTCGGAGAGGGATGACTTGGCAGGAGTAAAGGGTTGGGTTTCAAGAGTGTGAACCAAAGGGTGGGACCCTTGCACGCTGTATGGCTTGTTTTGGTCAAAACTCCAATGCAGATAGGGAAGGGATGTGGGCAGGGTGTTGAGGAAGGCCTCGGGGTTACTTGGGATCTTGGTCAGGCGCCCGATCGGATCGATACGCCTGGCCTGGCCTGCGGTGAGAATGGTGGTTTGTTTGCGAATACGCTTGGCGCTGACTTCGACTTTCCCCTTGAGGATGTGGACTTCATCGTGTTGAGCGGGGTGGGAGATCACGCCGAACTCGGTCCCGAGATCGACCATCTGAAGGTCGCCGGTTTCGACCCGGAATCCCTCGGCCCCTTTGGGAACATGAAACCATGCGGTTCCCTGCCGGAGATAGAGCTGGTCCCCATCGTGCAGTGTCATATCGGCAGGCGCCATCACCACGGCCTTGGTTCCCGAGGAGAAGTTCAGCTCAACACTGCCTTGGCTGAGTTGAAGTCTCGATCCGGGGGCCATGATTTGTCCGGTGGGGGTGTTTGCCGACTGCTCATGGCTGATGGTGAACTGGGTGCCCGGTGAGGTTTTGAAAGCAAGGCTGGGAGTGTGTGGCGGGGTCGCAAAAAACAGGCGCAGGGCGACCAGTGAGAGCAGAATACACGCGGCTGCCGCAGTCAGCGCAATCCGGACGGTTCTACGTTTTTGGCGTCGGATGATGCGGTCGATAGGAATCACCTTGGAGGTTCCGAGTTGGGTGACTGCTTTGGGTTGGTGTTCCAGATCCAGCACATTGTGCATATCGACAAATTCGAGATACTTTTGCCGGGCTTCTGGTGAGTGCTGCAGGTAATGTTCCAGCTCGGCAAAGCCTTCGGCTGACAGGTCGTTGTCGAGGAGTTGGGAGACGGCGGCTTCAAAGGCTTCTGGGGTCATGCTGGATCTCCTTTCCATTTGAGACGTTTATTGATGCACTGGCGCAAGGTGGCGCGCAGGCGGCTGAGGGTGACGCGGAGGGACGCCCTGCTTCGGCCGGACGTTTGGGAGATTTGGGCCATGTTGTTGGATGAGTCTTCGTAGCGTGCCTGAATGAGTTCCTGATTGGCTTGGCTGAGTTGTTTGAGGCATTGTTGCAGTGCCTGTCGTTTTTGTTCGAACTGTTCGGGATGCCGTTCTTCAGCTTCTTTGGCGAGGGTTTCGCAGAGTTCGTCGTTAAAGATCAGGAAGCCGTTTCGTTTTTGTTTTTTCCGGTAGTCGAGGATTTTGTAATAGGCGACGGTGCATGCCCATGCGCCGAAGTTGGTTCCAAGCTGGAAATCGTTCATTTTTTCCCAGAGTCGGATATTGACCTCCTGGAGGATGTCGCGGACGTCCGGTGAGCCTGGAACCTGGGAGATGATGTACGAGCGAATGACCTCCTGGTGGTCGGTCAGGAGGCTGACAAATTCCTGGGAAATTTGCGGATGTTTGGGCACCTACATAAATAAGCCATAATGAGCTCAGGCGTTAACGGAAAAAGGTACAAAAAAACCACTCCCCGGCGTGAGGAGTGGTTTTTATGGTGAATAAACGGACAGCTTATGGCTGAGCGCGAAGCGTTTTACCCTTATTTACGTCGGCGCAGGATGAGGGCGAGGCCAGCCAATCCGAGTAGGGACGTTGACGATGGCTCGGGGATGGCAGTGTAGGTCAGGTTGTCCGCTGTGCTCAATAGAGTGTCTTTATTGAGAGCTGTTACACGCACTCCATTGACCCAAATGTCACCTGTCCCGCTGTCGTTGAGCTGGTCGTCGAGTTCGTTGGTATTTCTGAAAATCAGTTGAGCACCTGATGCCAGATTGACGGATGATTGATTGGTTTGTGAATTGATTGGATCCCCGCTGCCTTTGAGTTCGATCGAGCTGGAGCCATCGACAAAGAGTATGGTATTGTTTGAGACGAACTGTGACAGCCATGAGGATCCGTTGGTCAGGCTGATTTGACTTGGGAATAATTCGGAGGATGTAAACCCAGCTGAGCCTGTGAAGATGGCAGAAGAATTAGACAGGGTGAGGCTGGTGAAAGTCGGGTTGCCATTGGAAAATGTGATGGTCCCCGTATCGATGGTCATGCTGGCTACATTGCCGGTTGCTCCGGTCAGGTTGACGTTGGTGGCTCCACTGACGTTGAGCAGGTCGATAGCTGCTCCATTGACGGTGATGGTTTCAAAGTTGCTGACATTGCCAACATTCAAAGTAGCTCCTCCATTGACGGTGAGTGTGGTTCCAGCTCCACCCCCGACGACTTCGGCATTTGATCCTGATGCCAGGGTTTTACCTCCGCCAATCGTCAGGCTATTGCCGGTGCCGACTTGGAAACCAGGAGAAAAGTTGGATGGTTCGCCGGCTCCTGCATTGATCTCGATCAGGCCACCTGTGACAGCTGTGACGTCTGAACCGCCATTGATGCTGTTCGCCGGAGGCACAACGCCGTTGTCGTCAAGCCAGTTGTTTTCGGCATAGAGGGAGACTCCGTTGCCCGCGCCGGTCCAAGTGAGAGATGCGTGTGAGGTAAGAACGCTGGTTGCCGAAATGGCCGCGATCTGAAGCAGTGGTGTAGTTTTCATGGGAGAGGAAAATGAAATTTTAAGTCTGATTGATGATTTTAGTGAGATTGCCGGATTTGAAAAGATGATTTTTGAGCTTTTTGGGGGACTTGTCCGAGAGCGTGCATAAAAGGAGGAAGCTCTGGTTGACCATGGGGCGTGACTGTGGGCAGGCTGGGGGCTGCGATGAGTATCGATTATCTACTGACCCATCCGGGAGGTGCCCACAAAGACGATTTTTTAGCCTGCAGTTTGATGATTGCCCTGCACGGGGTGCCATTGGTGCGTCGGGAGCCGACGCCTGGGGAGCTTGAGGACCCGCGGGTGTGCGTGATTGATGTGGGTGACCGACACGAGCCGGAGAACAACAACTTTGATCACCATCAATTTGACCGGGATCACGTGCCGACCTGTGCCCTATCCTTGGTGCTGCAGCATCTGGGGGTGTATGAGGATGCCCGTTTGTTTTGTGACTGGTTGGAGCCTGCCGAGTGGTTTGATACCCGGGGCCCTAAGAAAACAGCAGAGTGGCTCGGGGTGGAGCGGGATATCATTTCCAAGATGAATTCTCCGATCGATATCTCGATGTTGCGACGATTTGCTTCGGTCGGTAAGGATGATCGGTTGGGCTCGGGTGATCCAGTGTATGAATTGATGCGAATGATCGGAGAGGACCTACTGGATTACCTCAAGGGGGTGCGGGAGCGGATTGATTTTGTGGCCCAGCGTGTCTGCCGCTGGGAGTTGGAAAAGGATGGGGAGGCGTTCAGCGTTTTGGTGTTGCCCCGGACGGATGAAAGCATTGATGACGCATCCGGCGGTTTGGCTCGCTACCTATTGGTGAACGGGCTGGATCAGGAGATTGCGGCGATTGTCTATCCGGACAGTCGCGGGACTGGTTATGGTCTTGCTCGTTTCAATGACCACCCCAAGCTCGATTTCTGCCGGGTGCAAGATGAAGCGGATGTTCATTTTGCTCACAACAGTGGGTTTTTATGTAAAACGAGTGTGACGGATGAAGTCAGGTTGAAGCATTTGTTGATTGGCGCCTGGGGGTAATGGTTGAAAAAAAAGTAATACAGCAACATCAATTGTCATTTATGGTAGTAGTCTTCTACTGATGACAATGATGAACCCGATGTCTCCAGAGCAAATTGAATACCTTCAGTTGGTGACCAGTCACCAGGCGATGCTGCAGGGGTATATTCACAGCATTGCTCCGGGGGTGGAGGCCGAGGATGTTCTGCAGGAGACCAATGTGCTGCTCTGGCAAAAAATGAATGATTTCGAGTTGGGCACGAATTTCAAGGCCTTCGCCTGCAAGGTTGCCTATTTCAAGACCATGGAGAGTTTGCGTGCGCAGTCGCGCAAGAAGTGGCTCGTCTATGACTCGGACATCGTCGAGAACATCAACGACTACTATGCGTCGGGAAATGAGGATAGGGGAGAATTTCAATCGGCACTGCGGCGATGTCTGAGTAAGCTGAAACAGAAGGACAGGGCCTTGGTGACAAGCCGCTACACAGATGGCAGGACGGTGCGGGAAATTGCCGCCATGCAGAAGAAAAAAGAAGGTGCGCTCCAGCAGGCATTTTTTCGGATTCACCGAGGTCTGCGCTCCTGTGTCACCCGGCAACTTGGAAAGAGCCAATCGATTTCATGAACCAGGAAATGATACAGATGATCGGCAGGGCACTGGACGGCTCGATCGATGAGCAGGAGTTTGCCAAACTGCAGGAAGAGTTGCGTCGTGATTCGGAAGCGATGGCATATTACTGTGAGCAAGCCGAACTCAGTGGTCGCTTGGACTGGGAGTTGAAGCACCATGTCTCCCTCGGCGTGACTGAAAAGGCGGTTCCGCTTACCCGGGCGAACTGGATGCAGTTCGCGGCCGTGGCCGCAGGGGTGGCGCTCGTAACTTGGTTTGCTCTTACCCAATTCTCTCCGATGTCGATGGAGCAGAGCGGCAAGGTAATCGCAGGCGGTGGAGGGCAGGTGGAACCATTGCCCGAAGGCGCTCAGTCGACCTTGGCGAGGGTCACCAACATGCAGGATGCCGTATGGAAAGATCCATCATTGCGAGTCGGATCATGGCTGACTGCCGGAGTAATTGAACTCATTTCCGGCAATGCCGAGGTAACCTTTGATTCGGGAGCCCGAGTGGTGATTCAAGGGCCTGCCGAGTTGGGATGCCTTTCCCCGAAATTGGCGAGTTTGGTCCGTGGTAAGGGTGTGGTTCATATTCCGGCGCAGGCCGAGGGCTTTCGTTTGAAGACGCCATCGAGCTCCTTTGCTGACCAGTCCTGTTCCTTTGCTTTGGCGGTGGATGAGGAAGAAACAGAAGTGCATGTGATCGAGGGGAGTATCGAGGCCAGCCCGAATCAGAACATGACCATGGCCAGAACCTTGAATGCCAAACAATCGTTGCGGATGAATGAGACTCATTTGTTAGGAGAAGGTGAAATCCGCTATGCTGCCGGAGGGTTTCATTCTGAATTGCCGGTGTCCGGAACGCAATCCAAGGCACGGTTCTTGAGGTGGTCGTTTGATTCGATGCTGATGGATACCTTCCCGGAGTCCGGCAGCTATTCGGGGGCTGGCTACGGCGCCGTATTGAAGCAGTTGCCGAGGATGCCGGGTGAAGCGCAAGCACACGTCATCAAAGGAAAATTCGGAAGGGCACTTCGTTTCGATGGATTGGGGTCGTATCTTGAGACTCGCTTTCCGGGAGTTACAGGAGCTGCCGAACGGACGGTGGCTTGCTGGGTAAGAATCCCGAAAGCGGCACAAAATAAAAATGCTTATTCGATTGTTTCCTGGGGTGAACCACAGTCGCAGACGGGAACCAAGTGGCAGGTGTCATGGAATCCGGGTGTGGACAATACAGGCCAGTACGGCGCCTTACGGACCGAGTTCGGAGGGGGTCGGGTCATTGGTAGCGCCAACCTCCGTGACGGCAAATGGCACCATGTGACATCGGTGTACCTTGGAGCGTCGTCCGAGCATGTCTCCAGTCAGGTCTTACATTATGTTGACGGTAAACTGGAGGCCGTGACGGCTGCTCGCCACCAGCAGATTGATACCCAAGTGCAGGAGGATGAGCAGAGCGTGGCTTACATCGGGAGACGATTGGAAAACGAATCATCGTTTGGAACGTTTCATGGTGCGATTGATGAACTTTATGTTTTTCCTGCGGCCTTGACCCCGTCCCAGATTATGAACCTTTACCAGCGCAATGAGGCTCCTGAGAGTTTGATTCCGTCCTTGGTGAATCGATAGCTTTCTCCCATTGATTCAGCCTACTGAAGAGCGTCTGATTTTTTTATCGTAAAAAAGTAATACTTTTCCGGTTTGTTGTCATTTGACAGCGCTTCCCACCATTCCGGTAGGATTCGGAGGGGGCATTTGAACTGTAAACACGAATTATATGATGATTAAACAACTACTGAGCGCTGTTACCTTTTCAGGTATGGCGGCGCTGACAAGTCAGGCAGCCGTAATCGCAGATTGGGATTTTTCAGGAGCATCAGGGACGGTTCCAGATGCTGATATTACACCCGGATCTACACTGATAGACGCAACCAATTCCGGAGCTGTCACGGGGATATCCTCCAGTGATCTTCTTAGTGGTGGGAGTTTGCGATATGAGAATGCCGGAGGAGCTGCGGGGGAACTTAATTTGAAGAATTTTCACATCACGTCAGGTAATGGTAGAGGCTCGTTTTCGTTTACCCTCACCGCTGATCCGGGAAAGACGATTGAGGTCACCAGTCTTACGATGAGTTCTTATCGGAACGGTGGCGGTGCGCCAACTCAGCTTCAGTGGCATGTAACTGTCGACGGTGGCACAGAAGAAGAATATGGAACTGAACAGGTAGGGCAGCTTACTCCGTTTGCCGTAGACACTTTTACGGAGTCTATTACAGGAGCGACCACTGTGAAGTTTGAGTTCAGGTTGGATAATGCAACGGGTAATGGAAATATCCATTTCAATGATATTCAAGTGAATGGTTCGGTTAACGCCGTGCCGGAGCCGTCTTCAGCAGCTCTTGTAGGCCTTGGAGGGCTATCACTTATCCTGCGCCGCCGGAAGTAAGTAGATGGCCAAGTCGTGGGATTTCCCATTGGCTTGGAACCATGGGGCAGTCACCGGCTGACATCTATAGCATCCACCGCAAAGAAGCCGGTGGATGCTTTTTTTACAACATGGTTTCGGCTCCCTCTTATGGCGCAAGATACCCGTAAGGTGATGAGTAATACTTTTATCGCTTGCGGACATAAGGGAGTGTGTTCGTTTTTACATCATTGTTGATGGGCCCACAGTTGAGCGGCACGTTTGAAACTTGCCATGTGTTTACTTGTTTTTATCTTTTGATCTGATGCTACGATTTACTTGTCTTTGCTCTTTGTTTTCGATCGTTCTTACGGCCGGTGCCTGGTCGGCGGCTGCGCCTAATGTGATCCTGGTCATGTGTGATGACCTTGGCTTTGGTGATATTTACAATCTGCACCAGCACAAGCGGGACAATGGCGCGGGTGGCGGTATCGCGGGGGACGGGGTGATGAATGGCACGGAAGAAGCCTTTATTTACACCCCGCAGCTTGACCGTATGATTGCTGAGGGGGCGAAACTCACACGGCACTACACCAGTGCTCCGGTCTGTGCCCCCGCTCGCGGATCGCTACTCCAGGGCCGGGACCAAGGGCATGCCAACATCCGAGATAACTCTTTTGATAAACGGATCGATGATAACCATACTCTGGGCACGGTGATGCAATCCGGCGGCTATTATACCGCTTGTGTAGGAAAATGGGGGGTCGGGGGAACCTCGCCAACGGATGAGGCCAGGCCAAACAATCGAGGGTTTGACTATTTTTATGGGTATACCCGCCACATCCATGGTCATCAGCACTACCCTGGTAATGGTGGGACCGTGGTGGAGCAGAGTTCTCCTGTCACCAGTGGACTGGACCACGCCTACACCACTGATCTGTGGACCGCCAAGGTGAAGAGTATCATTCAGGACCGCACGACCAACCATGCAGGAACTCCGTTTTTTATTTATCTCGCCTATGATGCTCCTCATGCCCAACTCCAGGTTCCCACCCAGGCGTATCCGGCTGGCTCTGGAACGAGCGGAGGATTGAGTTGGCCTTTGAATACAAACTCGGGAACCAATGACAGCTGGATCCACCCGGATTACAGTGCTTTGTCGAATGCGGCTGCCCGGCATGCGACCATGGTGCGGAGGATTGACACCTGTATGGGCGATATCCTGCAAACACTCCGGGACCTGAACATCGATGACAACACGCTGGTGATTTTCACCTCGGACAACGGAACACACAATGAGTCGGGGTCGGGTGGTAGCGTTGCCCACAACCCGAGGAATTTTGATTCCTATGGAGAACTCGAAGGTATCAAGCGGGACCACTGGGAGGGGGGGATCCGAGTGCCGACTTTCGCCTGGTGGCCGGGAAGCATCGGTGACAATAACCCGTCGACACCTGGACGTAATTCGCTTCGTCCGTCTGCCTTCTGGGATTGGATGCCCACCGTGGTGGATGCCGCCGGGCTGACTCCCCCGGCCTGGACCACTGGTGTTTCCCTGCTTCCCGAACTGACGGGAACGGGGGATCAAAAAGATAAAGGCTATCTCTATTTTGAATACAACGTGGGGGGAAGCACACCCAATTATACCGATTTCCCGAACCACGGAGGAGCGACCCGGGGGCAGATGCAGACCATCTTCATGGATGATACGGATGGTAAACGCTACAAAGGGGTCCGGACGAATGTTTCGAGTCATAGCCAGGACTTTCAAATCTATGATGTGGATGCCGACTCCGATGAGGGAACAAACCTGGCGGCAGGCAAGCCGACCTTGCAGCAGAAGATGAAGGATAGGGTGCTTCAGGTTCGGCTAGATGGTGACTACAATCGTTCCTACCTCTCCGGGGAGTATGCACCGGGTGTGGTCACTCCGGTGGTGCAGGGGATGAATTACAAGGTGTTCACCGGAATCTGGCCGTGGGTACCTGAAACAGCAGGGTTGACTCCAGTGGCGAGTGGTGATTGCAGCGGCTTGGATCTCACTGTGCGCACACAGGATGACAATGTGGTGATTGAATTCACTGGTTATCTGCAAGTGCCAACGGATGGGGAATACACGTTCCGTATGACCACGGATACCACGGTCGCTGACAATGGTTCCGGAGGGATGCTTTGGGTGCACGATGCACACGTCATTGATGATGATTTTAATCATGACGGAACGGAACGCAATGGCTCGATGCGTTTGAAAGCTGGCATTCATCCAATCCGGGTGCTCTATAAACATCGCAGCGGTAGCCATGATATCAGCTTACGTTATTCAGGGCCTGGCGTCAGCCTGCAGGATGTGCCGCTCAATGCGCTCTATCGCGCGGGGACTCCCGCGCCCGAACCGACGGCCGTGCCGGATCATGCCAGTGCCGACGGCGTATCTCCTGTTGCCATTTCTGTGTTGCAGAATGATTACGATGACGGACAACCTTCAACCCTTCAGATCCAGTCGGTTTCGTCTCCGCCCATTGGCTCGGCTGCGATCAACGGCGATCAGATTATCTACACTCCAGAGGCTGGAAAATATGGCCAAGTGACATTCCGTTACACCATCACGGATGGGCAGTATCTTGCGGAGTCCACCGTGACGGTGGATGTTTGTGTGCCATCTGCCGACCTTTGGTTCCCATTGAACGAAACCACTGGCAACACGGTGAGCGAAGCCGGAGGTAAGGTGGTGGGCACGCATAGCGGTGTGGCTGACAGTGAGGCGGTTCATATTGAAGGCAAACATGGCTACGCATTGTCCTTGGACGGAGTGGACGATCAGGTGAACCTCTCAGGGGTGGTTTTGCCCACAGGTGACAGTCCCCGGACGGTTGCGGCCTGGATCAGGGTGTCCGCTACATCCGGGGTAGAAAACCAGGTGATTTTTGGCTACGGCGTGAACACGAACGGTAAACGTTTCAGTTTTCGACTGGACGGGACAACGACTCAGAAACTGCGCCTTGAGGTGCAAGGTGGCTATATCGTTGGATCGACTAACATCAATGACGGTCAGTGGCACCATGTGGCTGTGGTGGTGGATGATTTTAATGGGAACAGCAGCACGGATGTGAATGAGTGCAAGCTGTACGTGGATGGCGTGCAGGAGGTGGTTTCAGGATCGAGCTCCGAGGTGATGAATACCGATCCGGGAGGTGTGGCCGTGATTGGCGCATCGAACCATGCAACAAGCTATAACTTCAAGGGTGACATTGACGAACTGCGTGTCTTTGCGGGAGCAAAGTCATCGGCAGAAATGGCAGACCTGGCAGCGGCGGATGAACAAGTGTCCTCGCTTTGGTTATACCGCCACTTTGGTTCAGTGGTTCCATCGTGGTCGGATGATCGTGACGGTGATGGGGTCGATCTTCTGCAGGAATACGGGTTTGGGGGCAACCCCCACCAGGCGGATGCTCCGACCTCTGAGCCGACGGCTGTTTATAATGAGATAAGCGGACGTTTGGAAGTTCAATACAACCGCCGGAAACCTGGATCGCATGACTTGCAATATTCCATCGAAGTTTCAGATGATTTGGTTTCCTGGTTGTTGCCCTTTCAGGAAGTTTCCGCTGTCTCTCATCCGTTGTTAGGATTTGAGTTTCAACAAGTCTTGGTCGAAACCCTGGATGCGGTGCCCGAAATGGGGCGTCGTTTTGTCCGGGTGAAAGTGGAATAGGGTGCGCTTGCGGTGAGATTATTTTTCTTCTTCATCGTAGCTTAGATCACACTCAGCGACAGGCGTCCAAGAGCTGGATTCGTTTAAAGTAACCGTTGTCCAGTGGCATGCTTGATTGGGTTTTCCCCAGTGGGTGTAAATGGCGATTTGCAGGGTGAGTGGCTGTCTGCTGGTGCAGCTGAGCTGATACTTACCGGGCATCGCGTGCCTCAGTCGATACTCCTGGATGCTGGAGGCGTAGTGAAGTCGGCCGCCCTGGATCGAGTCGTGCCATCGGCTGGTGTGGTCATCGACAGGCTCCTTCACTTTGACTTGTAGTTTGGCTTCTGGGTTGCTGGGGTAAACGACGATTCGCAGGTCGCTGCTCAGGTTGTTGGAGTAATCGGGTGCGGGTTCTGGCAATGGTCGCTTGAGGTAGGCGTTGCGTTCGATGAGTGCCAGTGCGAGGACTTTTGCATCGCTTGTTCGATTGGAAGCAGGGAGGGATGTCACCAGCTCGTGGTATTGCTTGGCCCAGAATGCAGCGGGTCTGTCCGGCTGGACTTTTTGTCGGTAGCGGATCAGGTCGAGCTGGTTCTGAATGGTGTCGGGGTGCGACTGTTGAAGTTGGCGCAAGATCGGGAGTGCGAGATCGAATCTGCCGATTGCTCCGAGCAGGTAGGCCCATGCGCGTGGGTTTTCTGCAGCTTCGTTCGGGTGTTCACGGAGGTTGGAGAGCACTTGGATCGCGAGTTCCTGATGTTGGTTACGTGCAAGGATGCGGGCGGCCTCGAGATAGATGGGTGCCGGAAGCGCGTGCTTTTGTTTAAGCTTTTTCCAGGAATCGTATGCTTGTTGCTCGTTCGTTTTTTGTTTGAGTGCGCGTTCGAAAGCGAGCAGTCGTTTTTTATCAAATGCGGGTGCGAGTGGTGGTAGGATTCGAATGTCTCCTTTGGTAGGGCTGTATTTTTTACGGTGATCGCCTCCGCCAAAGGGGTCATCTGAACTTCCGTCGTCTGAGCTACCATCGAAATCGTCGCCGCTCACCTTCGGGGTGTGGGAGATCGCGGGTGCCCGGGATGGGTCACGGGCGGGTTGCGGGCTGAAGGCGCCAAAGGGATCGTCGGAGTAATGCTCCCAGGGGATCGGGGAGGCGACAACCATATCGCCTGGCTGCAGGGGGATATCCTGGTAGTGCTGGCTGAGTAGGTTGTAGGTGGTGGCGTGGGCATTACGGTAAAGGCTGATGTACTGCAGGTTGCCTGCCGGGTGTAGTCCGCCGGCCCGGGTGATGGCTTGTTTCAGTGTGAGTTTGCCAGACAGGCGGTAGGTGTCAGGATGTTGGACCAGACCGCGGATGGAAACGGCGAGTGCTTGACCGGGTTTTCGTTTGACCTCAAGTGTTGGAAACTTGGCCCACTCACGGATCAGTTGGTCTTGTTGGCGTTTCCACTGTTGGTGGCTGGCATTGTCCCGGATCTGGTGCGCATTGCGGATGAAGCGGAAGGTTTGTTGATGCCAGGTTTCGATGATGCCGTGGCTGTGGGAGTCGAGGTCTTCCGGCTGGAACAGAGACTTGCAGGCATCGAGCCAGAGAGAGCTCTGTCTGAGGTGGTTTTGCAGTACCTTGGAGCGCCAGGGGAAGGTGCGTAGGTGCCACTGCAGATGGAGTTGCCATGCGCGGTGCAGTCGGGTTGGTAAGCCGTCGGTCTGGGAGGTGGTTTTTGTTTTCTGCTGCTCAAATTGTTGGCGTTGGGTTTCCCATTTTTTGCGAAGCGCGGGTTCCGGTGGCGGGATATTGTAGCGGACGTAGTCTTCGAATCGTTCCAAAACGATGAGTGAGGTGTGATCGCTGACGAGCCCGTATCGGCGGCAGTGCTTGATGATGTCCACGGGACGGCTGAGTGTGCGTTCCAGTTGGTTCAGACGTTCTTGTGCGAAGAGCCGCTCGAGCATGTGGGCGTTTTGTAGGGTCACGTCTCCCTGAGAGATGTCTCTGACGACGGTGGTGGATAGTGGTTGTTCGATGGTTTGTCCGTTGCCGTTTTTCCAGATGATCTTGATTTGTTTGGTCGGCTTGCCCGGGATGGTGCCGACCAATGCCTGTGACTGCTGCATGCTCCGAAGGCAGGCGATGAGCTGGGACCCCTCGAGCTCGATGGATTCGATCTTAAAGGCGGTATGGGTGAGTTGGTGCAGCGCTTTGTTGATGTTGCCACGATGTGGTTTTTCCTCCAGCTGGATGTTTGTGACACCTTCGCTGAGTTCGGATGAGGAAAAAGTATGCCCTTGACCACAGTGGAAGATAAAGGTGTTAGGCTGGACCTTGACTTGCAGCGGCAGGGCTTGCTTGGAGCGATTGACATCGGTAAAAACCATCGTGAGCTCGGCTGCTGGTTGATGTTCGGCGAAGGCGTTACGATGGGTTGAGCCGTCGTAGAATGTTTTTTCCAAGGTGTCGCGCAGGGTTTTCCATTGGCCGTCTTGAATGGTGAAGCTACCGGCGTCGATCAGTCGGTTGCGGAGGAATTGCAGGCTGACCTTGACGGGGCCTTGTTCTGCCAACTTTTGGAAATAGGCATCCAGCAGAGCCAGTTCAGCCTGATGGTTCTGAGTGCGACGCGAGTCCGAGGCATCCCAGATGAGATGGATGTGTTGCACGGCTTTGCGCGGCATGTCCCGAATGTCATCCATGGGTTTATAGCGCAAGTAGAGGTAGGTTTGGTCGTCATATTCGCCGGTGATCACAACACTGGATTGATCCTGTGGGCATTGGATCTTGATGGGATCCTTCAGGGTGATGTGCTCGGCTTTGGCTTGGAGGTGCGTGTCGCTGATGGTTTCAAATTCCAGAGATGGGGTGTCGATTTGAGGTGTTTTCGATTGTTCGAAGTGAACGTCGCAGATGAAGGTATCGACGGCTCCCGGGGTTTGGGTTGGCAGCGTGTAAAGCAGTTGCTTGTCATGTTCCCGGAGGGTTTCGGTGTAGGAAATTCGGACACGTTTGGTTCCTTCGGCTGGGATGGGAAAGACCTTGGTGCGGTAGGTGTTGTTGGCTTCACGTTCGACGAGGCCGGGGTCGATCATCTGGCGTTTGATGGATTCGTAGGCGTGGCGTGCCTGAAGTTTTTCTACGGCGACGCCGTTGCGTAACTCGCCATTGATTTCCAAGGCATAGCCAGAAACCGTGGCCCCTTCCGGAAGGGGAAGCACAAATTCTCCCTCCTGCATGCGCTTGGTCTCGTTGCGGAATCGGAGTGTCAGCGTCGTTTCCGCCAGGTCCTGAACCACGCGGACTTCAGCGTGGATGTGATCGATTTTTAACGGAACTCGACCTCCTTTATCCTTCACCCACATCGTGGGCAGGGCAGCCTGCAGGAGGGGGGTGAGTCCGAGAAGAATAAGGGTGAAGATGAATTTCATGGGGAAACGAAGACGGGAGTTGCTTTGATAAAGAAGAGTTGTTTACGGCTGGGGTCGCGGCGACCTGTAGCGTCATAGGGAGTGAAGCTGGTGAGGTAGCCGTAACGGTCACGAACGACAGAGGTCGCCAGGTTGACGCGCCGGGTGTAAAAATCAGGGAAGCGGATGCCAGCTTCTCCCCATTGATCTTTCCAGTTAAACCATTGGTGCCAGGCGCTCAGGTTGATATATTCCGCCGCAAGTCGGATATCGATGATTCCTTCACCAATGGTCGGTTCCATTTCCAGGGTGTTTCCGACGTTGCGGGTTTCAAAGGCGGTGGGTGTGGTTAGGTCGGGTCGAATCCAATTGGTTTTTTGTTTGAAATGCTTGCTGCCTCCGGGAGCACACGGGAGACAAGGTGGTGCATATTCGGTTGGATAGATCCACTCGGTGTAGGATTCATGTGTTGCCTTTTCTCCGCTGCGACAAATAAGTACATCGCTGTTGATCAGCTTGGCCTTTTTTTGTTCAACGAGCTGCCAAGCTGCATCGAAGGTGGGGAGTGCCAGTGGTGAGTCGAACAGTTCGGTGTGGATTGTCAGTGGGATTTCAATCAGCATCGTCTGGATGCGGACGTGTCTGGGGCCGCTACGATCTTTCTCACTTGCCTTGGCCCCACCACTGAGAAAGGCGACGAACAAGAGTGGGCTGAGAAAAAGTGCTTTCATTGGAGGGGTGCTTGCTTTGTTTGTTCGGTGGTGACTCAGGGAGCGCTGGGGTGAATGAGCTCGGCTTTGACAAAGAGTAGGAGCTTGTTGTTTGGGTCTGGTTTTCCAGAGCTGTCGAGGGAAGTAAAATGGTTGATCCATGTGAACCGGTTGTTTGCCAGATGGAGCGTGGAGTATGCGCGCCTGGTTTCAAAAATGGGAAAGCCCACTCGGGCCCAGCCGTGTTGATCATGTTGTTCGAGTAAGCAGAGGTATTCGGGGTTGGTGACGGAATCTCCGGCGAACCGTAAGAGGATGCGATCGTCTTTGATGGATGCTTCTATTTCCAAGAACTCCCCGACCTCTCTGGACTCAAAGCTGGGAAGGATGAATCGCGCGTTGAGTGTTCTCATAGAGGCTTCGAGCTTTTTATGATCCTCGTCAGTGAAGGACCCACTAATGCCTGAACCCGTAAGCTCGGAAGGATAAATCAATTCTTTGAACGATTGGAGACGTGCATCTTGCTCATGCTGGCAGATGACCAGATTACTATCGATGAGCTTGGCCTTGTTCTCGTGGATGAACCTTTGCGCGATAGCATGTGGTGACATGGCCACCGGGCTGTTGGACAGCTCGACGAAGCTTTCCAGCGACATTTCAATCATCTGGGTTTGCACCCGGATGTTGGGACGCGGGCTTGGCTCCTCTGCTGCCAGAGAAGCCATGGCGAGAATCAGGCAGTGGATGCAGACCAGCGTCTTCATCACGTAGGTGTGGGGATGAGTTATCGCCCGACAGGAACCACATCGCATCGGACGAACACAAGCACCTTGCGTGAGCGGTCGGTGATCCCCTTGTCATCTTTGGGTGAAAGGGCCGCGACCAGACAAGGTCGGTGGTTATACACAGAGACGGCCGTGTTCACTCGGAGCGTATACATGATAGGCATCTGGATATCGGCTTCGCCGTGTTTGTCTTTCCATGTCGCCCATTTGACGTTTTCAACATGGTAGACAAGTTCGGGAGCGAAACGGAGATCCACGTACTGCTTGTTTTCTGAGAGTGTGGGTTCGACCTCCAGGGTAGAGCCAAGGTTGCGGGTTTCGAAGGCGGTCGGCGTGGGGCCGGTGGCGAGCTCCTTGTTCGGAATCTCGGTTTTACCATCCTGGGTATGGAGGTGGATTTTGTTGGGAAGCTCCGGTGGTTCGTATTCGGTCGGGTAGATAAATTCGCGGATCGACTCACTGGTTGATTTCTCCCCGCTACGGGAGATGACCATCTGGGTATCGATGATTTCAGCCTTTTCTTGTTTGATCAGTTCGTTGATGCGTTGCCGCAGGATGGTGTCGGTTTTGGTGGCTGCGGGGTCGGCCAGGAGTGCGGTCATTTGCTCGAGTGACATTTCGATATACTCGACCTGGGTGCGGATCAGGTGGGGTAGGGTGGCCTCGGCTTCTTTACCTGTGGGGTCGAAGGATTCTTGGGCATGTAGGCCGGGAGCCATCATCAGGGTGGCGCCGGCAACCAGGCTGGATAGAACATGGGAGGATCGGATGGTATTCATAGGCTGTTTCACGTTAGGTGGCAGCTTGGACGGCGTCGAGAAGAAAGATATTCAGAAGAAAGGGTCTTATTTTTATCGTTGCTCTTGGAGACGTTGTTGGTTTGAGTCGTGATAATCAAATGGAAGAAAGGTATCAAAGAAAGAAGCAGGGGGGATGGGGTTTGGGGCTCCTGCTGATGATATTGTCCGTTCTGACTCCGGTAGATGCCGATGAGGAGGGCTCGGAGCAAGGGAAATGGAAGGATCTGCGCCGGATGAGTGATGCGGCTCAAGCGAAGACGTCGTTTTTAAATCCCGAATATGTCTGTCTTCGTTTGCAGCATGATGCGAAGGAAAAGCCGGCACTGTTGATTTACTTGCACGGCAGCGGTGGACGTGGCGATGAGATTAACAAAATTCAGCGCCAGGTGGCGCCACTGTGCCGGGGAGTGCAGCGATACGTTTCATCTCCCTGTGTGGTGGTCGCTCCCCAGTGTCTGTCAAAAAGGGTAAACGGAGAATCATCGACATGGACCCCGGAGGATCTCAATGTGTTTTTGGCTGACTTGAAAACCAGTCTGTCCTTTGACGAAAAGCGTGTTTATCTAACGGGCAACAGTATGGGAGGATACGGCTGCTGGGTTTGGGCGGCCCATCATCCGGAGCTCTTTGCCGCGGTGGCTCCCGTTTCCGGAGGGATTGGTCGCAAGGGACCAAAGGATGTGAGCCCGGAGCTCGACAACTGGGTGGTGAATCTCGCCAAGGTGCCGGTCTTTGCCTTTGTAGGGGCGCAGGACCGGGTGGTGCCAGCCGAGCGATCTCAACGCCTGATCGCAGCCATACAAAAAGCGGGTGGCAAGCAGGCAAGGTTAAAGGTTTTTCCCGAGGAGGGGCACAATGCCAGACGATTGGTCTACGGCAAGGAAGAGCTTTATCGTTGGATGTTTTCCCTCTCCAAACCTGAGAGGGACAACGACGCTAAGGGGAAATAAAAGGGCGAAAATGGGTGCTTATCGTGGAGTCTAACTGAGGCTGCTCATAATGGCGAGCAGGAGGTTGACTCCCACCACCATCAGCAGTAGCGCTGCGGGGTAGGCACTGGCGTAGCTCACGATGGGTGCCTGGGAGTCGGTCTTCGAGGAGATCGCACCCAGCGCCGGGGTCGAGGTCATCGCTCCGCAGACGCCACCAAGTGAAGTCAGGATATTGAACTTATAGACCGCGGTCGCAATGAAGTAACCGACGACGATGGGGGCTAGAGTGGCAATCACGCCGACCACAAAGATGCCGCCGCCCTGGGCTTGCAGGGTATCGACGAAGCTGGCTCCGCCTTTGATCCCGGCACCTGCGAGGAAGAGGCAAAGTCCGAGTTCACGTAGCAGCAAGCGGGTGGGGCGCGGGACATATCCGGCAACCGCTCCAATCCGACCGAAGTGGCCGAGCAGGAGGGATACCAGCAGCGGGCCACCTGCGAGGCCGAGCTTGAAGCCTCCTAATGGAATCATGCCGACGAGCACACCGATGGCGATGCCAAGAGTCAGGGAAAGCAGGTCGGTGGCGTCGATGATCGAAGGGCGGTGGCCAACCGTTTTGGAAAATTTTTCGAGGTTCTCGGTGTTGCCCACTGTGACCAGCTGGTCACCGATGCTGAGTTCGGTGTTTTCGTTGGGGATGAGTTCGTATTCGTATCTTCGGATGCGGGAGACCGAGACTCCGTGGTCGCGCAGGAGCCGGAGTTGGGAGAGGGACTTATTGGCGAAGGCGCGGTTGGTGACCACCAGGGTGCGGCGTTCCATGTCAGAGTTGATAATGACGGGTGCTTCCTCACGTTCACCGAGGGCATCGAGCATGGCTTCGATGTCGTCCTCGCGTCCCACCACCCAGAGTAATTGGCCGAGCTGCAGTGTGGCTCCGTGTTCGATGGGGACGAGCACACCGTCTTTCATGATCCGGGTGATCCGGCAGTGCAGGTGGTCGAGGATGCGTAATTGGTCAATCGGGCGATCAACAAACTTTGGGTTGGTCATTTTGACGAGCACGGGGACGATTTTTTTTGCCTGGGATTGTTCGGCATCGACCTTCTCACCAATTTTTTGCAGGTCCTTTTTCCGGAGTCGAGGCCACATCTGGACGAAGAGAACCGTGCCCACCACGCCGAATGGGTAGGCGATGGCGTAGCCGGCTGAGACGAGACTTTGATCTGCGCCGGCTGTGAAGTGTTCTTGGGCCGCTGCCAGGCCCGGGGTGCTGGTCAGGGCTCCGGCAAAGATGCCGGCAGCCACGCTGGGTGAAATGCCAAAGACCGTTGCCGCCAAGGCTGCTGAGACCCCTCCGGCAAAGACCACGGCACAGGAGATGATGGCTAGCTGAACCCCGGTCTGCTTCAAGGTGCTGAAAAAGCGGGAACCGGCACCAATCCCCACACAATAAACAAACAAAACCAAACCGACACTGGTGACCGTCTGGCTGATTTCCACATCGTAATGACCGTAGATCAGAGCGACAAACATCACCGCAGCACTTCCCAGACTGACGCCATACAGGGAGATGCGGCCAAGAATCAGGCCAATCGCAATCACGCTGAAGAGAACAAACACAGGGTGATGCATCAGGGGGTAGTCAAACAGGCCCGAAACGAAAGAGTCGATCGCATTCATAACAAAAAAAGGATCAGCGCCAGAGCGCATCCGTTGCTGGCAGCCATAGTGAGCTTGTCTGGTTTTGGCAATGCTTTTCAGTGACCTGATTTCTGTTCGGCAGGGTGACCCGATGCAGCAAAAGCATATCGGAAAGGGTGATAGAATGATTGCTTTCTAACAAAACAGGATAAAAAAATTCACCCCCATATTTAGGAAGGGGCGGATGGAACAAGGTGGCTGATTTCGAGGGTGTGGAAGGTGTATGGGCTCGAAAATCAGGGGATTAGGTCAAGCTTTGCTCTATTTCCGCAGAACTTAAATATATACAACATGTGGTATATTTTAAATATAGACATACTTCATATAGAAAAATCATCTTGATGTGACCATGCTAATTAAGGCATAGTGAACAGCACGGGATCAGGCAAAGCTGCAGGCTGGGCTGGGTCGGAATAATGACAAAAAAGCGATGAACTTTAGTTATCCACAGGTTGTAATGCAGGAAATTCCGGGAGAAATATCCCTGGCTCTTTCGATCTCGGGTTGTCCTGTAAGGTGTCCGGGATGTCACAGTCCCTTTACCTGGAACCCGTCCTATGGAGAGCCTCTGGATGAGCGGGTTTTAACCGGTTTTTTGGATCGTTACCAAGGGATGATCAGCTGTGTGTTGTTTTATGGCGGCGAGTGGGAAAAGGACACTCTGATGGCTCATTTACGTGTGATTAGGGAGCGTGGATTACTAACGGCTCTCTACACCGGGCGCGACCAGGTAGAGGACGAATTGGCTATTATGTTAGATTACGTCAAATTGGGGCCGTGGATCGCGGAGAGAGGGGGGCTGGATTCTGAGGATACGAACCAGCGATTGATTGATTTACGAACCGGGCAGTGTTTGAACCACCATTTCCTGGAAACAAAACCCGCAAGCGAGCGAATGCGACTCGCTAGTTAGAAAGAATGAACAAGCAACCAATCACAGGAAATGAGTGCACTCAGCAGCAAGCAATTACAGGAGAAACAACAATTTTTTAATCAATACATCGAAGCAGGTAATGCGGCGGACGGTTCGGAGCATGACCCGAATGCCAATGTGACGCACAAGAATATTGCGACCTTAGAGAATGAATTGTTCAAAGATTATTTTCGGCAGATTAACCGCGGGATGCTGCAGGAAAAGATTGCCTCGATGTTTGGACAGGATCTGGCGGATGAGTATGTGAGGCAGCTGGATGCTCGTGAAATCTATGCGCACGATGAAACCAGTATCAAACCGTACTGTGCATCGATTACGCTTTATCCATTTCTGATGGATGGCCTGACAAAGCTCGGTGGGGAGTCGAAGGCTCCTCAGCATCTGGAGAGTTTTTGTGGAAGTTTTATTAACCTGGTGTTTGCGGTCTCAAGCCAGTTTGCCGGGGCCTTGGCAACGGTTGAGTTTTTATTGTACTTCGATCACTTTGCAGCGCGTGAGTTTGGTGATGCTTATCTTGAAACGCATCGTGAGCGGATCGACGGCTATTTCCAGCATGTGGTCTATTCGATCAATCAGCCGGCGGCTTGCCGCGGCTACCAGAGTGTGTTTTGGAATATCTCCGTGTATGACCAGTATTACTTTGAATCATTATTTGGAGATTTTGTATTCCCCAATGGGGATGTGCCGGATTACGCACGCTTGCAGGTGCTTCAGGAGCATTTTTTGTCCTGGTTCAACCATGAACGAACGAGGTCAGTTCTGACCTTCCCCGTTGTGACGGCGGCGATCTTAAATGAAAACGAACAAGCGAAGGATCGTGAGTTTTCCGCGATGCTGGCCCGGCAGATGAGTGATGGGAATAGCTTTTTTATCTATCAGTCGGAGAGTGCGGACAGCCTCGCCTCCTGCTGCCGACTGCGTAACGAGATCACCGATACTTCGTTTTCTTACAGCCTAGGGGCCGGAGGGGTCAGTACCGGGTCACTCAATGTGATCACCCTGAATATGAACCGCTTGGTTCAGAACGGAAGTGATCTCAAAGAACAGATAGAAAAAATTCATCGCTACCAAGTGGCTTATCGCACCTTGCTTGAGGAGATGTTGCAGAACGGGATGCTACCCGTGTATGACGCCGGGTTTATCAGCATGGAAAAACAATTCCTGACGATTGGAGTGAATGGGTTGTTAGAATCGGCTGAATACCTTGGCTTGGGGCCGGAGAATCAGTCCGGTTACATTGATTACCTACAGCAGCAGTTGGGCACGATTTACCGACTGAACCGTGAGGCCTCGGAGCAGTATGGGTGTCGATTCAATACCGAGATGATTCCGGCGGAAACGTTGGGGGTGAGGAACGCGGACTGGGATCGGGCTGATGGTTTGGAAGTTCCTCGCGATTGTTACAACAGCTATTTTTACCGGGTGGAAGATGAACACGCGAGTATTCTCGACAAGATGGTGTTGCATGGTCGCCAGGTGGTGGATTATCTGGATGGAGGTAGTGCGCTTCACCTTAATCTTCACGAACACCCGAACCAGGACGCCTGTATGAAGTTGATTGATGTCGCGGCGAAGTTAGGCTGTAACTATTGGTGTATCAATGTGCGCAGCACGATTTGTGACGATTGTGGTTATATCGCAAAGGAGACGGTGGTGAAGTGCCCCTCATGTGCCTCGACGAATCTTTGTTATGCCACCCGGATCATTGGCTATTTGAAGCGGGTTGATCATTTCAGTTCACCGCGTCAAAAAGAAGCGGCGGTGCGGTATTACGAAAAGCGTAAGGTGTCATGAATCTAGTGTGATGGCTGGCGGGGGGGGCTTCGTATCCGCAACTTTCCGTAGCGGTGGGGGTTGAATGGGTATCATGAAAATCCCCCTTGTTCTTTCAATGATCACTCAGCTTGTGGTTTTGTCCCCGATGGCACTTGATGCCCAGGGGCCGAGGCCGATGGATATCGGAGCCAGTCCTCAGCCGGTTGGAGACCCCGGTGTAATGTGGTACACCACATGGGAAACGGCAAAGGTCGAGGCACAACGAAGTCAGCGGCCTATCTTCTTTATGGCAGCGGCAGCACAGTGCAATGGCGTGTCCGGTGTGTTTTGACCCGGTTACGCCAAGACGCAGAACAGTTTGTTCGCAACGAAAGCCTTTGTTGAAGCTTCACGGAAGTTTGTTTGTGTCCGTCTGGAGTCGTTTGAAAGCAAGCGGCACCAAGACATGGTACGCAGCCTGCTGAATGGGCGTTTTGAAAATACGGCCTTTTGTATTTTTGCGCCGGATGGAAAGACTCGCCTTTCGGGAACGGGGCGCAGTCCGAGGCAAGGTTTTGGGTTGGGACGGAGTTCTCCCGAGCAACAGAATGCCGATGTCATTCGGCAGATGAACAAGATAGCGGTGCAGTACCCGGAACGTGGTTCGACTTTGGATGCGGAGGTTCAGGATTTTCACAGTTTTAAGCAGGCTTTGAATGTGGCCTCCGGGGACCAGCGGTTGCTTGTATTTGTGGTGGCTCCGGAGCGCAAACGTAAGATTCTAACCGTATCGATGCGCAAGGTGATGAACCATCCTGATGTGCTTGGTCGATACCATCTTGATTTTGCCGATAAGGAAGATCTGGAGTGGGCGAATGTGATTGAAGGAGAGAAGGAAAAGTCCGGTATCTTTGTTGTTCGCTCCGGGGCTTTTGGGCAGGACGGGCGTGTGATGGCCGAGCTGCCACTGGATGCTTCACCAGTCGAGATCCGTAAGGTGCTGAACGAAGCCAATGGACGTTTTGCGGAATCGGAGAAACGGAAACAATATGCGGATCATGTTAGCCAGGGAAGGCGGGAAGGGGTCCGCTATGAGGACAAGATGCCCTGGGGTGAGGACAGGGATGCCGATGGCAAAATAGATGAAGGTCGGCGTCACCGAGGCAGTTCCCACGGGCGGCGGCGCCCTTGAGGAAGCGAAGAGTCGCGTGTGTGGGCTTCACAAAAAAACGCGGACGAGGTGATCCCCGACCGCGTTGATGGTTGAATGATACTATGCGCGCTTTTATTTCGCAAAAAAGGGTGCCAGTGCCTGGGCAACGGCCTGATTGATACGCTGGGTTCGAGCAGAACCCGATGACCCCTTAACCACGTCACCGACGTAGATATTGCGGTAGACCAGTTTATTGGTTTTGGCATCGATGACATCGACCAGCAGGCCGGCACGCTCAAAGAAATCGGGGCGGACACCTTCGATGACCCCTTTCATGTGGGCGGCATCGGTGATGCCTTCGGCATCGCGGCCAAAGCCGAAGTATTCATTGTAGGATGTGGTGCTGGCGCTGTCCTGAACGATGACCATGTAGCCGACAATGAGGTCGGCATTCGCCTGACCGTAGCTTTTTCCATTGCTGGTGAACTGACCTTTGATGGCATTTTGGATCAATTGGTGCGCTTGTTTTTCCCTTGAAGTCAGCGTGATGGAGGAATTGGGGTTGCGTTTGACCAGGCGGGCGGATTCGTAGCCTTTGCTGGTGCCCTTGGGCATGTCGACGCTAGGCGAGCAGGCGCTAAGCGCAAAAGCGAGCGCGGCTGCACCGAAAATAGAGAGTGGTTTCATGATATTGAGTAATGGGCGGTCGATGGATAAGTCGGTTTAGAGAAGATCGTGGCTACTCTTTGACGAAGAAGGGAGCGAGTGTTTCTTTGATTGCGGCATTGATCCGCTGAGTGCGCTGGGCATCGCTTGGAACATCGACGATGTCCTTGGCGTAGTGGTTGCGAAAGACGAGCTCGTTGGTTTTGGTGTCGATGACATCGACGACAAGGATGACCCGCTCAAAAAACTCGTCGCGTTTGCTTTCGATGGCGCCCTTCTGATGGGCGAAATCGGCAAGTTTGTCGGCATTGCGTCCCTGACCGAAGTAGTCGTTGTAGTGGAAGGTGATGGCATTGTTTTGGATCATCACGAGGTAGGCGACTTTGAGATCGGCGTCCTTGGCCCCGTATTTCATTCCATGGTCGGTGAATTCATTTTTGAGCGCTTTTTGGAAGCTTTTGTGGAATTTCTTTTCCTTGGCGACGGCGACCGGGTCGTCAGTGACTTCGGCGTCTGGGTTGTGGGCGATCAGTCGGGCCGAACTGTAGCCTTTGCTGGTACCTTTGGGGAGATCCACACCTGGAGAGCAGGCTCCGAGGACGGTGGCGAGAGTGAGGGCTGTGAGGTATTGGATTGCTTTCATAGAAGATAGAATGGGATGGAATAGAGGGCAGGCATATTAGCCCCAGAGACTGAGGCGTGTCAATGACAGGTCGGGGTTATGACTTTCTGACAAAAAATGGAGCCAAGGCGGATTGCACTGCTTGGCGGATGCGATTGGCCCGGATGCTGTCGGATGGGATGTGGACGATATCGGTCGCGTAGAAGTTCCGATAGACAATTTTATTGGTTTTGGTGTCGATCACATCGATGAGGATGCCGGCTTTGTTGTGGTAGTCGGAAACCTCTTTTTTCATGACGCCACGTTCATGCGCGGTTTTGGCGATCTCATTGGCATTGGGGCCATGACCAAAGTAATCATTGTAATGATAGGTGATGGCCCGGTTCTGAACCAGAATCAGATAAGCGACGGCCAGGTCGGATTGCTTTTTGCCGTATTGGACACCATTTCTTTGGAACTCGGATTTGATAGATCCTTGGATCATGGAATGCACCTTGCGCACATGGGCCTGACTGGCTGCGGAGCCGAATTTCTCGGCATACGGGTTGCGGCTGATCAGATTGGCGGACTGGTAGGAGTCGATCGTACCTGACGGCATGTTGATGCCGGTGGAACATGAGCATAGCAGTAAGCCTATCAGGAGGCTGGGGATGAGGGCAAGGTGTTTCATGGATATCGAGCTGCTTGGGTTAGAAACGGTAGTTGAGACCGACCTGAACGAAGGGAGTCATGTCGATGTCGCTGTTCTGGATGGTTTTGTCCGAGGTATTTTCGATGTCGAGCTCTTGTCCCATGCTGACACCGGCACCGAGCCAGGCCCACAGTTGGTTGTGCACGTTGTATTCCGCACGAAGACCGATACGCAGGCTGCTGACATTGATATCGCGGTCCGGTCCTGCATCGTCGGCTTTGACGTGCCAGGTCGGCGAGCTGTATTGGCCGTAGAGGTTGACCAGCCAGTTATCGTTGACGCTGTAGGTAATGCCACCGATGGGAGGCAGCAGGTAGGCTTCCCAGCGTGGTGCGGGGCGCCAGATGAAAGCGGCTCCCGGGATGATATACTCTTCACCGAAGCCGTGGTAGTAGTAGACACCGGCAAAGAGCTCGAGGTTTTCGCTGTAGTTGTACCCTGCGCCGAGAGCAGCGGAAATGGCAAAGTTGTCACTGCTACTTTGAGCCCCGGAATAGGAGGGCATCACCATGCCTCCCCAGATCCATTTTTCGGAAACATCGTGGATGAAGACAATGGGCATATAGAAGTTGTGCAGGGTGTCTTCGGTCAGCAAGTTGGGCACGCTGGTGTCGTATTTGGTGGCACCGTAGTTGATGAAGCCAAAGAGGTGGAACTCATCGTGGTTAACACCGGCAAAAGGAAGCCAGAGGTTGAAGGCATCCGAGCTGACATCACCGGGAAGGCTGTCGAAATCCGTGGTGAAATTGTGGCGGTAGTTTGCATTGCCAACGGCATATCCTGGGAGATCGGTATTCGAGTTCTTACGGGCGAACTGGATGTAGGGAGGGCCGAACCACTCTTGTTTGCCGTTGAGGCCATCACTTGTCGGAGGAATGGTTTCGGCAACGGAATCGCCGGCCATGGCGGGAGTCAGCAAAGCCAGCGAAAGGCCCGCCACAATCAGTGAGGAAGAGAAGATACGTTTCACGTCCGCCTTTGTCCCATAAGCACGAAGGCATTGCAACTCGCAAATTGGAAGCTCAGCGGAAGACTTTGTCATTATAACCAGGCCTTGGCTATGGAGGCGTCAGGATGTCTACGCTTGAGCTTCATGGCTTGGAATTGCTGGAAATCGAGTTGGCAATTGGGACCATTCTGATTAGTCTGTTGATTGCCTGCAGGGGATAACTTGGATAACCGATAGAAACTGATATGAAAACACGATTGATCATCAATGGTAAAAAAGCCGGGCTCGATCCGGTGCGAGATGCCGTTTTTCAAGCCAGAGAGTTTGCTGAGATGGAGGTGCGACCCACCTGGGAGGGTGGGGATGTGCAGCGGCTTGTTGCTGAGGCAGCCGCCGAGGGCTGTCAGCGAATCATTGCCGGGGGGGGCGACGGAACGGTGAATGAAGCCGTGGATGCCATTTTACAATTGCCTGCTGATCAACAGCCGGAGTTGGCACTGCTTCCCTTGGGGACGGCCAATGACTTTGCCACGGCCTGCACGATTCCGGCGGACTATGGACAGGCACTGCGATTGGCCCAAACCGGCACAGCCGTGCCAGTGGATGCGGCCCGGGCGAACGAACGTCATTTTATCAATGTGGCGAGTGCCGGGTTCGGGGCGCAGGTGACCACAAGTACCCCGGTTGCCTTGAAAAACTTCCTGGGTGGAGGTGCTTATACCTTATCTGGCTTGGTGCAGGCGGTGAACTTCACTCCCTACGCTGGAACAGTCAGAGCTCCCGGGGTGGAAATGGATCATGAATTGGTGATTGGGGCGGTTTGCAATGGTCGACAAGCGGGTGGAGGCCAACAGCTCGCGCCCAAGGCCGTGATCAATGATGGATTGTTCGATGTGGTCTCTCTCCGAAGTTTTCCTGCGGACGCTGTCTCCCAAGTGATTCGTGAGCTGCTCGATTCCGATGTGGATGGCGAATACGTACAACGGCGGCAGGTTGCATGGTTGGAATCATCATCCGAGGTGCCCATCCCTGTGAATTTAGATGGAGAGCCGATTGAGTCGACCCATATCCGTTTCGAGGTGGTCCCGGGAGCGGTCCGCATGGTTCTCCCTGCCAAGTGCCCGCTGCTGGATCCTAACGGGTAATCAGAGCGGGGTGATCAATGAGCCAGCTTGAGCGTCACCACGCCGCCAATGATCATGAGCACGCCCAGGTAGCGCATCATGCTGGTGGGGTCTTCATAGAACAGCACGCCCACAAAAAAAGTTCCCGCGGCACCCAGTCCCGTCCAGACAGCATAGGCAGTTCCCATTGGAATCGTTTTTTGGGCCGACCACAGTAGCCAGCCACTGATTGCCATACACACGACGGCGATGATGATCCCTTGGACGGTTTTCCCGGGTGACTGGGCCAACTTCAAGCCGACTGGCCAGCCGATTTCAAAGAAGCCGGCAAAGATGAGGCAAATCCAGGCGTTGTTCATGGTGAGGCTATTGTTGGGGATTAGGTGGAATGATTGATCGTGAAAGTAGGACAGGTTTTTAACCTGTCGACAGCTCTGGAAATTGGTTGGGGCTCTGTATGATGAATCAAGGTTGCCGACAGGATGAAATCCTGTCCTACTTTCATGCTAAAGCATGTCTCGGAACGTTTCTTCGTCGAGGATGGTCACTCCCAAGGATTCTGCCTTGCTGCGTTTTGAGCCAGCCTTCTCACCGGCTAACAGGTAGTCGGTTTTTCCTGAGATGGAACCGGAGACTTTGCCTCCCGCGGCTTCGATCCGTTTTTTGAATGCCGGTCTTGGCTCGGAGAGTGTGCCGGTGATGACAAAGGTTTTTCCGGCGATGGCCGAGCCACTATTTTGCAGTGCGGATTTTTCGGGGTCGTAGTTGTCTGATCGTGGGTTGATGTTTAGATTTGTTAGTTTTTCCAAGACGTGTTGTCCGCCCTCGCTTTGGAAAAAGTCAACGATGTGTTCGGCCGCGACGGGTCCGAGATCAGGTGAGACCTGATAATTGGTGATTTGTGATTTGTGATTTGTGATTTTCTGTTTGAGATCGTTGTAGTGTTGTTGGCGTTGTTTTTTTTCGGCGTCGTTGGCAGGCGGGTTGGATTTGTTGCGAGGGGAGATGAGTTTCTGTTCCGTCTCAAGTTTACTTATCTTGAGGATGGTAGTGATGATGGGGCTGTTAGCGACTTCGCTGAGATTGTTGTGGAGACGTGCGATTTCCCTGGCGGCGGACTCTCCGATCTGGGGGATTCCCATGGCGTAAATCCATTTCGATAGGGGGGCTTGTCGTGCGCTTTCCAGTGAGTTTACAATCAGACGAGCCTTTTTCTCCCCGAGCCGGCGGGGTTTGCTTTCTCCCATTTCCAGTTGAGCTGGATCCAGCAATAGATCAGCCAGAGCCTTTTGTTCCAAATCAAACAGGTCGAGGGTGGTGGTGACGGATTGGGTTTCAACCAATTTCTCGGCCACGGCGGTTCCGAGCCCATCGATATCGAGTGCCTTACGGGAGGCAAAATGTTTGATCCGGGTGATGGCTTGGGCTGGGCAGGCGAAGTTGGTGCAGCGCCAGGCGACAAACCCCTCTTCTTGTTCGATAGGGCCGGAGCAAGACGGGCATCGGCCATTGACGAAATCGTAGAGATTAAACGCCTGACTTTGGGCTGGACGTTTGCCGCCGATGACCTTGACCACCGCGGGGATGATCTCACCGGCTTTTTCGATCACAACGGTGTCACCAATGCGGACATCTTTGCGGTCGATTTCGTCTTGGTTGTGTAGAGTGGCACGCGAAACGGTGGTGCCGGAAACAAATACCGGTTCGAGCTCGGCAACGGGAGTGAGTACGCCGGTGCGCCCAACTTGAATCGTGATGCTCTTGAGTAGGGTTTCTTTTTGCTCGGGAAGAAACTTGAAGGCGCAGGCCCACTTCGGGTGTTTGGATGTGGCGCCAAGTTCTGCATGCAGGCTGAGTTTGTCGACTTTGATGACCGCCCCATCAGTGGCATACGCAAAGCTGTGACGATCATGGTCAAGCTTGGTAATTGAGCCTAACAATTCCTCCATCGTGTGGGCTTTATTGAACCAATGCGTGTGCTTCAGGCCGTAGTCTTCGAGCGTTTGCTGGAATTCTGCCACGGTGGTGTAGGGTGCCTGGTCCACATGTCCGTATGAGTGGAAAATGCAATCGAGCGGTCGCTTGGCGACCAGTTTTGGATCGAGCTGTTTCAAGGTGCCTGCGGTGGCATTGCGTGGGTTGACAAAGGCGGGTTCACCGGCCTCGTCCCGTTGTTGGTTGAGTTTGGCAAACCCTTCGTTCGGCATGAACACCTCACCCCGGACTTCAAACAAGGCGGGTGCGCCCTCGGGTAGGCGAAGTGGGATCGATTGAATGGTTTTGATGTTCTGCGTGATATCGTCACCTGTTGTGCCGTCTCCGCGGGTGACGGCATAGTCGAGCACGCCGTTGCGGTAGACGATGGAAACGGCGACCCCGTCGATTTTGGGTTCAACTGTAAGAGTTACATCGGAGTGACCCAAAGATCGCTGAAAGCGGTCAAACCAATCAAGAAGGTTATACGCTCGGGTAGCGGTCGGTTCTGATTGTTGGATCTCGATCAGTTCCTCGTCCTTGAGTTCGTGGATGTCCTCGATGGAGAGCATCGGCACGAGATGTTTGATCTGGGTGAAGCCTTCGAGTGGTGCTCCCCCGACGCGTTGGCTTGGGGAGTCGGGTCTGGCAAGTGCCGGATGAGCGGCCTCCAGCTTTTTGAGTTCACTCATCAAGGCGTCGTACTCGGCGTCGCTGATTTCCGGCTCGGCCTGTTGGTAGTAGAGCTGGTTGTGGTGCTCGAGTTGGGTGCAGAGTTCGGCAATCCTTGCCTCAGGGGAAGGCGTATTCTGAGATTCGGCAAAGGAGAAGAGGTCGTCCATGACTGGTATGATATGAAGAATCACGCAAAGGCGCAAAGGGATGTTGGTCGGAGGGTGGGGTGCTTTTTTTCTAGCTTGGCGGCTATGCGGCTTGATGTGAGTGTTTGTTTTTTATTATGTCACGCAAAGACGCTAAGACGCAAAGGGGGAGGAGGGTATTTAAGTTAAGGGGATTCATAGTAGTTGTTAACGATGCGTTTGGTTCCTTCCTTGAGTGTGGGGGATCCAAAATTAATGAGTAAGCCAAGGGGGAGATCCAGAAGCCTTAAATACGTGAGCGTTTGCTTGCTGTGTAAGGGGTGGATTTTTTCTACGGATTTCAGTTCAATAAGAAGTGTGTTATTGAGCAGGAGGTCGGCTCGAAAGCCCTCAGTAAAAGTAGCTCCCATGAGTTGAATCGGTATAGGCTTTTGTCTATCAACGATGATTCCCTTGTCGGTAAGCATTTTGGATAGAACCACTTCATAAACAGACTCTAATAGTCCAGGGCCGGTTTCACGATGAAGGACATAGGCGCAGTTTACAGCCACCTTCGCCAGCTCGTTTGCCTCATGTGAGAGTTCCTTTCTGGTTATGTTCATGATGGTTTTACTGAGCTAATCGATTAACTTTGTTCATTTGTTATGCTCCAAAAAAGCAAAGGAGAATCGGTATCTGTGGGTAATGGGTTCTTTCTTGCTTAGCGACTTTGCGGCTTGGCGTGAGTCCTGTTTTTTATTTTCGGGCTAAGGCTCAAAGGGGGAAGTTGATGAGATGGTGGGGGATCAGGGGATCGTTTCTATTGGTTCGTTGATCAATCAAGAAACTTTCCGGGGTTCAGGATGTTTTTGGGGTCGAGGGTTTGTTTGATTTGGCGGTGGACTTCCATGGAGGTTTCTCCGAGTGCTTGAGTGATCCATGGTTTTTTTGCCAGTCCGATGCCGTGCTCGCCGCTGATGACGCCGTCGTTTTCGATCACCCAGGTGAAGAGTCGGTCCAGAGCGGCATCGGCCTTGGCTTTGATTTCGGGGTCATCGTAATCGGCGACCATGATGTTGGTGTGGATGTTGCCATCACCAGCGTGGCCAAAACAGGCGACCGGGATGCCGGTGTCTTGTTGGAGTTGTTCGGCAAATTCGACCAAGGCGACGAGTTTGGAGCGAGGCACGACGATGTCTTCATTGAGTTTGGTGAGTCCGGTGTGTTTCAGCGAGTAGGAAAAATCACGGCGGAGCTGCCAGATGCGCTCGCAGGCATCTTCATTTGGCGCTTCATCGATGCGAAGTGCCTGATGCTCGAGCAGAAAATCACGCAGCGTGGGAAGTTCGCGGGCTACGGTCTCTGTGTTTCCATCGATTTCGATCATGAGGTAGGCATCTCCCGGTGGCAGCTTGTCGGCTCCGAGGTAATCGCGTGCGGCATTCATGGTGAAGCCATCGGTGATCTCAAGGGCACTGGGCAGGGTGCCTGCGTCCAGGATCGCTTGCACGGCCGCCGCCGCTGCGGCAAAATCCGGGAACGAGGCCCCGAGCATGGCACGGGTCTGCGGGTGGGGGATCAGGCGGACCGTGATCTCGGTGATGATACCGAGCATGCCTTCGGAGCCAACCATCAGGGAAGTGAGGTCGAAGCCGGTTGAGTTTTTATGGCAGCGGCCTCCGGTTTTGAGGACTTGTCCGTCGGCGAGGACCACGGTGAGCCCGAGGATGTATTGTTTGGTGACACCGTATTTCAGGCAGCGTGGGCCTCCTGCATTGGTGGCGACATTGCCTCCGAGGGTGCATTCTTTCAGCGATGCGGGGTCGGGTGGGTAATACCATCCATGCTCGCGTACTGCTTGTTGGAGCTCCCCGGTGATGACGCCGGGTTGGACCACCGCGGTGCCGTCGGACGGGCTGATCTCGAGGATTTCGTTCATTGGCTCCGTCGAGATCAGGATGCCACCATGAACGGGGACACATCCGGCGATGTGGCCGGTTCCGGCAGCGCGGGTGTAGACCGGGATGCCATGCTGATGGGCAAAAGCGACGGTTTTGGCGACGTCTTCGGTGGTGTGGGCAAAAACCACGACATCCGGCAGTGCGGATGCGTGCCACTTATCCGAGGCGTGAGCATCCAGGACGTCCTCGGCCGTGGACACTTGGTCGGTTGGTAAAAAGGAGGAAAGGTGGCGGGAAAGATCAGTGCTGGTCACGCAGTGAATGTAGACATAGCTGCGGGATTTGAAAACCTTGGATCACAGGGAAAGCTCGGAAACGATGACGTGCCCGTGAGCTTAACCGTGAAGTCTCTGTTTATCGTTTAAGTTGAGGCTCCAGCCAGAGCCCCCAGTCTGAACCATTGCCATCTCCTGCATCTTCGACGATGAGTTCGAGGTTTTGTTTGCCGCTGACATCGATTTTGAAGCCTTGGAGTCTTCCGGATTTGACGGTTTTTGAGCGCCAGAGCGTTTTTCCATCGGCTTTGATGACAAAGACACAGCTTCCGCTATTGCCTTGGGCGATGCCGCATTGACCGCTCAGCGTTTTCCATTTTCCTCCCAGTTGATAGCTGTGTTTGGCCGGCGCATGGGCATAGATGCCGCTGGTAAAGATTTGGCTTTCGGATTGCAGGATGGCATCGGGTCTGGGAAGGCGGTTGTAGGTGGGCCGGAAATAGCCGACTTTGGCAGATGCCGGTGTGGTGTCGGCCAGGGCGACGGCTTGAACTTCGGCCTCGATCTTTTCAGGTGATGGATGTGGGTGACCGCGAGCGAGCATACGTTTGGCAATGGCCGAGGCCTTCGGCTGCTGGGATTTGCTGAGAAGGGTCAGTTCCTTGTGGATGTCCTTTTGGTTCCGTCGTTGAATGGCTGATTGTAAGGGAAGGAATTCTCTGAGTAGATTCCAGGTGTCGAGATTGGCTTGGCCGTTCTTATCGACCAGGTAGGGGAACGCGTAAGGTGTCCGGCTTCCGATGTGGGAGGTGGCGTCACCGTTGGCATAGAGGGCGATCAGGCGTAGGGAGGCGGATTTGCCGGCTTGAAGGTCGGTGCAGTGTAGCGTGAAATTCCCTTCGGCGTCGGGGATGGCGGTGGCCGTGGTGGCGTCGTAGTTACTACGGCCAGCGGGATCGCAGTAGGCCAGCACGGCATACACCGGAGGAGTCCCCTCGGCGTGTTTGACCTTGCCGCTAACCTTGAGCAAGCGGTCTCCTGCTTGAATATCGATGTCCGTGAGCGTGGCTTTTCCTTTGCTCCACATCTCCCGGGTGACTCCGGAAAACATCGGGTGGGTGGCGAGTCGCAAGCCGTTGGCCAGCGTGAGGAAGGAACCTTTGCCCTCGCCGCGAAGTTCTTCACCGTAGGTGCGGTTGCCCGATCCCATCAAAGCGGTTCCGTGGGCTGATCGTTCATCTTGCCTCTCCCGGTTGTGGGGGAGTCCGAGGGCATGGCCAAGTTCGTGGCAGACGCCTCCTACAAAGATCGAGTTATAGCGCCCGAGCGATATCCGACCGTATTGACGGTCGCGCAGCATCGGTTGTTTTTTATCCAGGTCGTTGGGGTCGAGGATGGGGCTGTCGACTTGCCAGGCACAGCCTTCGCAGTGGGTGCCGCGAGCGTAGTACGGGCTGTCTTGGACGATGAGCATTTTTTCGGCATCCCATTTGGAGAGGTTGCAGAAAATGAGTATGGTTTCTTTGTTTTCAGTGATGCCTGCTTTTTCCAAGCTTGGGACGCACTCTTTGAGGATTCGTTGGCCGTCACTCGGTTTGTAGTCGGCGTAGGGTTTGAGGCCGGTGACCATGTGGATTTTGAGAAGTTCGTCTTTTTCAGTGTCCAAATTGATGCTGAGCGGGCCAAAGCCGAGTCGTTTCATTTCGCGGGCATAAAAATCCCTGATGTGAAACATCGTCCGGCTCAGGCGCTCACGATAGGCGGGAGCGGCCGGGTGGTCCGAGGGCGTCCAGTACACGACATGCAGGGTGCGTGCATCGGAGGGGTTTGCCTGTGCATCGCCGCGCCAGGCCTTGATGATTTTCAGTGCCTTGGCTGATTTTTGTGCGGCCTCTTCGTTTGGGGAGCTTGGAGCCGCAGCGGCGCTCGGAGGTGGATAGCAAAGTGCGGAGGCGAGGATGGCGAGGTAGAACGTTCTCATCGATGGTGTATACGGTTGTGGTGGATGTAATCTGACAGCGATTCGGGATGGGGTGTTTTGTGTTTTTTACTCTGGGGGGGAGGATGTCGGATTGGTGTCTTTACCTGAGGCTTGAATTGTGGATAGAATGTTGGTTATGAAAGAATACATCGACCGTGTAACCGAATGGAGTTCGGGCCTGATGGATGCCTCGTTCTTCGATCGGGCGTTGATCATTTTCCTGGCATCGCTGGGAGCCCTTATTTGTTGGTTGGTGGTTCGGCGCCTGTTCCGCTGGGTGGGAACCGAGCACGGCCGAATATTCAAGAGGCCCATCCGGTCGGTCAAGTTTCAGAATCAGGAGATTATTCAAGCGGAAGAAATCACCAAATGGGCAAAAGTCATCACCCGCTTGGTGAGGAAGTTTTGTTTTTTGTTGTTGATGGCCATTTACGGGGTGCTGGTGCTGACTCAGTTTGATTCGCTACGGCACATCCCGGAACGGGTATGGCTTTACGTGAGTGGGACGTATATGATCCTGCAGCAGGATGTGATCAATTTTCTGCCCAGCATGTTGTTTATTTTGATGGTGGCGGTGTTGGCGCATTTCATCATTCGGGTAGTCAAGGTGGTGTTTGACGGGCTTGGCCGTGGCAGTATTGAAATCAATGGATTTTATCAAGAGTGGGCGCATCCCACTTATGTGCTGGTTCGTCTGCTGATTATTGTTTTTGCCTTGGTGGTGGTGTTCCCGTATTTGCCCGGATCGGGGTCGCCGGCTTTGCAGGGGCTTTCAATCTTTATCGGGGTGCTGGTATCGTTGGGTTCGACATCGGCGGTGGCCAATATCATCGCCGGGATTGCCATTACCTACATGAGGGCGTTTCAGACTGGAGATCGGGTGAGGATCGCCGATACGGTTGGTGACATCGTAGAAAAATCCTTGCTGGTTACACGGATCCGGACGCCGAAAAATGTGGTGATCTCTATTCCCAATGCGATGATCATGAACAACCACATTGTGAATTACAGCACCCATGCCAGGGAAACCGGGGTATTGCTCCATATCCAGGTGACGATTGGTTACGATGTCCCATGGCGGCAGGTGCACGAGTTGCTGATCAAGGCGTCTGAACAAGTGGATCATATCGAGGATAGCTCCCACGCTTTTGTCCTGCAAAAAAGCCTCGGGGACTTCAGTGTGGCATACGAACTGAATGTGCTGACCCGCCATCCGCGCAAAACCCAGGAGATTTACTCCCAACTGCATCAGTCAATTCAGGATGCGTTTAACGAGGCTGGGGTGGAGATTCTTTCCCCGATCTACAATGCCGTAAGAGATGGCAATGACATCACCATCCCGGAGGAACACCGGCCGACGGACTATCAGCCTTCTGGGTTTAAGTTGAACTCGATACTAGGCAAGGGAGAGCGAGGTTAAAGAGTGTTTGTCATGACGAGAGCGCGCATAACTCGACTTAAGAAAGGCTCGTCCCTATATTCGTTAGGGTTGTTGACGTAAATGACGAAAGGTAAAGAGGGTGGAAGGAAATATGAGCAGATAAACACCTCTTTATTAAAAAAAGCCACTCCCAGTGAAGGGCGTGGGCCTGGGAAATATTCTTGTAGGCAATCAGGATTACTTGCGACGACGTAAGGCCAGAGCAAGGCCGCCGATCCCAAGAAGTGCCGTTGATGATGGCTCAGGAATAGTCGTGATCACAATTGTTCCTGGGCCATTATATCTCGTGCCAGAACGGAAGTGCAAACCCGTCGCTGTCGTCATGTCAGGCAGAGTAAGCGCCATATCATCAATAATCAGATTGCCATCAAAATAGAGGTCAGCAGAACCATTACCGCTGTTAGCGAGAAGGTCCACATCAAGTTTCATGGCGTGAACTCCGTCGAGATTATTGGGATAGGATGTTCCTGTTTCATAATTACGCCCCCCCTCAAGAATGATACATTTCCTGTTTTGTTGATACCAATCTGCACCTAGCCCAACGAGTAGAGACCCTGAACTGTTCACGAGCCCAAGTTCAAAATATCCATTCACGCCGAAGCGACCATGGGTTTCCAAGGAAAAACTGGTAGTCGAGGCGTCGATAGTGAAGGAGAAGTTAGCATCATTCTGACGCGTGATGGTATTGTCTCCATCGTTCGAGTTTCGCAGGTACTCCCCTACGCCACTAAATGTACCAACTTTCCAGTTTGCAATATCATCGCCCGTCCAGTTATCATTGGAGAGAAGCGTGTTGCCTGGACCTACATTACTAACGTCATAGGTATAGGTGCTAGCAGCGGAAAGGCTGCCACCTCCTAAAAGCATTACAGAGAAAAGATAAAGTGTGTAGGATGTTTTTTTCATAGTATTTGTAAGTAATGCAAAACCAGAATGATTTCTTATAGAAAGCAGTTTCTGTTTCGAGTAGTATAAGTCAACAATTTTTTCCAATGCACAGGTCAGTTTGTGCCATTTCAGATAGTAGCAAACATGATAGAGGAGGCGGGTTTTCTTTTCCTCAGTTCGTGCCTGATTTTAATCCTGGCAAAGGATTCGTTTCCGTCTGAGATGGCTGAGCCTAAAAACATACAACGCCATAAGCCAGTGCCCATGACGTTGCTGATGAATAGTGAATGACTCCAGGTGTTTATTTAATCCCCCAGTTAGCTTCGAAGTTTTCTAATTCACGAGTCCGTTTCATGACTTCTTCAACATCAAAGGGAACCTCATTCTGATTAAAACGTGCCTTTGATGCTTTCACCGTTTCGGGACGGGCGTTTTCGATATTTGTAAATGGATGTCCACGAGCCTCCAAAGAGTGTGGATACTTTTCATTCCAGATTTCGTGGCGAGCCCTCATGGCATTGAACATGCCTTTCATGGTAAAGCCTGGAAGCATTTTGGGTTGAACCTCCCTGGTGTCGTTATAAAGATCGTAAAACGACGCTCCACTCAATCCTGGAAGATCCCCGACCCAGTGCCGCTTGAAGCGCCCCTTGACCGTGGCAGCGTAGATCTCACCTGTGTAGATGTGCACATAATCGCGCCGGCTGTTCGAGTTGCCATTGATGAGCAAGGATGTCTGGTCGACGCCGTCGATCACCCTGTCCGTTGGGATATGCTTCTCTGCACCCGCAAGACGAGCAAAGGTCGTGAAAAGGTCTGTTTCGTGGATAATGTCCCCAACGGTTTGACCCGCTTCGATCATTCCTGGCCACCAGGCCATGGCGGGAACGCGGATACCACCTTCAAGATAGTCTCCCTTTCCGCCGCGGTAGAGTGTTTCAACCATGCCTGGAGGGCCGTTGTGAGTCATGGGACCATTGTCGGCCATAAGAATCACAAGAGTATTTTCTGCAATACCTTTGGCTTTCAGATGTTCCATCAAGTCTCCCACAAAGGGGTCAAATCTAGCTAAACCTTCTTGGAGAAATCCACCTGAGAGAGTTTTTCTTTCTTTGAAGGGGAGGAAGGCGATGAGCTCTGGCCAGTAGGCAATGTAGAACGGCTTTTTGGCTGCTACGTTTTTGTCAATAAATGACAACGTTCGCGTTTTATTATCCTCCATGTTTTTATACCACCCAGGTAGGTCGCCAGGCTGAACAAGCTCACGAACGGGCCCACCTTTCTTACCTTGAAGTACTGCGCAATGCCCCATCGTCCTCCAATCTTTATCCATTTCAAAGGGGTCGTCGGGGTAAATGTCAGGAACAGCTGTTGTGGGTAATACTCCTCCGGCGATCTCTGCTTGCGGGCCATAGATAATAGGAAACTGGTTGTAGGGCTCCCATACCGCATCATCAAATCCCTGTTTGTTGACATAACTTTCTTCGATGTCCCCGAGGTGCCATTTACCATAGAATGCCGTGGCGTAGCCAACATTACCGAGGACCTCCGCCATCGTAACTTCGTCCTTCCGCAGACCACCATATTCGAAAGGAAAACCAACTTGAGTCATCCCGCTTCTGACAGAATGGCGACCTGTAACAACCGCTGCCCGACTTTGAGTACAGGAAGGCTCGGTATACATCCGCGTAAAATTAATCCCTTCCGCCGCCAGCTTGTTAATATTCGGTGTTGTAAACCCCCTCAACTGCTGGAGAGCAGGAATCCCGACTTCACCAACGGGGGTGTCGTCCCACATAATGTGAATAATGTTCGGAGGAGTGCCAAATTTACTGCGCAGAGCTGCTAGCTTTTCATTAATTTCTTTATCTTGTTTAGCCCATTGATCACCGTGCTGCGCTTTAAGCACGTAATACTCCGCATCATGAATAATCTCTTTTGCCGATGATGACAAAGGCAGCATCGCTGAGACACTAAGAGCAAGCGGTAAAGCTCGCCGTATGTTTCTTTTGTGTATAGGTTTCATTGTTGTCTATCTGTTGGTTCGCTGAATAATTTACTGAGACCTTGTAAAAGATCATCTGGGAACGATACCTCATTATTAGCTACAACACATCAAAAAAGCGAAAAAAAGCCCACCGGAAATGTTATATGACTTAAAATCATCGGTTTGCCTCGATGCTCAGCCCAACTATATGCTGATCCATAAGGGGTTTGGTAATTTTGATGCCCATGCCGAAGCGTATCGCGGTTGGGATGTTGATCTGGCGCTTCTATCAAAAGGAAATTTTACCTCAGAACTGTTTCAAGTCATTGACCCTACGGCCGGATACTATTTTGGTCGCAATTATTTTTCTCATCCCACTCAGCAAGTTGGGACACCACCTAGTGGCGTCCGAACTTTTGCTTTTCTTACAACCTTGGATGGCGGTCTTCACTGGCGCGGGCAAATGGTAACGGGGTTAGACGTGATGGTATTCCCCGATGGGGGTGAGCTGTTCGCCATCAATCAGCCTGAATTTCATTTGGCCTCGCTCTCAGTCACCGATGAAACACTCCGACAATTAGCTGAGGTCACAGGTTATCAGCAGGTTCTAGAGGACATGGATAAAGGAGAGGTATTCCGTCTCACTTTGAAGGGAATGCAGTTGGTTTTAAAGGAAATGTGCCGGTATGAGGCTCTTCTTGCAAAACCACACTATTCTGCTGACTTGGTCGCTCAGATGGATCGTGTGTTCATCGCTCTGTTGAGAGGTTTGAGTCAAACCGACTCACGATCAAAAGTGATTTGTTCGAAGAAAAAGGCCAATGCGGTTCGTCAGGCTGAATGCTACTTACGGGCACATGCTCAAGAAGTTCCAGATACTAAAAAGCTTTGTGAAATCACGGGTGTGAGTGACCGGACGCTTCAAGTAGGTTTTAAAGAAACCTTTGGAGTAACGCCCAAGGCCTATCTCCAAGCGATTCGCCTAAGCCGAGTGCATCAAATCCTTCGAAGATCCAAATTGAAAAATCTTAAAATCGCTGATGTTGCCAACGCATGGGGGTTTTGGCATATGGGGCAATTTGCAGCCGATTATCAGAAGAGTTTTGGAGAAAAACCGTCTCAGAGTCTATTCTCAGACTAAGCATTGTCTGATTAGTGAGTTGATCTATACCGTTGTCTGTGCAGAGGCTTCGTTCCCCCCCCGTTTAAGCCACTGTTGATTAGCCAGATACCCAGACATAAAAAAACACCCTTGAGCGGGTGTTCAGATGGAGCGGGTAGCGGGAATGCCCTCGGCTCCCCTCGGGCTGTGCGAGTGTGCAAACTTTCTCCTCCGAAAGTTTGATCGATGATAAGTGCGCTGCCTTCGGAGCCCCTCAGGCTGTGCGAGTGTGCAAAAATCCTCCTCCGGATTTTTGATGGGGAGGTTGGTTCGTGATGCACGAACATGGTGCGCTCGAACCTTGGCCTACGCTCACTTTGTTCGCTTCGGAGGGTTCTCATCCCCCTACCCGCAGTGTGGGGAAGGGAATGGTGAGTGTTCTGGACATAAAAAAACACCCTTGATCGGGTGTTCAGATGGAGCGGGTAGCGGGAATGCCTTCGGAGCCCCTCAGGCTGTGCGAGTGTGCAAACTTTCTCCTCCGAAAGTTTGATCGATGATATGTGCGCTGCCTTCGGAGCCCCTCAGGCTGTGCGAGTGTGCAAAAATCCTCCTCCGGATTTTTGATGGGGAGGTCAGTTCGTGATGCACGAACATGGTGCGCTCGAACCTTGGCCTACGCTCACTTTGTTCGCTTCGGAGGGTTCTCATCCCACTACCCGCAGTGTGGGGAAGGGAATGGTGAGTGTTCTGGACATAAAAAAACACCCTTGAGCGGGTGTTCAGATGGAGCGGGTAGCGGGAATCGAACCCGCATAATCAGCTTGGAAGGCTGGAGCTTTACCACTAAGCTATACCCGCTTGAATCTGTGATTGCGCCGTAGCGCGCGCACTTGCTAATGCACCCGCCAGAAAATGGCAATACCAATGTTATTTTTTTTTGGCATGTCCCCGATTAGAGAGGCTAAAATGCCGGTGCCGACCGGAAATGCAGCGATTCTCCGGTGTCAGGATGGGTGAAACCAAGTTCACAAGCGTGCAGCAGGAGCTGGCCGGGGCCCGTGCCATGACCGTAAAACGGGTCACCCACAATCGGAACGCCCAAGCCTTTGGCATGGGACGCGTGAAGTCGTAGTTGGTGGGTCCTACCCGTCACCGGGGTAAAGGATACTCGGGTGCGTCCGCTTTCTACTCCCAAAATCGACCAGTGGGTTGTTCCCATTTTACCGTGTACTTCATCGTAGATCTGGATTGGTCGGTTGTCGACGTCGAGTCGGAAGGGAAGCTCGATGCTTCCTTCAGCGCCGAGCGAATCCGCGAGTAGGCCGTCGAGCAGAGCAATGTAGCGTTTGCTGGTTTGGCGTTCGTGAAACTGGCGGGACAGATGGCGGTGTGCCTCGGCAGTCCGAGCCACCACCATCAACCCCGAGGTATCCATGTCGAGTCGGTGCACGGCTGGCTGTTCGATACATCCCGGAAACATCAATTTGACCCGGTGGGCCACGCTGTCGATTTTTTCCGGCCCACGGCCGGGGACGGCGAGCATGCCGCTTTGTTTGTTCACCACCACGAAACAGGGGTCGGTATGCAGGATCTCGAGCAGTGGAGGATTGGGGTTCATGGTCGGGACAGATCTGCAGCGTCCAGAGGTGGCTGTCAAGGGAGGAAGCCTCGATCTTGAATCCGGAGATTGAGGCGTGTCGCTTGTAGTCTCGACAAAGCGATAGCCTCCTGCATATGATACGGGTATGAATTGTGCGAATGATTTGCTGGCAGCATTGGATGAGGCGGATCTGAAGATGCGGATGCTGATAGATGATCTGAGTTATGATCAGTTGGCTGTCCCCTATCACCGTGGCATCAATCCACCTATTTGGGAGGTGGGGCATTCTGCCTTTTTTTACGAATCCTTTTTTCTCCGCGAGTTCCGCCACCCGGATGCGAGGATGCCGGGGTTTGATGAGATTTGGGATTCACTGGAAATTCAGCACCGGGAACGTTGGCGCGATGGATTGGTTCCGGATCGGAAGACAACCTTTACGTATTATCATCGGATTCTGGATGAGATGAGGGAGGTGTTGACCTCCGGCGTTCTCACCCCCTATCAGGCGTATTTGGTGAGGTATGGAATTGCCCACCAGAACATGCATGTGGAGTCGTTGATTTATAGCCGGCAGATCTTGGCGTATCCTCAGCCATCGTTTATGGGGCATGTTGATTGCCCGGATGAATCGGATAGGTTGTCATTGTCTGATGTGGAAATCCCGACGGGGAAGTACCGGATTGGGATGCCTGCCGAGCCTCCAGGCGAGGGGGTGTTTTGTTTCGATCATGAAAAGCCGGGTTTTGAGATGGATGTGGAAGCCTTTGCCATCTCTCCAACCTTGGTGAGTTGTGGCGAGTTCCGGGACTTTGTCGAGGATGGTGGCTATGAACGATCTGAGTTGTGGAGCTTTGGTGGCCGGCATTGGCTCAGAGAAGGCGCGCGCCGTCGGCCATCGTACTGGAAAAAAGACCACGGAGACTGGTACTTGAGAAGGTTTAATGTCTGGCAACCCTTGCCGACTCGTTGCCCAGTGATAGCGGTGAGCTTCTGGGAGGCCGAGGCGTATTGCCAATGGGCAGGACGGCGCTTGCCATCGGAGTATGAATGGGAGGCCGCCGCCAGAGGCGGAGACGCCCGGCTATATCCATGGGGGGACACCATGCATGCGGAGCTGGTTGATATGGATGGTCGTTGCTTAGGACAGCTGGCCGTCGATGCTCTAGCTGATGGTGCAAGCCCCGGAGGATGCCGGCAGATGCTGGGCACGGCCTGGGAGTGGACGACGAACCAGTACCTGCCGTACGATGGTTTTTGTGTGGATCGGTACCCCTACATGTCGACTTTGCAGTTTGGAGATCATAAAACGACACGTGGCGGTTCTTGTGCCACAAGTTCGAATTTGATTCGCAACACCTACCGCCAGGCGTATTTCCCTGGACGAACGGATGTGTTTACGGGTTTCCGGACTTGCTTGAACGAGCCTTAAGAATGGAGGGGGCGCAGAGGTGGCTGGGTGACCCGACAGTCCGCCAGGGCGAATACAGCAGGGGCTAACAGCCTGCGGCGCTGACAGGATTCACAGGATTGAAGAGGATTTATACCAAGTAGTAAAACAGACGGGACGATAGCCGAGATGAATGAGTTCTTTGGTAAGGCGCGACGAAGGAATGGTGCGGGCACCATGACTAAGGAGAAACAAAGCCAAAGGGGTCATTCATCCGGAACTCTCATGGATCACGCAGTGCTTTTCCACATACCTCAATAACGATCAATCGTCTCGTCTGTTTTGCGGAGTGGTATTACATGATTTTTTAGAAGGTAGCGATAGGTTTTGGCCAACCCTTGATCTTTGAAAATTAAACATCCTGTAAAATCTAAAAGAAACCCTGACCATCCTGTCAGCGCCGCAGGCATCACCGAGATCATCTCCCTAATGGAGGAGCCCAAGAAAGACCGCTGAATTTCCGCCCTTGAAATATTTTGTTTCGCTCCTATGCTCCGCGCGCCATGAGCGACCCGCAACAAAAGCAAGAGACACCCCAATCCACGGAAGCTGAACTGATCGCTGTTCGCCGCGAGAAGTTGGCCCAGCTACGTGAGCTTGGGATCGACCCCTACGGTGCCCGGTTTGATACCACAACCACGCCGGGTAAATTGAAGGCCGATTTTGCCGATGAAAAACAGGTGACCATCGCCGGTCGCTTGCTTGCGATCCGTGATATGGGTAAATCCGTCTTTGCTACGCTCGGTGACGTCGAGGGCCGGATTCAGATTTATTTGAATAAAAAGGGCGTCAGTGAAACCGATTGGGCTGCCTACAAGCTGCTTGACCTCGGCGATTGGATCGGCGTGGAGGGGGAGACGTTCACCACCGGTAAGGGCGAACCGTCAGTCAAAGTCAACAGCCTGACCGTGCTTTCGAAGTCGCTTCGCCCGATGCCCGACAAGTGGCACGGCGTGTCCGACCGCGAAACCAAGTACCGCAAGCGCCATCTCGACCTGATGAGCAACGAGGAGAGCGCCGAGGTGTTTATCACCCGCTCGAAGATGATTGCCGAGATCCGGAAGTTCCTGCACGAGCGCGATTTTCTCGAGGTGGAAACGCCAATGCTGCAGAGTGTGGCCGGAGGAGCTGCCGCCCGTCCGTTTGAAACCTATCACAATGCCTTGAACATGGATCTCACGCTGCGGATTGCTCCGGAGCTGTTCCTCAAGCGCCTGCTGGTGGGTGGATTCACCAAGGTCTTTGAACTCAATCGCAACTTCCGTAACGAGGGCATTTCCCGTCGGCATAACCCGGAGTTCACCATGCTTGAGGCTTATGCTGCCTACGGTGATTTTGAAACCATGGCCAATATGGTGGAGGAAATGACCTGTCATTTGGCAGAGACGTTCTGTGGTGGACTTGAAATCGAGCACAAGGACGAGGAGGGGAATGTGCTCCGCACGATCAACCTGCAGCGTCCATGGAAGCGGGCGAATTACCATGATTTGATCAAAGAGGTCGCCGGGGACGATTTCTTCGATATCACACCGGAGCAACGTCGCGCCAAATGTGACGAACTCGGCGTGCAGATCTCACCGGAAATGGAGGACTATGAAGTGGTCCAGCAGGTTTTCGAGAAAAAGGTGGAAGAACACACCTTTGACCCTTGTTTTGTCACCCGGGTGGCGAGCGAGCTGATTCCTTTGGCAAAAGTCACCCCCGGTGGCAAGACCGTGGAAGTGTATGAACTGATCATCAACGGTCAGGAAATTTCACCCGGATATTCCGAACTCAACGACCCCGATGTCCAACGTGAGCGCCTCGAGCATCAGGCTGGCGGAGAGGAAGAGCAGGAAATCGACCACGACTTCGTTGAAACGCTTGAAAATGGTATGCCGCCGGCCGGTGGTATCGGCATCGGGATCGACCGCTTGATCATGATGCTCACCGGAGCCCCGACCATCCGTGACGTTGTTCTTTTCCCTCTGCTGAAGAAAAAAAGCTAGAATCCCTTGGGCGCGGGTATGGATACCCGCTCTCATTTGGATCAGAAGCAGCGGCAAAACCAGACTGGTCAGGAGGGTGACGGTGTTGCCGGCCTCGAATCTTGATTCGGTCTGTTGACTCAGTGTGGTTCCGATCGACCCACGGGGGGCGTGTGAGTCCTTTGTAGAAGCGTGGGCTTCAATGGAGAACGCTTGAGCGATGCTGCAGCTTCATGAGCATGAGCCTATTGATATGGCTTGCCTGCCTGCGGATTTATACCACTCCGCAAAACAGACGAGACGATTGATCGTTGTTGAGGTATTTGGAAAAGCACTGCGTGATGCATGAGAGTTCCGGATGAATGACTCCTTTGGCTTTGTTTCTCCTTAGTCATGGTGCCCGCACCATTCCTTCGTCGCGCCTTACCAAAGAACTCATTCATCTCGGCGATCGTCCCGTCTGTTTTACTACTTGGTATTATTTGGCGATGGATTTTTGAATATGGGCGGGCACATTGGTTGTGATGGATGTTGCTCCCCATTGCTGAAAACGCGCTGCCGTCTTGGCATCATCAACGGTCCATACGTGATATTCATAACCCTTGTCGATGAGCTCTCGTATGAATTTTTTATCGATATGCCGGTGGTGTGAGCTAAAGCCGTCTGCGTTGATTTTTTTCAAGGTTGAGAGCACGGTCTCCAACGAAGGATTTGGTTTCCCCGATCGATCCCTCTCCATGCCCGAAAGCCAGAAGGCTTTGTACTGTGGGGCTTTGATCTTCATGGCTTCGATCACTTTGTGGTTGAAGCTAATGATGACGATTTGTTTTTGCTTGAGCCCTGATCTTCCGATTTCTTTAAGTAAGGGAGGTATGATTTCAGTGCCGCATTTGATTTCGATATAAATCATCTTTTTTTGTGCGGGGACCGTCGCAAAAACTTCTGAGATGAGCGGGATGCTCGTCCCTTTGAAGTGGTCAGCATACTTAACGCCTACATCCAGCGTGCGTAGTTCAGCCAATGTGGATTTTTTTATTTCCAGATTTCGGGTCGCTACCTTTTTCGTGTTAGGGTCATGAATGCATACGATGTGATTGTCTTTTGTCAGAAAGAAATCGCCTTCAATGGCATCTGCCCCTTGTTCCCAGGCCAGCTTAAAAGCCGGTATGGTGTTCTCCGGTGCATCTTGGGATGCTCCTCTGTGTGCTACAATTGCGGGAGTTTTGGCATCAACCCAAAAACTGAGGAGGAGCAGAGTGGCTACTATTTTTATCATTTGATGATTTCGGAAAGAACGGGTTCGACTTCCATTGATATCGATACTCATGCCTTCATCCCTTGCCTTTGTCAGGCTACTGGCTCCAAGTGAACCTATTCAACTTTCTGGTTGGGGAAATCCTTAGGGACGGGAATGCTTACCTTTCCTGTGGCTGCCCATTCCGTGCCACGCAGAAACGTGGTTACAAAACTGCCTTGCTTGATTTGCTTCACGCCATGGCCCAGAACAGTGTGAAAAATTCTCCCTTTGCCATAGGTGATGGTCATTAAGGTGGGTTCGTTGCGGTCAGTTCCCCGTTGCTTCTTCGATGAGAAGGCCGTTGCCAGAATCGTTACGTTTTCTGCCGGCCCTCTCAACCTATCGTAGAGTTCATCCGGACCGTGCACGAAGGTGGGAGGAAGGCCTTTCATGATCGGGTGCTCCTTCTCTCTAACAATCAATTTGAATTCGTGTTGGGGGCCATGGCTGCCGCCTTTTCCCTTGGATGTGTCGCGGACGACCGCGCCTTCGGAATCGATGTATAGATAGGGGCCGCTGCTTTCATTGCGTTTCCCCCATCCGCCAATGCCTGTCATCTTGTTATATTCCTTCCAGTTCGGCCAGCAGTTGTTTGCGGCATGAAAGGAAACCATGCCTCCACCATTTGCCATGTATTTTTCAAAGGCCTTTTGAGTGGCCTCAGGCCAATCTGCAGCACCGAAGCCTTCATTCATCACAACCACATCGTATAGGCTAAAATCCGGCTTGTAAGTTCCGTCTTCGCAGCCCTTTTTTGTGGAGCGAGAGTGATCGACTTCAAATCGGGCAGTCTTGCCGAGGAGTTGCATGAGAACCGGGGTTGTGTCTTTGTAATTGTGGGCCTTCTGGGGGCCGTCGGTGATCAGGACCTTGATTTTCTCTGCGGACATAAGCGTGCCTGGGGTGAATGAGGTCATCAAGGCTAGGCTGAGAGCTAAAAAGTTTTTATTCACGGTTGGTATGGTTGGTGATGTTTCATTACGTAAACCAGACGGTGTGTTATTCGGCCTTTTTTCGTTTTTCTGTCGTAAAACAATGATGAGGTGCTGCTGACCGGGAGCGTGTGCCTGATGGAGTGTCACCCCAGCATTCTTGTTTAAGGTCGCTGAAGTGTGGAGTCCATCGGTTTCAGGTCTTATTTTCAGCTTGCTGAAAGGTTAGCCATGCATGACTGAAAAAATCATTTGCTGAATTCAAAAGCTGGCGTATGTAAGCCGCGGTTTGCGGGTGGCACAGCACACACGCATCCTTGGATTTAAACTATTAACATCAACTTACTAATATGTCCGTTCTCGTAGGAAAATCAGCCCCGTCCTTCACAGCCAAGGCCGTGCAAGGAGCTCAAATCATCGAAGACTTCAGCCTCGACCAGTATCTGGGCGAAAAATACGTCGTCTTTTTCTTTTACCCTAAGGACTTCACTTTCGTCTGCCCGACCGAACTGCACCGTTTCCAAGAAGAAATCGCGGAGTTTGAGAAGCGTAACGTTGCGGTGGTCGGTTGCTCAACCGATTCCGAGTTCTCTCACTTTGCCTGGTTGCAGCAACCACGAAACAAGGGTGGCATTCAGGATGTCAGCTACCCACTCGTCGCAGACATCAACAAAACCATCGCCAACGATTACGATGTGCTCGCAGGTGAGTATGTGGAAGATGAATACGGCGACCTCGTGGTCGAAGGAGAAATGGTGGCCTACCGTGGCCTGTTCCTGATCGACAAGGATGGCATCGTCCGCCACCAGGTGGTCAACGACATGCCTCTCGGCCGTTCCATCAACGAGTGCCTTCGCGTGATCGATGCTCTGCAGCACTTTGAAGAGCACGGCGAAGTCTGCCCCATGGACTGGCAGAAGGGTGAAGACGCGATGACCGCGACGCACGAAGGTGTTTCCGGATACCTCGCGAAGTAATTCATGCATTTGCGTATTTTTTCCAACCCGCATGCCTAACCGGTGTGCGGGTTTTTACGTTGGGTGGTGGGCTTTATAAACGCCACCACTGGCTCGGCGGAGGCTTGGCGTTTGTTTCAACGCAGTCACGCCGTCTGGTTGACATTGTGTATCCTGTGGAGAACCATCGGTGATGCTTCGATTCTTCTCACTGACCCTGTTGCCTTTGTTTGTGTTGTTTTGCTCTCCGGCCTCTGCGGAGGATCCGGTGGTGTTTCACTGGAAGGGAAGTAAGGCGGGCCACTCGATCGAATTAAAAATCGTGGGGGCCTCCTACCGGAAAGACCGTCATGAGGTGGTAGGTCTCAATGATCCGGATACGAGAAAGATGAAAATCGATGGTCGGAGTCCTTGGGGTGTTGAAGGAGTCTTGCCGGAGAAAGAGCTCATTTCCTTTGAACTCAAGTGGGACGGTGTGGTGGTCCCGGTTCCAGAAGCCCTATGGAAAGATTGTTTCAACCTGCACCTGCATCCTTACAAGGAGCCTGCCATGATGGAGCCGGGTGAGTTACCTTTCATCAAAATCACTGAGGACGGGAAGCAGATCATTTTTGGTTTTGATGGTGCAGATGCTAGTTTTGCCTATGCCGTCACCTGGGTTCTGACCCAAAAAGGGGAACACGCACGGTGGATTGAACCTATGACTTGATCTTTATTTCCTGAAATCCATGTCCATCAACGACTTCGTTTGAGTGGCGGGGTTGGGGGGCGTTGGCTTTGAGGACAGCCCCATACCTGCGAAGGGGCGCTTGCGCACCGATGGCAGCAAGGCAATCCCCCAGATGATGCTGACCACCACCCAGAGCAGTGCGGCGTAGACGTGGTGGGAAACCATGATCCAGGGCATAAAATCCGCACTTACCCGGGTGAGCATGTCGAAGAGCAGCAAGCCTGTGCACCAGCAGAGGGGTTTGACCCAGCGCTGAAACATCTTGCCTTGGCCGCTGTGACCGTAAATCACCCGGGTGGCGACGATCATGGTGATCAGTCCGAATCCTCCGATGTAGAGGCTGTGGTCGAGGGCGATTGGGTGTCGCTGGATCAACGCTACGGCGATCAGGCCGCAGAGTAGGCAGAGGATGCCGGAGCGAAGTGCCCAGGGCATGATGCCGCGGGCTGATTTCCATTGCAGCCACCCACATTCTTTACTGAGCCAGACAGCGCATAAGAGGAATCGGACCCAGGGCATACTGGTCTGGCCAGGGTGACGGGAGTCTACCCAGTAGCTGGCGAGAATCAAACAACCGAGGATCAGGGCTTCTGTAAACTTGAGCTTCCAGGCGCGTGATCGTTTTTCTTGGTTCAGAGCGGCATGTTTGTTTGCCGTGTTGAGGATCATCGGAAAGATGTAGGCTCCGATCCCCATCAGGGGGAGAAGGATAAATGCCTGGTAGAGCAAGCGCTGGGCAAAACGGTACATGCTTATGTCACCTTGCAGTCCTACCGCAGCCAGCCAGCCAGCGCCAAGGGCACCACTGAGAAGTCCCATGCCGGCGAGCACCATCCCTGGAGGCGGAGCGAGTTTACCGGATTGGAGTCGAATCAGCACCTGACTGAGCATCAGCAGAAGCATCGCGGCAAAGAGTCCGTCTGCAATCCGGGTGTGGTTGCAGAGGTGGAGTAGCGTCAGGCCGAGGTGGAGAAGAAAGAGAAGCGCAACGAGGGGGGCTTTGAGCGGTGTAGCCTTCAGCAGTTTGGGCATGGCGGTGCCGATAAAGCCGATGGCAAAGCCGCCGACGTAGCCCTGGATCATGAGGTGGGCGTGGGCCAGATTGGGGTAGTAGGAAAGCTGGAGAGCGTCCGGGATCCAGAAAAGTTGTCCGGCATAAAACATGGGCCAGAGCATGACGCCGAAAACTCCGGCCAGCAGAGCTACGGGGAAAAAGAGCCGGTAGGGCTCGTCCGCCAGCATTTTTATGGATCGTTGATTCAAGGGCACAACCAAGCTATAGCCGGATTGGCATGATATTAAATAATAAATATTCGTTAATGTGGGGAGTTGGTGAGTCGCATACGCTTATGGCGCGATGAGTTTGGGGTTGCGGTGTTGGCTGGTAAACAATGGGGTGGATTGAGTTTCCACCATGATGTTGATTTGGTGGGTCTCTTTTGGCTTCAGCGATTGCGGCAGGGGGATCTCCAGAGTAACCGATTCATAGGGCTGAAGCTCCGGAAGACTCATCTTGAGGCTTTCTTTGAATGTTCCGTTGGAGATTTCGATCTTGGCTTGTTGTTGGGGAGAACGGTTCAACCCATAGTTGGTGGTTTCAACACGGAGAGACTGGCCTTTATCAGCTTGTTTGACGGTGGGGAGTCGGCTTGAGAGCATGGGAGCCGCGTATTGGACTCCCGGCAGTCGTGAGTATCCGAAGAGAAGTTTTCCCTGTTTGGTTTTGCCTAGCAGTTTACCGGCGAAGTGCTCGCTGTTGAACGCATGGTTGGAGGCGTCGATGCTTACAATCAGGTCTTTGCCGTCCTTTTCTGATGCGATCACCTTGCCGCCCCGGCCGTAGTTGACTTCGGCGCTGGGGCCGAAGCGCAGGGACGGCAGGTCCATATCCTGATGAGGGTCGAAGCCTTCTTCCGCGTGGATTTTAAGCTGAATTTTTGACGTGCCTGCATCGATGGTCTCTGGATTGAGGATGCTGAGTTGGCGGCCCACAGTGAGCGGGATGGGGATGTTTTTCGAGCTGTGCTGATCGTTTGCTTTATCTTTCCATTTGGAGAAATCGATGACGGCGAAGTTGGCTTGATAGGCTCGGCCCAAGTCATCTTGCAGCACTTTGATGCGTTCGTATTTATACCAATCAACATGGGTTCCGTCTTCATAGCGGTCGATCCCGGGTAAGTAGGCTTCACCATCTTCGGTGACCCAGCTGAGCCCGTCTTTGGACCGGAGGTGGTAGGCGATGCGCCCCTTCCAGTCGTTGACAATCATGTGGTACTGGATGTTGGTTTTCCAGATGACAGGATCTTCAAAATTACCGGGCACGGGTGGGTAGGCGCGTTTGACCGAGATTTGTTGGTAGGGTGAGAGTCCGTCCTCACTGATCCAGATGCCACCTCCCCGGCAAACCATCAGCACGGAGCCATCTTCACGTGGGGCGAAGCTCATGTTGGTGTAGCCTTCGATGACACGCCGATCGCGGGTGTTGAAAGTGAATTTTTTCCGTGTCCACGGGCCGGACATATCAGGCGCATGGTAGTAGCCATTGATGACGTAGAGGGCGTAGCTTCCGTCTTTGGTTGGGAAGATTTCCGGGTTGTGCCCCTTGCCGATTTCTTCGGCTACTTGATAGGGACCCCATGGATGGGGCGCGGTAGCACGGACGACGGTAGAGCCGTGCCATGCCATGTGCCCTTTCGGATGGTTTTCAGGCCAGCGGCAGACAAAGAGGTGGTAGGTGCCGTCAACATGGCGGATATTGCCACCCCAGTACGACCAGGCCGGGTCTTCGATGCCGAGCTGGGTATCACGCGGTTTGACCGCGTCAACGCCCCAGGTGTCGGAACTGAGTTTTCCTCTTACTGGGTTAGGGAGAAATCGATCCATAAAGCGGGCGCCTGGAACGAGCTGTTCCCACTGTTTTGGCCGTGATCGCTGGGTGTCCTGGGCGTTTACTGCGCAGGAGTAGAGCAGGGAGCACAAGAGGATGGCACTGGTCGTTTTCATGGATGGCATGATTGAGTGGATTATTTTTTGAATGGCACAGCAATATTGCCATTGGCGTTTTTATCGGCCACGGCGAGGTAAAGCATGATAGGTGAGCCCTGGTCGTCAGTCAGAATGAATGGGCGTTCTACGCGCGCAGGATTCCAGATGGTTCCATCGCCAAGGCGAAATTGTTTTTTCATGAACAGAGGGATGGCAGTCATGCTCCACGCATTGCCGTCAGTGGAGTGGAATAAGGCGAGGTCCCGTTTCCCCATGACATGACATGCCATGTAGTAGGTTTTGTCTTTTTGGTCATACCAGATGCCTGCATCTTCGGTCTGGGCCCGGTCGTAGACCGGGGTCGGCTGGAAAGTGAATGGGCCTGTGGGAGACGAGGAATGCCCAACGAGCTGGATACGGAACCAACCGTCTTTACGAATGTCGTCTCCCTTCATGATCATGGTGAAAGTTCCATTCTGATAGGTGACGGCCGGATTGACGGCGATGTTTTTGAATCTGCCGTGAGGCTCCACCACGGGGGAGGGGTGTCGCTCAAACGGGCCTTCAGGTGAACTGGCGATGGCGACTCCGATCCGCTGGCTGTTGCGGAGAGCTTTTCGATTTTTAACGAACCATTGATTGTCCGGGTAAAACTTTGCCGGATCCTTATCGTAGATCTTTTTAAGATCGTTAGAGATGTAATACAAGCAGATCTTTCCATCGGCGATACAGATGGCGGGGTTATGGGCGTTGTTGACATCCCATCCCTCCAGATGTTTGCTGCTGAGCACGGTGTTGACATGAGTGAAGGGACCCTCGGGCTTGTCTGCAACGGCGTGGGCAATTTCACAGTGGGTCATCCATGCGTTGTGGCCAAGTTTTTCTGGCCAACGGGCATAATAACCGTGGTACTTTCCATCGCTCCACTTGATGACGGCCATTCCCCAGATTCGGTAGCCGGGGTCAACAAAGACATGGGGCGCTGCTTGCCGCTTGAGGAACTGTGACTTGGAACTCTCAGGTATGGCTTGCAAGGGGAACTTGGGTTCAGAACCTGCAATAAGCGTGGCGAGGAGGCTCGTCAGAATGAGGGATGTGAGAAGGGTGGCTTTGAACATCATCAAATACGGGTAATGAATCATCAGACCAGAGCTCCAGCTGATGCTAGGTTTTAGCTTCATCAATACGTGCCTGACATCGACGTTCTTTTGCGCTCCTGCGGATCTACTCCATTTCTTGGTGAAATCGGCTCGCTTTGTCCATATATGGTTTTTTTGTTCCCTTGGTTTTTGACAGCCCTCATCAGTTTGTGTTGCGATGCTTGTTATGAAAACTCTTAGCTGTTTGCTTTTATCCATGGGCGCCTGTTATGGTGCTACGGTTTATTCCATTGATATCAACGATGCCGATGCGCCTCTGACAACATCAGGCTGGACTGGGCTTAATTCCCCTCACAGCGCTGATGGTGGAGCGGTGACGGTCGATGGTGTGGAATTCCGGATCAGCAGCTCTGACGGCTCCCGGCTCAGGGGAAGTCCTTCCAATCCTGCTCCCGACTCTCTGGTCGGTGATTTTGCCTTTGATGAAGGCGCGGCCAATTCTGCGATCATCTTGCACTTTGGCCAGGCGGGTAGTTTGGTTGCGGGTGATTGGCTGGTGGAGGTTTGGAGTTATGATTCGGGCTCTTCGGTGGGAACTCAGATGGTGGGATACCGGAGGAATGGGACGGAGACGATCGTTCATACGGATGTGGAAGTAAGCGCATCCGGCCCGGCAGCCTCCTTTACCTTCAGCTCTGATGGCGTGGGTGCTTATGATGTGTTTCTCCGGGAAAATAGTTCGGGTAATAAAACCCGATTAAATGCTGTTAGGTTGACTCTGATTCCTGAGCCTTCGACCGCGAGTTTGTTTGGATTGGCGGGAGTCGCACTTTTGCTGAGACGTCAACGCAGGTGCTTGTCTGAGCCAGTGATGCACCGCGGGGGCGCTGAATGATCTTTGCTCAAGCGCTTGTTTGTGTGTTGTGCGGCGATCAGGTGCCGCGATGTGCATGAGGCCTCAGCGGTGATACCCTGGTTCAGGGCTGCAGTGGCTTTCCTTGTTTATCCATATTGTTGGTGATGTCCTCGGTGAGAATCCCCCGAACGTCTCCGGGGTCGTCAAACTGCCAGATCTTGACCGAGGCGACGGAGATGGTCGATTGCTTCCATGGGGCGGCACCGGCCCATTTAGGAAACCACACACCGATATTGAGTTGGGCAGCCATGGAGGGAACGAATTTGTGATTGGACCCGACATATTGTCCATCGATGAAATGGGTGGCCACTTTCCCTGAGTAGATGGAGTATTGGTCTTTGCCTAGCCGCTTGAGAGGGTTGCCGAGATATTGCTTGAACGGGATACGCTTGTCCTGAATCCACCAGTAGCCGTTGTAGGAGGTGACTTGTTGGTCCGTGACGCCCGGGATGGGAACGAGGTGGGTTCGCCAGATGGTCGTAAAGGTATGGAACTGACCGTCGATGGCGGCCTTGGTGTCGAAGGTTAGACTCTGATGGCTTTTGTTGACAAAACCATTGTAGAGTCCGGTTTCGAGGTCCTGGTTTTTACCGAATTCAGGGAAATCGATTTCGGACCAATACTCATTGCTCTTCCACCCCCGATGGTTGAGGTGTGGGTTGTACATCGGATTGTCTTTGGAAAAGGCATGGGGGTCGGATTGTTTTCCAGCTTGGACCCATCGGTAGGCGTAAGTCCATATGGCGGGAATCATCCCGATTGGCCGCCTCGGATCTTTCGGGTTGCCTGCTGTATGGCTTGTCTTGCCAATTTTCATCACGACCTCAAATCGACCGGATGCGAAGTATGGTTTGGAGACGATGACACCACCAACGCGTTGGGCATTCCCATGCAGACCAACAATGGCCCCTTGGTACTGGTCACCATGGCCTCGGCAGACCAGGACGTGCTGCTCCTTGCCGTCGACGGTGTCCTTGGCGAGAAAGACATTTTCGGGGACAACACCATGGTTGCCCGCGCCCCATTTTTTTCTGAGCATATACCACTTGGTGGGATCGATTTGTCCGCTCGACCAGTCTTCCACGAAGGCGAGCTTAGCGGAAGCTGGCATGGTGATGCTTGTTTCCTCTTTCCCCCAAGTGGAAGAAAGTAGAGCCAGAGTGCTGATCAGCGTGAGTGTCCGTGTGTTCATTTTTCGATAGAAACTTGAGCATAGAGAATAGGAACACGAAGGCGATTTAAAAAATGAAAGCTTGAGGATTGGATGGGCTTTGATACGAATGTTAGTGATTCAATAAATTTGATATGAAAATAAAAAGCTCTTCCTTGCTTGCAGGGATCATGGTGTTGCTCGCTTCAGAGCAAATGGATGCCCGGACCTGGACCAGCAGTGACGGGAAAGCGATAGAAGCCGAGTTTGTCCGTTACGAGGGCGGTGACAAGGTGGTGATCGAAATGAATGGGAAGGAGTTTACGGTGCCTTTCAGCAAACTTTCCCAGACGGACCTCGAGTGGTTGGAGCAAAAAAAGAAGGAAGATGCGGAGTCGGCGGTTAAACGCGCGGCGAAAGCCAAATCGATGACTGGCCGATTTGATAACAAGCCCATTCACTCCCGCTTATTCACGGATGCAAAAGGCTACTTCAAAGATTCGGAGCGTAAAAAGTTTATCCGAGCGGTAGGTAGTGGCAATCACGGGGGTGATGTGAATAATGGCAGCCAGGAAGAATGGATGGCCCGGGACCTGGTGAATGATACCTGTTCGATTTATGTGCCAAGCTCTTATGATGCTACCGAAGCCTACGGAATATTTCTCTATATCAATCACTCTCCCAATGCGCATATCAATAAGGCGTGGTATCCGATCTTTGATGAGTTCAAAATGATTGCCGTCTCGGCGAACAAAGTGGGCAATGACGTGTCTTATGCGCGCAGGGTTTGTCTTTCCATGGATGCCCTCGCCAGTGTGGAGAAGGATTACAACATTGATCCCAATAGGCGTGTGGTCGCCGGAACCTCTGGTGGTGGTCATATGGCGATGCTCACCGCGGCTTTGTTTCCTGAAATGTTTTTAGGTGCCATCAGTTCTGCTGCGCAGAGTTATTTGCCCGGTCATTTCCCTGGGCTTGATGTTGGAGATTTCAAGCGGGGAGAGCGTAAAAAGAACAAGTGGTTAGTGATTTCCGGAGAGAAAGACAGAAACCATCCGGAGATCTTGAAAACCAGCAAGGACTGGGAAAAGGCGCGCCTGGATTACAAATTTCTCGATGTCCCCGGGATGGGGCATTTCCCTCCATCAGCGGAGCGACTTCCCGAATGTTTGGAGTGGATCGGGCTGAAGAAACCATAGAAATGGCCGTCTGATACCATTTAACTGGGAGAATGGTATTATTCCCGGCCGTAGGTATTGATTGCGTTGACCGAGCGCATGCGGGCTTCACGTTCGTCGGGAGCCCAGCCTTTGAACCACATTTTTGCCCGGTAGAGGATGTCGTCGTCGCTGGGGAGCAGTCGGACGGGTTTATTTCGCAGTGCCAGTGGGAAGTGCTGCACGACCGGTGTGGTGTCAGGTTTTTCGTGGCAACCGATGCAGCTCAGGTTGTCGCCCGGGCGCACATACTGCCAATTGATTTCATTGCCAATCACTTGCCGGTCGCTGTCGAGTGCTTGGAAGTGAACTAACCGGTCAGCCGGAATTTCAATTGAGAAACTGCCGTCGCGAGCGACGGGAATGGTTCCGAGAATGCGTCCGATAGGCCCCCCGTGGTTTCTCCATGCCGCCCCGTGGTTGGTATGTGTCTGGTGTCTTTCGACGACAGGGATGCCTTCGTTGATTCGAATATACTTTGTCCGATCGCTTATTTGTTGTTGGCGGCTATTGAACACCGAGTTGCAGATCATAACGCCGGTGTAAGGAGTGGAGGCCTGCTGAGTTGGGTTTGCCGTCAGAATATTTTCCCGTGGGCGTGAGCGCAGTGGCCTGGCATCCAGTTCTGAGGTTGCCGGGTCGTCATAGATCAACTTCAGCGAACCATCATCGACATTCATGTGATAGATGCCGTGATTGACCGCTTGCATGAGATTTTTCGGGTTGGGTCGTTTTCCTGCTGATACCAGGAGCGTTTGATCGTCCAGCGGGTAAGGGCAGGTAACGGCCCAGTGGTTATTCGGAAGGAGGAAACGTTCCTGCTCCCTTCCGGGGCCGACGAGCATCGGGCCGCGAAAGCTGTTGATGATGTATTGGTTGTTTCCAAAAGGTTGCGGTTGAGTGATACGGAGAACCCGGTGCCGTGGTGGGCTGAGTGCCTGGGCTCCCTTGATCGAATAGAAAAGTTCCCTACGTTCGGGGCCATAGAGGGTTTGGGCTTTGCTTCCATCAGGGAAGGCAGACATCAGGGTCCACTCGGTTTTAACCCGTGAGTAGAATAGCTCGAGACGAGTGAAGAGGATCTTGCCATCTTTGCCGACGGACGGTTCAGAGTCTCGTCCAAAGTTGAAGCCGACGACTTGGATGTTCGTTCCATCTCGATTGACTGTCGTTAGGCCGGTTGACGGGTAGCCATGGTATTCGTCTCTGTATCCCAAGCGTGTTGAGCTGAAGGCAATGGAATCATCAGGCAAATAGACCGGCTGAACATCGTGGTAGGGGCCGTGTGTGATTTGTCGGAGTTTGCTGCCATCCGTGTGTATTTCAAACAAGTGCCACCATGGGTCCGGGCTATCGATGTTTCGTTTACAGAAGAGAAGCCACTGGCCATCGTAGCTGACCTCGAGATCGGCAACATAGGCGTTATTGAAATGGGTCAATTGTTTGAGTTTGCCATGCTGACCGTGAGTGTCATAGATATACACATTGTGCCCAAACCGGTAGGTGGGGCCGGAATCTGTCGTTGAGTAGGCGGTTTGATCTTTGGAAATTTGAAAGTGGTTTCCAGTGTCGTGTGGTCCTTTGATAAAAGCATAACTCAATCCGGCTTGATCCGAAGCGTGAGAGGATGGTTTGTTATGAGGGTTGGATGCTTTTTTTGTGGCGGTAGGGCGTAATCGGGGAGTGCCGGAACGGTATAACGCTTCTCTTGCCAGCAGCCGGATCGAATAATAGGGATGGTCTCGTTCGATGGTTTGGAGGAAGCGATGAGCTCCGCTGTTGCTTTTTGATGCAAGAGCCCGGACCGCGGCGTGCTGCACCTCCAGGACATTTTGGTCGTTTGTCGACAAGTGTTGCAGCAGGGGGATGTCACGATCATCTCCCAATTTTTCGAGTGCGATGATCCATGCGTATTTAAAACGTGGCGAGGGGTCGCAGAATTCATCGTATCCCTGCTTTTCGATCGGCTTTAATTTGAATCGGTCAAGATCCACACGCACGCCGAAGGTGGCATCATCGGGTGAGTGGGTGAGTAGTGATCTGAGCTTGGGGGCCGCTTGTTTGGCATTAAGAAAAATCAAGGCTCTGCAGGCATCGATCCGCAGCCATCCGTTGGGATGATCGAGTAGTTCGATCAGGTGGGGGATCTGATCGCTCTCTCTCGCCAGGGCTGCTAGAATTTGGCTGGCGTAGGGTGGGTGGGTTGTTTTGTTTGTGTTGAAGTAGTCGCTGGCCAGCTTCATAAAGCTGTCCTTGTGTTCAAACGATTCGGGGAGATGCCGGTCTTTACGAATGACTGCCCAGGCTGCGTCGAGGGCGTGTTTTCGTGTTCCGGAGAATTCCAAGAGATAAGCTGTCATGTCATGGAGGGGTTCCCGTGAATAAACGACTGTGGAATCAAAGTGGTTCGGGATGGTTGCCAGAATGGTTGGGGCAATGGCCCGTATCGCGGTTCGATGCCGTTCGAGTAAGGGTCGTTGGCAAAGAACCCTGAGGCCTTGATAATACAGTTTGGGTAGCCTGTCCGACATGCAGAGTTGAGGGTTGTCCGATGCGGGATAGCTTTTGACGATGTGCTGGTAGCTTGTGTGTTGCTCGTGGCGGGTGCTTGGATTGAACCCGTAGTCCGGTAGATGACGGATCACCGCATCGATGCTCGCCGGTCCGCCGCAATCCAGCATGGCATCTAGTGCTTGATCTGCCCAATGTGGGTAATCGAGGAGTGAAATAAGATAGGATTCCCCCTGTTTGCCCGCTTGGCTCAGCCGTCCGATCGCGCGGATGCAGGCGCCGACAAATTGTTTTGGTGGGCGCGTTGTGGCGTTGGCACCTCCACTTTGATACATGACTTTTTGCGCCGATTTACCTGTCAGGTAATAGGATTTCGTTTCGTGAGGTTTGACGAGTTTGATGATTCTGCGGACTAGCTCATCATTGGCTTCACCGGTCCGGCAAATGGCACGGATGGCGTCGCATCGCTCGGCGTATTCGAGTTGGGTATCCTCGGCGGTTTTGATCAAGGTTGAAATGTGGGTGTCCCAATCAAGCTTCGAAAGTGTGGATTTGATTTCTTCTATCTGAGGTGTGCGAACGCTTGCCCGGGCTTCTGCACGGTAGGGTAATTTCAAATGTGTTGCCGTCCGTAAGGCGATGATGCCGGCTTGTCTGACGGTCCAGTCCGCATCGTTCAGCGTTTCGATCAAATGGTTGAGCGTCTCTCGATTGCCATTGATGGCCAGATACATGACGGCTTCCCGCCGGACGCGGGCGTCGGGGTCTCCTAGCAAGGTGGAAACCTGATGGCAGACGCTGCGCTCCCGCATCATGGATAATCGCTCGATGGCTTTCGAACGAGTTAAGGGGGAGGGCGCGGCTAAGTGAGCGGCTCGAGTCCGAACCTCGCTTGCGTAGGGAGATTCGTTGAGCAAATCACGCTCTTCGGCTTGCAGACTGGCGGTGAAACAATGGGCAATCAACCATAGGCACGGCCATCTGAACGGTGAGGACATACTTATTGGAAACGAGCTCATCGATCCCCATCTTTCATCAACGGACGATCCTCCCAGATATGAACAGCGCATTCCGCGAATGTGGTTTTGATCGAAATCGGCGAGCTACCGATTCAATCGCAACACGATGGCGGTGATGGCTGAAAACAAAACCGCCCCGCACGATCAACGTGCGGGGCGGCCCAGTTTATGAAAACATACAAAACAACGATGTATGTAAAAGTGGTGTTGGCAGTTAGCCGTTCACACGCTCGATAAGAGCGGCTCGCTCGTCAGAGATAGCTTGTGGAAGCTTGTCACCAACTTTATCGAGGAACTCTTGCTGAGTTGCGAGCTCTTCAGCCCACTCTTCTTTGTCGAGGGTCATGACTTTGTTGAAGTCTTCCTCGGAGAAGTCGAGTCCCTCAGTGTTGAAGTCTTCAAACTTAGGCACGGTGCCAACGAAGGTTTCTTCGCCGCCTACTTTGCCATTTGCACGGTTGATGATCCACTCAAGAACACGGGTGTTCTCACCGAATCCTGGCCAGAGCCAAGCACCGTCTTCGTCCTTGCGGAACCAGTTGGTGTTGAAGATTTTCGGTGGGTTCTCGGTCTTGGCTGCGACATCGAGCCAGTTCTGGAGGTAGTCTCCGACGTGGTATCCGATGAACGGAAGCATGGCCATTGGGTCGCGGCGCACACCGGCTTTCAGGCCGATAGCAGCTGCAGTGACCTCGGAGCCCATAACGGAACCGATGAAGGTGCCGTGTTCCCAGCTCTTGGATTGGAAGACCAGAGGCATGGTGTCTGCGCGGCGGCCGCCGAAGACGAATGCGTCGATGGAAACACCGTCCGGGTTGGTCCACTCAGGATCGATGCATGGGCATTGGGATGCTGGTGCGGTGAAGCGGGCATTCGGGTGCGAGGAAGGTGTCTCGGACTCAGGTGTCCAGTCGTTGCCTTTCCAGTCGATGAGGTGCTCAGGAGTCTCGTCGGTCATTCCTTCCCACCACACATCGCCGTCGTCAGTGAGGGCCACGTTGGTGAAGATGGAGTTCTCGAGCATGGATTCCATGGCGTTCGGGTTGGTCTCGTAAGAGGTTCCAGGTGCCACACCGAACCATCCGCACTCAGGGTTGATGGCGTGCAGGGTGCCGTCGGCGTGTGGCCAGAGCCATGCGATGTCATCACCGATGGTGGTGACTTTCCAGCCCTTGTCAGCGAGCTCCTTGGGAGGAACGAGCATGGCGAGGTTGGTCTTTCCGCAGGCGGATGGGAAGGCGCAGGAAATGAAGCGCTTCTCACCTTCTGGGTTTTCAATGCCGAGGATGAGCATGTGCTCAGCCATCCAGCCGTTTTTGCGTGCGATGGTGGAGGCAATGCGGAGAGCAAGGCACTTCTTACCAAGCAGGGCGTTTCCGCCGTATCCAGATCCGTAGGACCAGATTTCCTGGGTCTCAGGGAAGTGGGAGATGTATTTCTCTTCGTTGCATGGCCATGCGCTGTCTTCTTGGCCTGGCTCAAGTGGGCAGGCAACAGAGTGCAGGCAAGGAACGAATGATCCGTGACCGTCACGACCGAAGTCGACTTTGCCAGCGGCTTCGTCTTCGAGACGTTGCAGCACGTTGGCGCCGATCTTGGCCATAATGCGCATGTTGACGACAACGTAGGCGCTGTCGGTCACCTCGACACCGATCTTGGCGAGCGGGCTGTCAAGAGGTCCCATGCAGAATGGGATAACATACATGGTGCGGCCTTTCATGCAGCCGTCAAATTTGCCCTTGAGAAGCTCTTTCATTGCTGCTGGGTCATACCAGTTGTTGGTAGGGCCGCAGTCGGCTTCGTCTTCGGAGCAGATGTAAGTGCGGTCTTCAACACGGGCGACGTCGGATGGTGCCGAACGAGCCAAGAAGCTGTTGGGGCGTTTTTCCGGGTTGAGGCGAGTGAAGACACCTTTGTCAACAAGCAGTTGAGTGAGTTCGTCCCACTCGGCTTGCGATCCGTCACACCAGCGGACGTTGTCCGGCTGGCAAAGTTGGGTCATTTCTTCGACCCACTGTTTCAATGGTTCATGTGTTGTGCTCATGGCGGTTTCACATAACCCCAACTTTTTCTTTTTGACAACGGGAATCGATTATATGCGCGATCTCCGACAAAATATGATTAAGGGGAAAAACGATTTCGCTTGCCTTTCAGATTTCCCTTGGTAGTATCACCGTTTTGCTTCGATTTCCGAGTGCTCTGGAAACCCCGTAAAACAGGGGTTTGTTAGTTTCACGAGAGCTCGTGAGAGAAGAAAAAAATCATTTTTTTTCTTCATTCTTTTTTGCTGATTTTTTTGCCGCCTTCTTGGCTGCTTTCTTTCGGGGTTCGAATTCAAATCCCACTTTGCCGCTGCTGTGGTCGAAGGTGAGGTAGGCTGAGAACGGTCGGCGGGTCTTACGCGAAATGAAGCCCGGGATGAGATCGGTCTTTCCTAGTTGGATGAGTTTGATCGCTTGATCGCGTGGGATTTCGTGTTTCAGGATGGTGCGTGAGATGCGGATGCCGTCGGGGTCGTTTTTGGTCGTGATCGCGGGGACGTGCCAGGCTTTGTTCATCTCATAGATCTGGACTTCACTGCCATCCGGGGTGGTTACGGTGGCGACAATGTGCTCATCGCTCAGTTCGTCTTTTTCATCTTCGCCGTCATCGAAGACGAAGTTGACTTTCCACTTTCCGGGTTTGCCGGATTTGGTGGTTTCCTGTTTGAGTTCGAGCACGGCTTCGAACGGGCGGTTGAAGCGGGATTTGAAGTCGTCGAAGGGGCCGACGAGTTTGGTGGTGAAGAGTTGAATGGCTTCTTCCGGCTTGAGCTCGCGGGAGGCGATATACTTGTTGCTTTGGAACCCGCACTCCGGGTTGGAGCACTGATAGGTGGCATCGGTGGTTTTCATCGGCTCGGTCTGACAGACCGGGCAGGGGCAGAGCAGGTCCGGAAAGACCTTGTTCTTGAGCTCGGCGGTGTAGGTTTTGGCTTTGTTGACGATGTCACTGGTGAAACCGATGATTTCCTGCATGAACTCAGGGCGGGTGAGTTGGCCATGTTCCATTTGGTGAAGCTTGCTTTCCCAGTCTCCGGTCATGGATGGGGAGGCCAGGGCGTCGATTCCGAGCTCCTGGGTGAGGTCAATCAAGCTGAGACCCTTGCGGGTCACGTGGATTTCGCGGCCGTCACGTTCGATGTATTTTTGACGGATCAGGCCCTCAATGGTGGCGGCGCGGGTGGCGGGGGTGCCGAGTCCACGGTCAGCCATGGCCTCGCGCAGTTCGTCGTCGTCGATGAGTTTGCCAGCGCCCTCCATGGCGGAGAGTAGGGTGGCTTCGTTGAATCGTGCCGGCGGTTTGGTTTCGTCATGTTTGACCTCGATGTCTGTAACTTGGGCCGACTCACCTTCAGAGACGGCGCAAAGGTCGTCTTTGCCGGCTGCGACACCGGGTTGGCGGCCATAGATGGCGAGCCAGCCAGGAGTGACGAGGATTTTGCCGGTGGTCAGAAAGGCATCGGTGGCATCCGGGTGGGAAATGCGGGTAATGCGCCGGGTGTTGAGGAACTCGGCATGAGGGTAGAACACGGCAAGGAAGCGCTTGGCGACCAAATCAAAAATTTTCTGGGCTGCCTCATCGAGTTTGACAAAGCGGCCGGTGGGGATGATGGCGAAGTGGTCGGAGATCTTGGCGTTGTTAAAGATCCGCTTGCTCGGTTTGACCAGGTCTTGGTCGATTGCTTGTTTGGCATAGCGGCCGAGATCGCCACCTTGTTCGGAGATCGATTGGATGGTGCCATGCACGGTGCCGAGGTAGTCTTCCGGCAGGTAGCGGGAGTCGGTCCGCGGGTAGGTCAGCATTTTGTATTTCTCGTAAAGTGACTGGGCCAGTTGCAGGGTGCGGCGGGCCGAGAAGCCATAGCGGGAGGATGCTTCGCGTTGCAGGGTGGTCAGGTCATAGAGTTGGGGGGACGCTTGTTTGGTGGGTTTCTGGGTTTCACTGACGGTGCCGGTTTTTCCTTCACAGCGACTGCGGATGGTTTCGGCATTTTCCTTATCCCAGATGCGCTCGGCCTTGGAGTGGGGGTGGGCCGGGTCTTTTTTCCAGGATTCATTAAACCAGCGGCCGGCGTAGCTTCCTTTTTCCACAGCGAAGTCGGCGTGGACCTCGGCGTAGGCTTCTGGGATGAATTCGCGGATTTCCATCTCGCGTTTGGCCAAAATAGCAAGGGTGGGCGTCTGGACCCGGCCGGCGGCGGTGATGTTGAATCCACCGTGCCGGGAGCGGAAGCATGTCAGGGCGCGGGTTGCGTTGAGCCCGACCAACCAGTCGGATTCAGACCGGCATTTGGCGGCGTCGCGCAGATTGTGCATGTCTTCGTCGCTGCGCAGGCTGGCCCAAGCTTCGAGAATAGCATTTTGGGTCATCGACTGCATCCAGAGCCGCTTGACCGGTTTATCCACTTTGCCGAGTTCGAGAATATAGCGGAAGATCAGTTCCCCCTCGCGACCGGCGTCACAGGCGTTGACGATGGTATCGACATCCTTGCGGCGGGCGAGCCGGAGAACGAGCTTGAGTCGGGACTCGGATTGTTCGATGGGTTGGAGTTGGAAAGATTGGGGGATGGCGGGCAGGACCTCGAAATTCCATGGAAGGTTACGGGCTTTGCCATTTTTGCCGATCGGCCCCTGGGGCATTTTGAGTTCCACCAAGTGACCAACGGCCGAAGTGATCACGTGGGTGTCGTTTTCAAAGTAGGTATTTCTTCCCTGGCCCTTTTTTCCGAATTTTTCGATCCCGGGTGCTTTGGCGAGTGCACGGGACAAATCGGTGGCAACGGAGGGTTTTTCCGCAATGATCAGAGTTTTCGGCATGGGAGGGGGACTAGACAGCCAAAACCGATTTGGAAAGCACATTTTTCATCGATGACGTCTTTCCTACGTAGTAGGAAGAAAAATTCGAGGGAAAAATCAGCAATTGATGGAACCACGAATCTCACGAATCATACGAATATTATCATAGGTGATACAATCAGCTTTTCTGATCCACGCTGCGCATTTGGATATCGGTGATTTCGACATGAAGGGGCGTGTTGAGGATGTGAAGCACAGCCGAAGCGACATCATCTGGCTGGAGCATGCGGATCGATTGGCGGGTTTGGGCGAGTTGTTCTTCTCGTCCTTTGAAGTAGTGATCGAGTAGCGGGGTGTCGACGTATCCGGGAGACACGGTGGCGACCCGGGTCGGGTTGTCATCGGCCCGGAGTTCGCTGCGCAGGGCGTCGCTGATGGCGCGCACGGCAAACTTCGTAGGTGAATAAAAACCGCCCGTGGCCGGGACGCGATGCCCGCTCATGCTGGAGGTGTTGACGATTTGGCCTCCCGATTCAGGAAAGAGGGCGAGCGCTTTCTGGCTGCAGATGGTCAGCGCCTGGACATTGAGCCGCCACATTGTTTCCCAGTCGGCGGGGTTCCCGTCGGAAATTCGGGACAGCAGGGCGAGGCCCGCGTTGTTGACGAGGATGTCGAGATGCTTGATTGAGGCAAAGGCGGCATCGATCTGCTGGATGTCTGTGAGATCACAGGGGAGGGCTTGTACGCCCGCAGGAAGCTTCGAGCTGTCTCGGCAGAGGCCGATCACCTTGGCCCCGGCGTCGACGAGTTGGCTGGCAATGGCGCGGCCGATGCCCGAGGAGGCACCGGTGACAAGGGCGGTTTTGTGATGCATGGATATCATGGAGCATAACCTAATGAGAGATGGCTTCTGGTGACAAGGGAATCATAATGGAATTCTTTGCCAATGGGTGCAATGATAGGTCCTCACAATCGTCACATCTTCGGTGTCGGGCTCATGGCTTAGTGGACTCGATGGAATCCAGCACCATGCTCTTGCCTGGTCCATTAGGCGCTGACTCCAGCCAGTCTTTGATGTGCTCAGCCGTGCGACGGTTGGATGCGAGGTGTTGGATGGTTCTTTGTGCTATCTCAGCAGGGAATTGTGCTCCAAACCATTCGGCCCATTGCCCGGCCTCATTTGGGCGGATGTAGTAGGTGATATCGAGGAGGTCCCTGCGAGTGAGAAATCGGCTCTCTTCCAGAGTAAGATGGGCTTGATTGATCCATTGAGTGGTTGAATCAAACGGTGCGGACTTGCCACCTTGGCCCAGAGTGAGTGTGATGATGCATTTACTGTAGCATCGATCTGATATTTTGGAGTTTGCTGGCAATGTTTTGATCCATTCGCGGAGTGGAGCCAGGGCGGCGATTCTGGATTCCTTGGAGGGATCGATGTAACGGAGCATTCCCGCGGCACGGTCCGGTGATTTTCCGAATCGATTGAATAATGAGAATGCTTGCTTGATATCACTGGACGCGGTCCCGCAGATTAGGTCGTACTCGAATTGGTCGGCGGCGTTTGCGGGGAGTGCTTGGATGTGTTGGTCAAACCATGCGAGCGCTTGGCCGGGATTTTCACTTGCCCAGGCTCGAATTGATCCGCCGATCAAGCTGTTGTGACGCTTGACCTGCTCAAGGATGCCAGGGGATTCTGTGAGTACTTTGAGTGCATCGGGAGGATGATTGTTTCCCAGTTGGCGGATGAGAAACGAGAGCAGGCGGTCGCGGATGATCGGAGTGGTGTAGTCGGCGGCCTGGATTTCCTGGATCAGGGTGAGGATCTGCTTTTTATTTAAGGCCAGAATTTGATCCATCTGGTCGATCATTCGCTGTCGGGTGGCCTGATCGACTGGGGTGTTGCGATCTAGCAATTCCATTTCCTCGGCATAGGCGATGAATGCATGGCCCAGTGAGACGGTTTCAGAGTGGGTGAGGGTCGGAAAGTGTCTGGCTCGGTTGCCCCTGTGGTTTCGGAAGGGTGTGCCGGTTGTGGCCTCAGGGTGGATGCCTCGAGATCTTGCCTGTTCATTCAGAGCCTCTTGTTTGGCTTCTAAGACGGTGATTTGGTGGTGGTTGAACCAAGCGAAACCTGTCGTAGCAATCAGCAAAGCCGCCGTGATGTTCGTGATTCTTTTCATGGCTAGAGGCTTATTCAAACTCGTCAAGATAGTGGTTTCGCTGCGCTTCGTCCGTTAGTCGGGATGCGATATCGCGTGACAATTCGCGGTGGTGGCTTGCCTGCCTGTTTTTCAGCAGGGCAATGAGGAGTTCATCGTTGTGGCTGGTTGCATGGTATCGGGATATGATGCGTTCCAGTTCTTGGTAGGGGATATGAGCACTACGAACGGCCTTGGCCGTGGCGGTATCGAGGAGTTCCGGCTGATGAGTGTTGACCCATTGGCGGAGTCTGTCGATATCGTCTGTTTTTATTTTTCTCCGGTCTTGTTGCCATGAAGTTGGTTGTGCTGCGACGGTCATGATGCAGGCTTCGAGCTCGTCGTTGTTAGGTTGGATGCGTCTAAGGTAGGCGTCTACTTCGGAGATGTGCATTGGGGCACCATCACCATCACTCCAGTTCTGGGTGGGCCACGTGATAGCTTTGAGTTGGTCTTTTTGGCATAATGTGTTACGAACCAATGTGGCCCAGTTGATATGATCCTCGGGGGTGAGATTGGTTAGTCTAATGCTCGAGAGTGCTCTGAGTTGGCTAGATTGAGGGACGGAGGCTAGCAGACGTTGTGCATGATCAGGGGATGAGGAAAGAATCGAGTAGATGCCATACTCTAGTAAAGTTTCGGGGGTGTTAAGCTGATTTTCTGGCGAGTCGGTGTTAAAGGTTCCTGTTAAAAGCTCTGATTCATACCATGTGGTGGCTTTTTCAGGATGTTGACGTATCCATTTCGCAAACCCTTGGGCGATGGAATGTTGCCAGATGGGTTCGCGGTAGCGATCGATAAATCGGGCGAGGCTTTGTTCCGTGAACCTGGAAAACAGTTGGGAGCACATGATCCGGATGAGCATTTGCCGGTCCCCTTTGGATAAGTCCGTGGCGTGGATCTCGTCGAGGGCTGTGATTAAGCCGTCATAACTCATCGATTCAAAGGCTTCGTCTAGGCGCCTTGTTGTTTTTAAATAGCCGTAGCCACCAAGATTGCTTCGAAGATCTTTGACGACTTTTGTCCAGTTGATAGGGGTATCATCCAGCGATGTCCTGATCTCCGTGTGTTTGGCTTGCTTGGAATCTGCTCTCTGGTGAGTGTGAATGATCTGCTCAAGTTCTTGGTTTTGCCGAGTCAGGGTTGTGATGTCGCCACGTTGGTGGACGGTCCATACAAGCATCGCGACCAGAGTAGCGATTATGACAATCGGGATGGTTTGCATCATAACAAAATACGTATGCCATGATGGTATTTGTTGCTAGGGTAGGGCAAGTTTATTTATTCACCCAGAGTGACTTGAGGTAGTTTTCGCCGGTGTATTCAGGGGGCATGGGGAGTGGGGTGACCGTGCAGCCGGGGGCTCCACGGCGGACCATGCGGGCGAACTCGCGTGGATGAAGTTTGCGGCAGTTGGTGCAGCAGAGGATCCAGCCTCCGGGGGCGAGGCAGGCATGGGCGAGTTGGACGAGCCGGTGGTAGTCTTTTTCGACCCGGAAGACTTTGCCTTTGTCGTCGCGGGAAAAGGTCGGGGGGTCGAGGATGATGCCGTCGAAGCTGCGGCCTTGGCGGGCAAAGCGTTTGAGCCAGTGGAAGGTGTCACCTTTACAGAAATAGTGGTCGGCGGGGTCGAGCTGGTTGAGGCGGAAATTGTCCCGGGCCCAGTCGAGGTAAACCTGGGAGAGATCCAGGGTGGTGGTGGTGGCTCCGCCGAGCGCGGCGCAGACGGAGAAGGCTCCGGTGTAGGCGAAGGTGTTGAGCACGGTTTTGGTTTGACCGTCGCCAGTGGTGGAAGATTGGCGAACCCGCTGGCGGTTGAGGCGCTGGTCGAGAAAGATCCCCTGGGAGTAACCGGCCTGAAAGTCGATTTGGTAACGGACGCCGGACTCGGTGGCGGTGAATGCTTCGTTTTGTTCCGGTCCTCCGATGTGGCTCGGACTTTCTTTCTCGTGTTGGTCGAGACGTTTCCAATAGGTGCTGTGGTTCTGAGCTGTGAGCCACTTGCGAATGTCGTCGGGTAGGTGGTTGCTTCGGGTGGAGACGACCCAGCGGTCGGCGAATGTTTCGAGGAAAATACCGGATAGTCCATCGCCATCGCCGTCGATCAAGCGTAGGGCGTTGGTGTCCGGGCTGAGGAGGGATGAGCGTTGTTGGAGCGCTTGTTCGAGAAGGTTTGCGGACATGGGATGGCTGGATGGGCTGAAATGAACGGCAGGGTGATTTGCAGATTGGCCTGTGCCGTTTCTGTCAATGGCATGAACAGGTATTGCAATCTCATGTTTCACGCTTATCATCCAGCCGAAATGTCTGCTATTCAATCTTCTCTCGATAGTGCAGTGGCTGAAGGTCATCTGCTTGCCTCTTCGCGTGATAATGTGTTGGCCTTGCTCGCTGGATCCACCAGTCCGGTAGCGGAGGCTGCGATTACTGAACTGCTTGACCAGGGGGCCTGGGATGAGCTGAATGACCGGTTTTTTAAGACACTGGCTTTTGGAACCGGTGGTTTGCGTGGCCGGACAATCGGTAAAGTGGTGACTCAGGCCGAACAAGGAGCCGGAGGCCCCAACGAGCGGCCTGAACACCCCTGTGTCGGTACGGCGTCGATGAACTTTTACAACGTTGGCCGCGCGATTCGGGGGATGGTGGTGTATATGAAGCGCTATCTTGCAGAGCAAGGTGAGGCCCGCAAGCCGGCCGTTGTGCTGGGCCATGACACCCGTCATTTCTCACGGGATTTTGCCGAATTTTGTGCCAAGGTGTGCACGGATCTGGGTTGTGATGTGCATCTTTTTGATGGTGCCCGTGCCACGCCACAGATTTCTTATGCGATCCGAGCCTTGAATGCGGATGCCGGTGTTGTCCTGACGGCGAGTCACAACCCAGCCCACGACAACGGATTCAAAGCTTACTTTAACCAAGGTGCGCAGTTGGTTGAACCTCACGCTACCGGTGTGATCGAGGAGGTAAATGCCATTGTCAGTGAGTCTTACGAAGCCTTGCCCGAATCTGAGCAAGGAACGATGTATCTACTTGGGGACGCAATGGATCGTCAGTACATGGATGATGCCAAAACCCAGCTTTTGCGACCTGATTTGTTGGAAAGTGGTGGAACCAAGGTGGTCTTCACCAACCTGCACGGAACCGGAGGCCACTGTATTGTGCCGTTGCTTACCGAACTTGGCTTCGAGGTGTCGACAGTGCCTGAGCAGGATGTTCAGGATGGCCGGTTCCCTACCGTGGAATCACCCAACCCAGAAAATGCGCCAGCCTTGGCAATGGGAATTGCCCTGGCTGAAAAAGAGGATGCTGAAATCGTGATTGCCACCGACCCTGATTGTGACCGGATGGGTATTGCTGTCAGAAATGACGATGGAGGTATGCAGCTTCTCACAGGTAACCAAATTGGCTCCCTGATGGCGTGGTACCGGACAAAGACCTTGTTCGAGCAAGGAGTCATCACCGACTCGAATCGTAGCCGTGCGGTGTTGATCAAGACCTTTGTGACCACCGAGCTGCAGGCAGCGATTGCTGAAAAATACGGCGTTGGTTTGGTCGATACCCTTACCGGGTTTAAATACATTTCTGCTAAATTGCAGAAGTATGAAGACGCCATTCCAGCAGACAAGAAGGGCGACTACCGCTCGCTCAGCCAGGAAGAAAGCCGGGCTCTGCGTCTGGAGTATTCCCGTTACTTTATCTTTGGCGGTGAGGAAAGCTACGGATACCTCGGAACGGATACCATTCGCGACAAAGATGGTAATGGAGCTGCCGTGATGTTTGCCGAGCTTGCAGCTTATGCAAAAAGTGAGGGTAAGAGTTTGTTAGCCCTGCTGGATGGCCTCTATCAAGAGTTCGGGTATCATTTGGAAATAGGTAAAGCACTGGTGATGGAGGGGGCTGATGGGGCCGCCAACATCAAAGCGCTTGCGGCATCGTATTCCGAGAATCCTCCGACTGAAATCGATGGTGCGGCGGTCACGCGCGTGCGTGATTTTGCGGTTGATGATTTTGAAGACGCCGAGGGCGACTCCCTGCCGAAAGAAGGCATGCTGATCATTGACCTTGCTGACGGTCGGTCCTGTGCGGTGAGACCTTCGGGAACCGAACCTAAGATCAAATACTACCTCTTTGGCAAGGATGCGGCTGGAGCTGCGGATTTGCAAGCAAGCAAGGACAAGGTAGCTGCAGGTCTGGAATCGCTTTGGGGCGCCCTGGAGGCGGACGCCAAAGTGAGGATGGGCTAGGATCGATCAAGGTGGGCTGGCCTCAGCCCGCTTGAGTTTTTTTCTTTTGATTTGGCGGCATGAGGCCGTGCCGCCCTACCCATGCCATGATAAGGAATGCAAAATATTGGCCGTGGCTGGCTGCGGTGTTGAGTGGGGGGGTATTGGCGATGTGCTTTCCGGGTTGGGATCTTCCCGGCCTGGTGTGGGTGTGGATGCTGCCCTTGTTGCCTGCCATTTGGAGCGGACAGAAAAAGCGTTACGGCTTTGCGGTGGCGTATTTGGCCGGCTTGACATTTTGGTTGATCAACCTGAAGTGGTTGTGGACGGTGAGTGGATTGGGGGCGATTGCCTTAGCCTTCTTTTTGGCTCTTTATTTCGGCCTATGGGGTGTGATTGCCGTCCGACTGGGGAACCCGTGGAGAAAGCGGGAGCACAAGGCGGCGCGAGATGCCCATGGGGGAAATAAGATCCAACAGGCGATTGATCAAAAGCTCGCAAAAAGCAAGCGGGTGAGCCCACTTGGGCTGGCAGTGAAGGATTCGATCCAGTCATTGAAGTTTGCGTTGGTGAATGCCTCCGCATGGGTTGCGATCGAGTGCTTGCGTGGTTGGTTGTTTACCGGTTTTGGCTGGAATGGGCTGGGGGTGACCTTTCATGATACACCTGTATTAGCTCAGGCTGCGGATTGTCTGGGGGTTTCGGGTCTTGCCTTTCTTCCGGTTTTTATGAGTGCGGTGCTGGTTCAAACCGGCTGCCGATTGATGCAGGAAGTGCGTGAAGGTAAGATCAGGCCTCGACTCGATTTCGGTGTGGCGGCTTTATTGTTAGCCGTACATTTTTGTTACGGAGTGTGGAGGATCCATGACGTTCAAGCCTGGAAAACCGAGCGGGTTCGGGTTTTGTTAGTCCAGGAAAACATCCCCCAGGATGTCAAATGGGACCCGAAACAAGGTGCGGAAATCATCCAAGGCTATGCGGATGCCACGACTGGTGCGATTGAGGCCTTGGAGCAGGAAGCCCAGGAGCAAATGATGTCCAATCCGGATGAGAGCTACGAGATGAAGATTCCGGATTTGGTGGTATGGCCCGAAAGTGCGATGCCGACCCCCTTGTTGTTTGCAGATAACCTGGAGGGCTATCTTGCCTATGGTGGAGTTAGGCACATGATCAATGAAGAGGTTCGACCCCTTGGAGGCTTTACCTTGGTTGCCGGCATGAACGAAGTGGAGGCCGTGTGGGATGGAAAACGGGGGAGCCCGATGGAAGGGGGGCAGGTTTACAATAGCGTGGTGGTGGTTCCTTCAGAAGGAGAATTGGAAACGAGCCTTTATACCTACCGGAAAAAGCATTTGGTGATTTTTGGTGAATACATCCCTTTCGTGGATCAGATACCGATGCTTAAAAAGCTGTTTGAATTTTCCGCCGGGGCTTCTTTTTCCGGTAACTTTCAAGCTGGTCAATCAACCGACCCATTGCCTGTTCCGGTTCAAGACCGTGATGTGCAGTTGATCCCCAGCGTTTGTTTTGAAGATACGGTGGGTAGGCTGACTCGAAAATTCGTAAGAGCTGAACCTCAGCTCATCGTTAATGTTACGAACGACGGCTGGTTTAAACAAAGTGAGGCAGCTGCGCAACATATGGCCAATGCCCGATTCCGGTCGATCGAATTGCGTCGTCCGATGATTCGTGCTGCCAATACGGGAGTGAGCGGGATTGTGTCGGTTACCGGCAGTTTGAATGATTCTGTCAGTGGAGACCGTCAGGTAATCGAAAATGAGAACTCGCACTTTGTTCGGGACACCTTGTACGGACATGCGTATTTACCAACATCGGGACCTTTGACGGTCTATGCGATCTTGGGTGACTGGTTTTCCGGCTTGTGTGCCCTGATTGTCTTGATGATGGCTATCCGAGCTTGGTTTGTAGCCGCTCGATAGCTGTTCAAAAAGAAACCCACCCGGTGCAGATGACCGGGTGGGCATAACAATGATGATAGAAGGGTAGGTAATAAGTTAGAAGTTAAACCTTCCACCTAATTCGTAGAAAATATCGTCGTCAAGAACACCTGGGATGTCCATGCCGTTGACGTCATCGAGGCCGCTGTCCATGTAAATCCAACGAGCACCACCGAAGATTTCAAAGGCGTCGGAGAGGTTCCATACCAGGCCGGCAAAGAGTTGCCCGTAGAATGCGGTTTCATCGTCGGATTCCTTGAGGTTTCCTAACTCGACATCGATTTCAGTAATCGCGATACCCAGACCGCCGCCGACATACCAGTTCAGAGAGCGCCAGAGTGGGCGTTCATACTTGTAGTTGAGCGTGATTGGAATCACTTCCATGCTGTATTCGAAACGGGCATTTCTGGCGAATTTACGCACATCCGATGTCTGGTAATCAGGAGGGATGGGGCCTGAGCCGAGATCGTAATAATAGTCGCCGCTCCAATCTTTGTCAGTATAACCGACTTCGAGGAAGATGGCATGTGAGCTTCCCTTGTCCGGGCACTTGTATTCTTTACCGAGATGGAGGGTCCACATGTCCTCATCCCAGTCGTCGACATAACCACCGGAACCACCTGCGAACCATGACCAGAGGCAGGGTGCGGGGGCGACAGCGGGCGCTGCTTTAGCGGAGTAATCTTCACCTGCCTGGGCCATGCTGGCGAGGCAGATGCCAGTTAGTATGCTGAGGGGTATCTTTTTCATAGCGTCTGGGATCATATCAAAAATGAGAGTTGAGTCAAGATTTCTCTCGATGGCGAAAAAAGGCTCCGATTGGAGCAAGATGCGTTTGAGACCATGACGCAAAAAAGACCCGGCCAAGCAGAGGCTTGGCCGGGTCGGAATAAGATGAATATCCAATCAATGATTAGAAGTTCCAGCGGGCACCGAGCTCATAGAAGAAGTCGTCGTCCAGAACTCCTGGGATGTCGAGATCTTCATAGTCGTCGGTTCCGTCCATGTAGAGGTAGCGGACACCACCAAACATTTCGAAACTTTCGGTGAAGTTGTAGACGAGGCCTGCGAAGATGTGACCATAGAAATTGGTTTCACTATCATCGTCGCTGAACTTGTTGCCTCCGTTGGTGATGCTGATGTCGATTTCGCTGATGGCGACACCGGCACCGGCACCGATGTACCAGTTCAGGTTGTTGGTCAGCTGGCTCTCATACTTATAGTTCAGAGTGATGGGAATGACATCGAAATCATAGTCGAGGTTGAAATTGGGGTCGTTGTCACCGACATCGAAGTAGAGGGAGTCACCTTCATCCCAACTGGTCCAGCCGACTTCGAGATAGAGAGCGTGCGAGGAGTTAGATCCTGGGCACTTGTACTCTTTACCGATGTGGAGCGTCCACATATCGTTGTCGATATCGTCCACGTAACCACCGGAACCACCTGCAAACCATGTCCAGAGGCATGGTTCTGGAACAGGAACGGGCGGAGCCTTGGCTGAGTAATCTTCTCCTGCCTGAGCCGTAGCGGCTAGGGCAAGACCTGTCATCATTGTTACTAATGTATTTTTCATAGCGTCTGCCATTCTAATCAAAATCAAATGGAAGTCAAGATATCTCTTAGTCGCCAAAGAAAGGTGAAAAAAAGACCCGGTCAAGCTGTTGCCTGACCGGGTCGGAATAAGATGAATATCCAATCAATGATTAGAAGTTCCAGCGGGCACCGAGCTCGTAGAAGAAGTCGTCGTCCAGAACGCCTGGGACGTCAACGCCAAGCAGGTCGTCGGTTCCGTCCATGTAGAGGTAACGAACACCACCGAACATTTCAAAGCTCTCGGTGAAGTTGTAGACGAGGCCTGCGAAGATATGACCGTAGAAGTTGGTCTCACTGTCGTCGTCGCTGAAGTTGCCGTTGCCATTGGAAACGCTGACATCGATCTCGCTGATGGCGATACCGGCACCGGCACCGATGTACCAGTTCAGGTTGTTGGTCAGCTGGCACTCGTACTTGTAGTTCAGAGTGATAGGGATGACGTCGAAGTCGTAGTCCAGATCGTAGTTTGGATAAGGGTTGGAAGTGTCACCGTAGTCATAAACGGAATCACCTTCGTCCCAGCTGGTCCAGCCGACTTCAAGGAAGATGGCATGTGAGCAGTTTGAGCCCGGGCATTTGTATTCTTTACCGATGTGGAGAGTCCACATGTCGTTATCGATATCGTCTACATATCCGCCGGATCCACCTGCAAACCATGACCAGAGGCATGGCTCGGCAACCGGAACTGGAGGAGCCTTGGCTGAATAATCTTCTCCCGCCTGTGCCGTAGCGGCAAGGGCGAGACCTGTCATCATTGTTACTAATGTATTTTTCATAACGCCTCGCATTCTAATCAAAAATCAGGCCTTGGCAATGATTAGATTGATTTTTTTTAAGCTTTACAAACTAAATAGAAATCGACCACGAGGCTTTATCTATCGAGTGATACCGCGTTCACTGCTTTGGATGAATTCGATCAAGCGACTAACATTTTCATCTTTGGCCTGTTCATTTTCCAAAAAGTTTTCGGTGGCGGTCGCTAGGTTGTTGCTCTTGTTAAGGAAGAGTTTTTTGTAGGCGTTTTTGAGTGCGCGTCGAGTTTCTTCAGAGAACCCGCGTCGTTGGAGTCCAATGAGATTGACGCCGCGGACGGCAGCCGGGTTGCCGGCAATGATCATAAAGGGGGGGATGTCTTGTGGAATGCGAGACATACCTCCGATCATGCAGTGTTCTCCAATGCGGGTGAACTGGTGGATCGCCGAGAGCCCCGAGATGATGGCATAGTCGTAAACGGTGCAGTGGCCGCCGAGGGTGGCGTTGTTGGAGAGGATGCAGTTGTTTCCCACTTGGCAATCGTGGGCGACGTGGGCGTAAGAAAGAAAGAGGTTGTCGTTGCCGATCCGGGTTGGGATTTCCTCGCTCGTGCCCCGGTGGATGGTGGTATTTTCGCGAAAGGTGTTGCCATCTCCAACCTCCAAGGCTGTCGGCTCACCGGCGTATTTCATGTCCTGGGTGAGTTGGCCAATCGCCGCGAAGGGGAAAAAGGTGTTGTTTTTACCGATGCGGGTGTGGCCGTCGATCGCAACGTGGGATTTCAAGACGGAGCCCGAATCGATGCTGACATTGGCATTGATCACGCAATAGGGGCCGATTTCGACGTCGGGAGCGATTTCCGCTGAGGGGTCGATGATGGCAGTGGGGTGGATCATGGTGGGGTGAGGGGGCGGCAGTCCGGCGATGAATACGCGGACTGCCGGGTTGAATTACTTGTCCGCGAGGGCGATTTTAAGTTCTCCTGTGGAGGCCACTTCGCCATTGACCAGGCAGCGGCATTTGGCGGTGACGATGCTGCGGCGGACGCTGATGACCTCGGCCTCGATGAAGAGGGTGTCGCCGGGCAGGACCGGGCGGCGCCATTTTACTTTGTCGACACTCATGAAGTAACCGATTTTCCCTTGGTATTCGGGCATGCGTAGGACGCAGATGGAGGCGACTTGGGCCATGGCTTCGACCTGAAGCACGCCGGGCATGATCGGGTGCCCCGGGAAGTGGCCCTGGAAAAAGGGCTCGTTGATGGTGACATTTTTGATCCCGGTGCACTTGTTGTCTCCTTCGAAGTCGACGATGCGGTCGACCATGAGGAAGGGGTAGCGGTGCGGAAGGATCTTCATCAGCTCGTTGATGTCGAGGATGGCTTCGCCGCTTGGAATCTGGACGGGTGGAACCATGGTGCGCATCCGGGTGTATTCGCGCTTGAGGATGGAGGCCATCTGGGTGTTTGGGTTGTGGCCCGGTTTGACGCAGATGACGTGGCCCATGATGCGTTTACCGCTGAGCATGAGGTCGCCGATGACGTCGAGCGCCTTGTGGCGGGCGAATTCATTGTTGAAGCGCATCGGTTCTTTACTGAGAACCTCTTCTCCTCGGACGACCACGGCGTTTTCCAGGCTGCCTCCTTTGATCAGGCCTTTGTCGAGCAGAGGTTTGACATCTTCGTAATAAACGAAGGTTCGGGCTGGAGCGATTTCCTTTTCGTAGAGCTCGGGGGTGACTTCGCTGGTGAAAAACTGGGTGAAGCGGCCGTCGGGGCCGACATTGGTGACCGAAACCCGGAACTTTTTATCGGGGACGATGGTGATAAAGGAGCCATTTTTGGTTTCCATGTGGATGGGCTCCCGGATTTCGTAAACTTTTCTTGGTTTGTCCTGGGGCTCGATGCCGGCTTTTTTGATGAGCTCGACGTAGGGACGGGAGGAACCGTCGCCGATGGGAGGCTCGTTGGAGTCCATTTCAATGATGGCGTTGTCAACGCCCATACCGCAGAGTGCCGAGAGGATATGCTCGACGGTGTGCACTTTGACCGAGCCTTCTGCCAGAGTGGTCGCCCGTTCGACGGTTTGCACCTTGTCCACGTCTGCCTTGATAAATGGCTGGTCGGGTAGGTCGATGCGCCTGAACTTGAACCCGTGCCCGGCTGGGGCGGGTTTGACCGTCAGAGTGACTTTTTCTCCTGTGTGTAATGAGGTTCCCTCCAGCGAGGCTGCGGAGGCGACTGTATGTTCCATCTCGGCTGACATGAGGGGTGTCATAGGCTACCAACCCGCCGATGACAAGCGAATTGCCCCATGGGGTAATTGGGAATGGGGTGTGGAGGATAGGGGGTCATGCTACTCCGCAAAACAGACGAGACGCTGATGATTGGATGAGGTATTCGAACATGCCTGCTCTGACCCGTGAGTGGGTGGATCCATGCTTCTTGAAAAAAGAATCATTTTTTTTCCAAGAAATTTGCGGCTGGAGTGTCATAGGGATAGAAGCATGATGTCAGAGAATGCCAGCCCGCCCATCCATCAAGGTCCTCCGTCGTGAGCTTGAACCATCAGCCCCAGATGTGAGACCGACCCCATCCAGAGCCGTAAAACCCAGCATTGAGCAGTTGTTTGATGCCGAGGAGTCGCCGTTGTTGCGCTACGCGTATGGCATGGTGGCTCGGCGTGAAGTGGCCGAGGAGATCGTCCAGGACGCCTTCCTCAAGCTGCATCAGCACTGGCAGGCGATCGAAACCCCGAGGGCCTGGCTCTATCGAGCGACCCGAAACCTCTGCCTGAACCACCTGCGAAAGCATCAACGCGAATCCCTGAGTGAAACATCCGACGAAAATGAAAGTCCGAGCGACAAGCCGGATGAACAGCTTGGCCGGATGGAGGCGATGGGAACTCTCAAGATATTGATTGAAGAACTCCCCGCGGCCGACCGCGAACTGATCCAACTAAAATACCATGATGAACTGAGTTACGGAAATATCGGGGAACAACTGAAACTCAGTGCCGGAACCGTAGGCTACAAATTACACCATTTACTGAAACAACTGTCCGAATCCTTGAAAAAATACGGTGTCAGCTCGAGTCGGGGCTGAGGCATCCAGCGACTGATAGCCGTGATAAAGCGAATACAAGCAATGTCTCACGATACGCGAATGCCTTACCATGATTAAACGACCCTTTTTTTAACTCCCTTTTTACCAACCCCTAAGTCCAAGAAACCATGTCTGACGACCTTCATACCTATATTGAGCCTGAGCTGGAAGCCAGGATCACGGCGCTGGTCCTCGGCGAAGTCAGCGAGTTTGACGTCGAGGAGCTAGAACAAATCATCGCAGAGAAGCCGGAGTTGCAAATCTTTCGGCGACGGATTGAGGCGATGCATGAACTGCTCGGCGAGGTGGTCAAACCGGCACCCGATGAGCATTGGCAGCTTTCCGACGAGCGGCGGACGGTTTTGCGGCAGACGTTTAGTCGGAAACAGGAGCGTCAGAAGGTTAGGACGGCGGTGGTCTCCCGGGCGCATTGGCGGGCGGTGGCCAGCATTGCGGCCTGTGTGCTTTTCTGTCTGGTGATCTACGGGACGATGACACCCCTCGGAACGACCTTGCGGAAAGTCGACCAGTTTACTCCGGAAATCATTTCTTATCAGGCGGCTGAAAGTGAGTCTGCGGAAGAAGAAAGCATGGTGGCTGCATCCTCAGTCAAGCGGTCGCCTCGGGATAAATACAACCTGAACGGTAAAGATGATGAGAAGGGCGACATTGTCTGGGCCCCGGAAGGAAATACGGAAGGTTGGGATGGAGCCGTGCTTGCCGATGAGGCTCCAGCTTCAGGTGAAAGAAGGTTTGGTCGTGGCCAGTTTAAAGGAAAAAAGGAAGCATCCAAAGGTCGTGAGGATTACGGTGGTCGGGCCCCGATCCTTCCCTCAGTCGCAGCACCGGCAGCCAAGCCCATGGCTCCCAAGTCGTTATCTGAGCCGCTTCCCGCCCTGGCATCGGAGGCGTTGGTGATGGAGGAAGCAGAAGCCCCGGTAGATGCTACCGTGCATTATAGTAAAAAGAGTTATAGTAAAAAGAGTTTGGGCCGGGCCGTGGAGCGCAAGCCATCGGCCCCGAGTTCGTCGATGGCCAAAGTGATAGCGGCAAACTCGTCGAGTGGATTGGCCATACCGGTTCCCGAGGTGGTCGTGCCTGATCCATCGGCTGATTTTGGTGATGGCGACACTTTTGGCGACGGTTGGGGTGATGGTGGTGGGGGAGGTTTTGACGATACGGACCGGGACCGCGTGGTGCGGCGTGAGTTGCAGAAAGCGGAGAAACGTTTGGGCCTGGAGAGTAAAAAGAAGTCGTTGGACGGGAGCATTGCATTCAGGGGAAGTGTGATTGCGGTGGAAGGTGAGGAGGATGAGGGGTTACAGCCCGGGGCAGAAGATGGGAAAGGATTGGTATTTCCGACCGAATATGACCCGCCGGAGCTTCAGAACCAGCTTGCCAAGTCCAAGCCGATGCAAAAAGCCCCGATGCCCGTGACCCCGGCAACCCCTACTGATTTTGAATCACGGAAAACAGGCGTGGTTTTGGAAATGGATCTGAATGGTCAGTTGGGAACCTTGTCGCTGTCGGATACGGCCTATCACTATCAGGACGCTTCAAAGAAAATTGAGTTTGCGAATGAGCGGAGTGGGGAGATGAAAAACGATTTAAGCTGGCATGCTGTTGGGTATGTTGCGGATGGAGAAATTTTGAGTCTCAATTCAGACGATGGCCTTGCCTGGAGGCCATTGGGGAAAGATGCCGAAGGAAGGGAGTCGACTCGTGGCATTCGCAGTGGAAATTATGCCACAACGAGGAATTCAATTGATTCGATTTTGAATGCTCCCACAGATCCCTCATCGCTAGCTCAGAAAGAAAACCCCAGGCGTGCAAGCTTGGTCAAACAAGCGGATCAAGCTTTATTGTTAGGTCGGGATGCGTATGCCAGTGGGGATTATGAAAAAGCAGTGGAGCAGTATCAGCTGGCTCAGAGGATGTTGCCTCCTGGGCCAGTGATGGAAGATAGGAAAAAGCTGTATGAGGGGCACCTGCGAGATGCGAAGGTTGCTTTTGTCCAGCAACATCAGCAAGCCTTGGCTGAATTTGAAAAGGCAAAAGCCAAACAGTCCGGAAAGGCATCGAAAGAACCTAAAAAGGAATCGTCTGTTCCGTCGGCCCCGCTGCCCGAGGAAACCAGCACATCGGTGCAGCCGTTTTCGACCTTCTCCCTGAATGTTGCGGATGTCTCGTTCAAGCTGGCCAGAGTGGCCTTATTGGAGAAAGGAACCTGGCCTGAGGCGTCGAAGGTGCGCACTGAGGAGTTTGTGAATGCCTTTGATTACGGCGACCCGTCACCGCGTCGTGGGGAGCCGGTCGCTTGTGCGCTTGAGCAATCGGCTCATCCGTTTTTACAGCAGCGGAACTTGGTCCGGATTGGTATGAAAACGGCCGCTTTGGGGAGGTCGACGCCTTTGCGACTCACGGTTCTGTTGGATAACTCGGGCTCGATGGAGAGGGCGGATCGTGAGGCCTCGGTCCTGGCTGCGATCCGGGTGTTGGCATCCCAGTTGGGGCCACAGGATAAAATTACCTTGGTTGGCTTTGCCCGTCAGCCCCGCTTGCTGGCCGATCGCGTCCCCGGGGATCAGGCGGAGAAGTTGGTAAACATCGTAGCGAATACCCCGAGTGAAGGGGGGACGAATATTGAGGAGGCGCTTCGGCTTGCCAGATCACTGGCGAAACGGCAACGACATGCCGGGGCGCAGGACCGTGTGGTTTTGATCACCGATGGTGTAGCCAATCTCGGCAATACCGTGCCGGAGGAGTTGGCTCGGGAAATTGAGACGATGCGTCAGGAGGGGATCGCCTTTGATGCCTGTGGCGTGGGGGCCGAAGGACTGAACGATGAGATTCTTGAGGCCATGACCCGCAAAGGGGACGGGCGGTATTATTTTCTCAACCGGCCTGAGGATGCGGACAGCGGGTTTGCCCGTCAGTTGGCCGGAGCCCTGAGTCCGGCAGCTAAAAATGTGAAGGTGCAGGTGGTGTTCAACCCGAAGCGGGTGGCAAAGTATCGGTTGTTGGGCTTTGAAAAGCATCGCTTGAAAAAGGAGGACTTTCGTAACGATCAAGTGGATGCTGCCGAAATGGCATCCGAGGAGGCTGGCAATGCGGTCTACCAGATACAGGTCATGCCCGGAGGTGAAGGAGATCTGGGAGAAGTCTTTGTGCGCTTCCGCGATGCCAATACCGGCGCCATGGTGGAACGATCCTGGCCATTGAGTTACGAGCCACAGGCAAAAGCATTTAATCAAAGCACCGCCTCCATGCAGCTCGCTGGAACGGCTGCGATGTTGGGAGAAAAACTACACGGGACCGATGCCGGCTCGGTTCGCTTTGAGATGATTTCGGAAGCACTTGGCAAGCTCCGTGCCCATTACCATTCCGACCGCAAGGTGCAGGACCTGATCCGTATGTGTGAAAAGGTCGGTAGTGAGTGAATGTTTACAATCCCTTTACCCAATTTCAAACGAAACCATGATATCAAAAGCTATGAAAATGATGATTCGAACCTTATTCTTTTTGTTTTCGCTGTTAGGATTTGCGAGCGCCCAGAATCAACCATCTGCAGGTGTGCAAGCATCGGTGGATGAAAACGGAGCGGGGGCGGTGACCCTGACAGCCAAGGGGGTATTGCCGAAACCGGCATTGTTTTTTACGGCAGGGGTGCAGTCCTTGGCAACGGTGACGGCGCGTCGGGTCGAGCAAGAGTCGGCACTCAGTATCAAGGTGCTTCAGGGACGGCCGGAGTTGATGACCCTGGCCTTGGCTGGTGATGGTGAGGTGGTCTCCGTGACAGGCAAGGGGCTGGCTGATTGGGCGGTGCGGAGGTCGGCCGATGGCAAACGACGCTTTCTCGATCTCAAGCCTGTGCTGGTGAAAGGAAGTCAGGGGCCGAAATCCATGACCTTGACCGTGAAGTCGAAACATGAGCTGAAATCATTACCTGCAAAGATGTCCATGTTGGTGATCAACCCGGGTGAGGCCGTGGGATATCGTTCGAGGTTAGAGGTGCAGGTTCGTGGTGTGGATGCGCGGGTCGCGAAGGTGCGCGGACTTTCTCCCCTGGAAAAAGAATGGACGTTTACCTCGGCCGGAGAACATGGATTGGATCTTCAGGTTTACCCGTCGGGTGGAGCACCAGGGGCGGTGGAGTTGCGCAACGCCCGACTAACAGGTTCGATCGATGATGCCCTGGGCAGTGCTCTTTTTAGATACACGGCCACGGCATATGTATCGGATGCAGACGGAGGTGGGATTGATTTTTTGAGTGGCCGGGCTGCGGTGAGCCGGATTCAGGAAGGTGCGGCGTATTCTTTGCATGTGCGGCCGGACGGGAATGGATATCGATTGGTTTTTGACCGGGCGGGAGAGTTCCCTGTGAATTTGGAGATGATTGCACGGATCGATGACCGGCATGGTTCATGGCAGGGGTGGAATGTGTTGGATTTTACAACGCCACAAGGTGCCGTGGTTCCGGTGGTGTTCAAGGGGCTCGCCAAGGATCTCTTGTTTGCGGAAGGCCAGGCTCTGATGCCGCGTCATGAGGATCGTGATGGCGCTGATGAATGGCGGACATTTTTACCTGCCAGTGGTCATTGTTTTCTAGCTTGGAAAAAAGGGAGAAAAGGGGGCGATGGCAAGTTGGCCTTCACCTGCCGAGGGCTTACGGATGTGAGTGTGGGCGCCGGATTGATGCGGCAAACGAGTGAGTTCCAATTGAAAATTCTACAAGGGAAGCTCAATACCCTGAGTTTGCGGATGCAGGGGGCTGGCGAGGTGTTGGATGTCGAAGGTACTCACATTGCCGGGTGGAAAGTCGAGCCGTCACCTGAGGGCGCGGCAGGTGATCGTGTGCTGAAGGTGCAGTTAAGTCTGCCCTTGAAAGATGCGGGAGTGGTTCAAATTCGCACTCAGCAGGCACTGCAACCGTTTCCCGTGACGGCTTCGCCCATGCGCTTGACTCCGGTCGGGGTGCTTCGTCATTCGGGTTTTTTGCGCTTGAGGAATGCCGGTGCGGTCCGGCTTGGAACTTCGGGGGTGCAGGGATTGATGCAGCTTTCGCCGGACAAGTATCCGTCAGGAAAAATCAATGCCCGTCAGGTGTTTGCTTTCCGTTATCCATCGGCAGATTATGATTGGAAGGTAAGTGCGGATCAAATCCTTCCTGAGGTATCGTTGAACCAGGTTGTCGTTTATCAGCAAACCGAGAGTGATCGATTGATTCATTCCAATATGGAGTTGGATATTCGCGAGGCACCGCTTCGTGAGTGGGAACTGCGGGTGCCGGACGGCTACGCGGTGGCGGCGTTGAATGGTGCCGAGGTCGCGGACTATGTGGTGGGGACCACGGTGGAAAAGGGGCTGCGGGATATCAAGGTCTTGTTTAAGAAGGCGGTATCCGGTCGGCAGCTCATTCAATTGCGCTTGGAAAAAAATGCACCGCCTGCCGAGGGGCTGTGGTCATTGCCGGTCTTGGAATTTCCCAATGTGAAAAATGCCCGGGGGCATGTGGGCGTGGCTGCGGCTGCCGGGTGGCGGGTGACCTCTGAAACCAGTGAGAAGCTGAGTGAGACGCCCCTTTCTTACTTCCCGATCAAGATGACGGACCTGCAGCAAAGTTATCGTTTCAGAGAAAGTGACTGGCGTTCAGAAATCAAAATTGAAGCCCGCGGGCAGAGTGTGCAGGCGGATGTGTTCCATCTTTACTCCCTGAAGGAAGGCATGGCCTACGGATCTGTTGTCCTGAACTATTTTGTGGTGGGTGCTCCTGTGAATCAGTGGGAGCTGTCGATCCCGGAAAGCTATGGCAACGTGAATATTGAAGGGCAGAATGTGCGCCAGTGGCGACGTGTCGAAGGTGACAAGGTGCTGGTGCAGCTCGAGTCCCCAGTGAGTGGATCGGCAACATTGTTAGTAACCTATGAAAATGCCATGAGTGCACGAGGCGGAACCTTGGCGCTGGGCGAAGTGAGGCCGGTGAATGTGCAGAGTGAGAGTGGATTTATCGAAGTGGTGAGCCCGGTGTTGGTGAATCATCAAGTGAGTAAAACTAGTCCAGGGCTGCTTAAAGTGAGTGCCCAGGAGTTGCCAGCGGAGTTTCGAATGTTGACCACTGCACCCTCACAGGTGGCGTGGCAGTATGCAGCCCGGCCATTTGAGTTGGCGATTGATATTGCCTGGTTCAAGCGGGGGGAAACCTTGGAGCAGGTGGTGGATTTCGCCGAACTCTCCAGTAAGGTTTCTCGTGACGGTCAGGTCACAACGGTGGCTGAATTTTATGTGCGCACGCGTGGCCGTCAGGCATTGCGTATGACTTTACCCTCGGCAAGCAAACTATGGGATGCACGGGCTGACGGTTCGCGCATTGCCGCTCGTAGGGATGGTGAACAGTACCTGCTGCCATTACCGGTGGGTGATAATCCGAATCAACCGGTGAGAGTGCAGGTTCGTTACGGGAGTCGGCCTGAGCAAGGGGCTTCGGGCAAAAAGGTAAGTCTTGGAGCACCCGTTTTGACAGCTCCCGTGATTATTGCCGGCTGGAAGGTTTCGGCCGAGCAAGGCAGGTTGCTGGTCCCTGAGGATGCGGATGCCGGGGTTCGCAAGGAGCCCTTGACCGAAACCGGCTTTGAAAGCTTGCAGGGGCGCAGCTTACGTTTGCTTTTGATCGGTATTTGTTTTCTTGTTGGTGTGATTGGTTTGCGCCGAGGAAAGCGGGCGGGCTGGTTGTATGCGTTGGCGGCCGTCGGCTTGTTCCTGAGTATTTGCTTGTCGTGGACCTTGGCGAAGGAGGTTTGGCTTGAACGTCGGGTAAATCAGTCGGCGATTGAAATCACAGCCCAAGTGGTAAGCCCGGATGCTCCGGTTCAGGTGATGTTGAAAAACATCGCACCGTGGCAGGCCATGGTTTCCTGGATGGGCGTGGCTGCGGGGGTGGTCGGTGTGATCACCCTGTTAGCTTCTCTTCTCTTTAAATCCTTGCCTGTGTTTTGGCTGCGGGTGCTGGGGGTAGCCATGCTTGCCGGCGGCATGTTGGCCCAGCGCGGTGGAGCTGTTGGTTTGTTGATTTTGGTCGGGGTTCTGGCAGTTATCCTGTTATTGTGGGTTCTGATCCGTGGTTTCGGTCATTGGTCGAAGTGGAATGGCGAGCGTCAAGAGGCTCGACGGACACAACAGGCTGAAGAAGAGGAAGCTCTGTCGTTGGGTGCGGCTGATGGGGTGATGAAGCTTTTGGTTCTCGGCCTTGGATTGGCTGGTATGCTGTCTGGCGCTTCACTCAAAGCGGCCGATGAGGTGCGTTCGATCGATACCATGGAGCAGACGTGGAGGATCGAAAAAGGGCGCCTGTTTGCCCAAGTGGATATCAGTCTTCAAGGGAAAGTGGGTGGCAGCCATCTGCTTCTCAGAGAACCCGCAGTGTTGACCTCTTTTGAAGGCGACGGCTTACGAGTGAGCAAGCTCAAGCAAGGTAAGGTGCATGTTTGGATGCTTGCCGTGGAGCGCGATGGCCTGATCACGGGTCGGGCCACCTACGAAATGGCTCTGCCAAAGAACCGGGGGGACTTTATGTTGCCCACCGGTATGGCATCAGTGCAGAAGCTCAAGGCGGTGATCGATGAGCCGGGGCTCGAACTTTATTCGTCCGCTGCCGTTCAGACGGTTCGTGGTGAGGATACAAAGCGGTCGGTGGAGTTGGTGTTGGCTCCACTGCCGCAGATTGCCATTGGCGTCAGGGCTCGAGGTCGTGATATCGATGCCGAGGAGACCAAGTTTTATGCCGAGGTTGCCAACCTTTACCTTCCATCACCCGGGGTGGTTGATGGCATTCATCAGGTGACGATTCGGCCATCGAGCGGTAAGGTTGGCTCTCTGACGATGAAGGTTCCCGAGGGGTTCACTGTGGGAGAAGTTCTGGCAAAAGAGGTGGCTAACTGGCGTTTTGACCCGGGATCGCGCTCTTTGACGGTGGAAGTGCTTCCCGCCCAGTCGCGAGCCTTTTCCATCCGGGTGGAAACCCAACGTGGCTTGAAAGCTCTACCGGCAGATACCCGCCTGGCATCCATGACTGTCGACGGTGATGCCGGAGAGACAAACATGTTAGGTCTGGCTTTCGGTTCGGAAGCGCAACCTGGAAAAATCACGGTGGACGAAATGTCAGCTGTGAATGTGGACGATTTCGATCGGAGCCTGATCCCGACGGTTGCGGGAAATAAAAAGCAGGCGCGCGGTATTTTACACAAGGTGTATCGGAGTGCCTCGGGTGTGGGATCGGTGAACTTACAGGTAGCTCCGGTGATGCCGGAACTGCGAGTGGTGACCAGCCAGGAGCTGACTTTGGGAAGTGAGCGCACTCTGCTGTCGGCGGTGATCCAGGCAAATATCACCCGTGCCGGTATTTTCCAACTAAGCTTTGTAGTGCCGGAGGGCATGGAGATGGAGTCGTTGAGTGGCCCTGCCCTCAGTCATTGGACGGAAAACGATTCCAAGGGTAAACGTCAGGTGACGATGCACTTGAATGGTCGCACGATTGGTCAGCAGCAGTTTGCCCTCACCCTGACAGGGACACCGGTGGGTGAGCAGTCCGAGTGGCAGGTGCCGCGCCTCTTGCTGGATGATGCTGTAAGGCAGAGTGGGCAGTTGATTGTGATCCCTGAAAAAGGAATCCGGGTGAGGGCCGTGAATCGCAATAAAGTCTCCCGACTCAATGCGCAGTTAAATCAATCGATCAATGTGCGGGTTAAACAAAGTGGCGGGTTGGCATTTCGGATATTACAATCCGACTGGTCATTGAGTCTGGGGATTGAGCAGCTGGAAGCTTGGATTACAGCTTCGGTCTTGCATGAGGTGACCTTGCGGGAAGGTCAGACCCGGACCCGACTATCGACAATCTATCAGATTGATCACGCTGCGGTTAAATCCATACAGGTCGTGCTTCCTGGGTTGAGCGATGATGAGGCCCGCACGGTCCGGGCGAGTGGCGCGGCGGTGAAAGGAATCTCACGGCTTGACGGAGAGCGTTGGGAGATTGTGTTCCGCCGTGGGGTGTTAGGACAGGTGCCGGTGCAGATCGAATACCAGCGTAGTGCGGACCGGGGTAAAGGAGGTGAGGAATCGATCCTTCCGGCGGTTCTCGAAAAAACAAAGCGTTCGACCTACTTTGTAGCGGTGCGGACAACAGGGCGGCTTGATATGCAGGCGGACCGCCCCGGCCACGGTTGGAGGCGTAGTGATTGGGCGGCGGTAGCTGCCAAATTACGCAACCCGGCGGACACCAGCATGCCGGACCTTTGCTATCGTTTGAACGATCCGGAAGGACCATTGAAGGTGACCCTGAAGCGTCACGAAATGGCGAACACCCTGAAGCTTCGGGTGACGGGCGGACGGATGATGACGGTCTTTTCGCCAGGTGGCGAGTCGTTGACATCGGTGCACCTCGACGCCCGGGTCCTAGAAAAAACCAAACTCAAAGTGACCTTGCCACAGCAGGCTGTGCTCTACAATGTTCTGGTTAACGAGGCCTCGGTGAATGTGGTTCGTGAGGGAGAAACGCATCTGTTTCATGTGGCGCCAAGCTCTCCGGACTCGGATCAGGCATCCGTTTCCCTGGTGTATTCCACTCCTTCTGGGCAAGGGGATATTCGTTTATCCGCTCCAAGTTTCAACGTTCCTTTGGAATCCATGGCCTGGGATGTATTGGTTCCCGAGGGATACCGTTTGGATTCCTATGTCGGTGGGTTTGACCTTCGGGGAAGCCAGGGGGTGCAGGACTACCACCTCGATGATTATCTCTCGATGATTTCCAGCAAGCAGAGTGAGGAGGCTCGCCAAGGAGTGGTATCGCTGCAGAAAGCCAGTGACTACATGAAGGTGGGTAAACGCAAGGAAGCTGCGAAGGAGTTAGAGAAGGTCACCAAAAACCGTTCGGTGGATGCCGCATCGAATGAAGATGCACGGGTGCAGTTGTTCCAGCTTCAAACCCAGCAGGCGGTGTGGGGGTTGAACTCGCGCCGACAGCGGATGTATCTGGATAACAAGGCTGCCGGGAATGGCGTCAAGGCGAACGACGCGCTCGAAGACGCCGCCAACAGCAACCCTCTGTTCCAAGGGAAGCAGGAGTTCGATGTGCGCCAGGTTGACGACTTCCTTCGTGGCAACAGTCTGGAGGAAAAGCAGGCGCTCAAGAATATTGCTAAACGCCTGATCGGCCAGCAATTGGCAACCGAGCCTGCCCCGCAAACCATCAGCACGATTGTTCGCGGTCGTGGAGAAGTTCTCAGGTTTACCCGGGGGATACAAGTGGAAGGAGACAGCTCTCTCGGGCTGGAGCTGGATATCGAATCAACATCCGGAGTGAAAAGCAGTTGGGTTTTGATGCTGTTATTTGGGTTCGGTCTGGTGGGTGCGGCATCCATGACCCGCAAGGTGGAGTCAGCATAAATGGAACCCTATCTCAAATCGATGAAGCGATAAAAGATCGGTGCGGCTCCGCGTTTCCAAGCCTGCCGACAGATTGAAAATCTGTCCTACGGTGGATGCGTGATGGTAGGGCAGGATTGGCTCCTGCCGGCCTCCCGTGGAATGATCCGGTTGTGAGCTCTGCGTTCCCAAGCCTGTCGACAGATTAAAAATCTGTCCTACGGTGGTATAGCGTGCGCGGTGTGGTCTAACGCTTTATGACTTTTGCTTTCGTCTGCGTAGGGTCAGTGCGAGGCCACCGCATGCCAGTAGGGCGGCAGAGGAAGGTTCAGGGACGGCTGTCAGGGTGTAGGTCGAGCTTCCGTTTGTGCCAGTGGTGCTGAAGTAGTCTGAAAATGTTGCTCCGTTAAGTCCGCTCTGTCCGTTGAACTGAAGGGTTCCGGCAGCCCACTGGTTTTCCCAGATACCCGCTGTCAGGCCGGCGGCCGAGTTGGCGCCCACTTTGACCCCTTGGGATGCCGCTGTGACAGTGCCTGCTCCGGTAAAGTTGAAGGTTGCGGCGTCCCACGAGAAGATGCTGGCTCCGCCGCCACCGAGTGAGGTGATCGATCCACCATCGGAGATATTCACCGTGATATTGTGCGTTCCCGCGTTGGTCCAGCCGAACCACAGTTCTCCACCGGTTTCGATGCTGCCACCGTGCACATTGAGGGTGATGGTTTGCCCAGCTCCACTTCCGACATTGTCGGAGCCGAAGACCAGGTTGCCTCCCGCATTGCGATCAATGAAGCCTCCGTTGAGGACATGGGTGGTGCCGTTAAAACGGGACCAGTTCGTGTTGTCCGTCACCCAGCCGGAGTTAGTTCCACTCACCGTGAAGGTTCCGTTACTGACAATGTCTCCTATTCCCCCTGGTTCATAGTCGGCACGGGTGCCATTGTTGATGACAATGTCCTCGGTGCTTCCATTGGTGGGGGCACTACCACCCACCCAGTTGGAGCCGGTATAATAGTCTGCGAGGTCGGCACCTTGCCAGACGACGGCAGCATGGGTGGCTCCAATACAAAGTGTAGCAGATGCCGCAATGGCTGACATCTGAGTTAAGCGTGTGGGTTTCATGATTCGATGATTGGGGTGGAATATTTTTTCAGATAAAAAAAGAGCGTGTTGATATAAGCATTTTGCTTTGTCGGTGTCGAGTTGAATCTTGAACCAGAAAATAAAAAGCCGTGGCCCCAGATGGGCCACGGCTTGGAAAGATTCGAGAGTTTTCGATTACTTGCGTCGACGCAGGATCAGAGCGACGAAGTTAGATTAGGGCTGTTGATGAAAGTTTACGGGTAACGTCTGGGTGGAGGGGATGTGGTGGCATTGGGTTCCGCAGTAGTGAAGCCGGCTTTACGATGAATAAGGTTTTACCTTAGAATGAGTGATTGTATAATCGCGCATGCGTTCGAAACGAAAGGATCCCTACTATCAAGATGGAGTGGGTTTGCAAGAGGCACGTGAAATGTGGAATGCAGGTGATTACACTCGTGCACTTCGTTTATTTGAGCGTATCTCGAAGAGAGAGCCCTATAATTTGAAAGCTCTGCAAGATACAGCTTATGCGTTTGGACAGCACTTTGAAATTGATAAGGCAACACGTTATATCAAGCGGATGGAGCATTTGGTGGGTAATGATCCAGGTGCTTTGCATGTGGTGGCCGATGCGTGGACTTCGGCCTATAGGCCTCAAAAAGCCATGAGGTCTCTGGAACGTGCGATAGAAACGGGTAATGCCCGCGCCGAGACCTATTTAAGTATGGCCATGATGGAAGAGAGGTCTCATCGCTTGGAGAATGCCATGGGTTTGGTCAATCGCTATTTGTTTGCGCGACCGAATGCTCCAGATGGCCTGCGCCTACAGGCGTTGATTTTGCGTCGGCAAGGAGAAGTTGAGCAGGCGAAGGTAATTTATCAGTCCTTGCGGGAGTGCTGCGGTCCGAAGGATCAAATGGTTTTGGCTCAAGGGTTGAATGACCTGGCTCAGATCCATGATAAGGAACAGGACTATGAGACTGCGATGACGACTCTAGCGGAGAGCAAACTTATTCTCCAGCGTCATTCAGGCATGGAAGCTTTACTTGCGAGAGAGAGGCAAGAAAGACATTGGTTTGATCGATTTCTTGGGACCTTGACGCCGGGGCATATAGAAGAATGGGTTTCATTAGGTGTGGATTGTCCCCACAATCAGGTCATACTGACGGGTTGTCCCAGATCCGGAACAACCTTGATCGAAAAGGTGCTGGATGCCCATACAGGTATTGTATCCGCTGAGGAGCTTGGCGCCTTTCCAACTTACACGCTTTCAAGCGTGCTGAGAGGCATGGAGAGCGAGCATTTGCACGCTGATTCGGTGAGCGCCTGGACTCGACCGCTCATTAGGCGTGAGGTGCGTAATTATTATCGCTACATCGAAGCTGGAATCGGTGAAAGAATAGGGGGCAGGGTGCTTGTGGACAAGATTCCCTCAAATACGATGATGATCCCATTGATGGTGAGGATGATCCCTTCAACCAGAGTGTTGTATGCCTTGAGGGATCCTCGTGATATCATCATCAGCTGCTATTTTTGCTGGATGGAACAAAATTCCGTCAGTGTGTGTTTCAATGATATCGAAAAAACTGTACAAAGGACGATCTGTGAATTGCAATGGTGGCAACAAATCAAGGAGTTGTTACCGGAAGATCGGTGGCGTGAAACAAAGTATGAGAATGCCGTGGATGATCTTATGGGTGAGTCTCAGAATGTCATAGAATGGATGGGTTTGACTTGGGAAAAGGGCGTGGAAAACTATCGGAGCCAGATAAGAAACAAGGGTGTGACTTCTCCTACGTACGAGGCTGTCAGTAAACCTGTCTATCGCGGAGCGGTGGAAAGATGGCGCAATTACGAAAAGCACATGGCTCCACACTTGGATAAACTAGAGCCATTACTGGCTAATTTAGGGTATTGAAAATAAAAATCCCACTTGGAATGAACCAAGTGGGATTTGAAGACTAAAGAATCGATTGATTGAGTTATTTGCGGCGGCGTAAGATGAGAGCGACTCCTCCTAATCCAAGTAATGCTGCTGCAGATGGCTCAGGAACAGCTTCGACGATTTGGATACCGTTGATTCCTACCCGTCCCCCGGCATTGTCGCCCAAAACGATGTCGATCGAATCTGAGGTTACTCCGCTGAAGAGGATGTAGTGTCCCCCATTATTGGGGTCGACTTGAGCTTCAGCTTGAGTTGCGTAGTCGGCTTCTAAGAATGGCCCAGCACTGTGTTGAGGTTCAATCCATTTGGTTGTGCCATCGACAGTAACCGAGATAGCTCCCGTATTGCCAAATGGTCTACGCATATAGACATAGACGTCGTAAGTAGTTCCTACACTGGCATTTAGGTTGGTGAAGCCTATCGTGCCTCCCGTGTTTGTACCAGTTTCCATGAAGTTCGTCATCATGTTGTTGCTGTACAGTGCCGTTGCAGTGTTGAATCCGCTTGCACCATTGTAGTAGCCACCAAAGCCAGAACTAATTGTCATGGTGGCGGTTGTGGTGACCAGAGATCCATCGTCATCAGCTCGTAGGGCAGAGAGGTTGGTATCATTTTTGGCTCCGCTAGCAGAGGCAGTTTCCCACCCTCCTGCTTCAATGACACCTGCTTTTTCGGTGATGTCGGCATTGCCGAATCCTCCCCCTCCATCAGTAAGGTTGACGCTAATGATTGCAGCTTGTGCTGCCGCGATACCGAGACTGGCCATGGCCAGTGTGGCTGCAGTTTTTTTTGTATTCATTTTGTTACGTATTATTATTTGGGTTTGTTTTACCTGCATTTTCAAACCCATGAAAAATGCAGGTGATTCATGCACGAATGAAGTCGTGCTAATGGAAAACAGCCTGAAGGTTACAGATCTTAACGAGAAATTTCAAAAAAATGAAATTGTCCTCTTTTTATAGGTTTTCAGCCGAGGTCTGCCATTTAATGGCTAAGCTGGTTCTGATGCATCAGCTTGAGCACGCTTTCCTCGGTGATCGCGCCTTCGATGATGTAGAGTTCATCGATCTCGGCCTTGAGGAAGCGGTTATGGTGAATGAGTTTACGGGCATCCGGGTGCAGGGCTGCTCCGACGACAAGCGGGGTGTGTGCGGTGGTGTTGATGGCGATGTTGTCTTCGACATCTCTCTGGACCGGGTTATGGGCGGCTTTGGAAATCGGGCGGCGTTGACCGTCGAGGTAGAGTTGGGTGATGGGTTGACCTTTGTCATCGGCTTCGCCGGTGTAGACGACGGTGAGGTGATGCCATTGGTCGTCATCGAGGACGGTTTCAGGAGCGTAATACCAGAAGCCGCCGAAGCTGATGTTAAGCATCGGGTAGCGGTTGGTGGCGGGGTCGAGATGGATGGTCCACTTGCTGTTGACGTTGACGGAGTCCTGTCGTTCCTGTTGCATTCCCCAGCCGATGATGGTGCGTCCATTGCTCAAGGAGTCGCCGAGCCGCATTTCAGGCATTTTGATCCAGAAGGCGACGGATCGAGGTTGGTTTCCGAGGATGCCGTCCCAATTGGTTTCGAGGTAATTGCTGACGCCGTCGAGTTTCAGAGCCTGGCCGAATTTACCGCTGCTGTGTTCGGGGGTGGATGATGGGTTGGCGGCGGTATGCACGACAGCCTGCACGTCCGGTTGTTGTTTGAGTTGATTGGCGCTGGTGGGGAGCGGATTGACATCCCGCTGATCGAATGAGAAGTGGAGATGGGGCAGCGTACGGGGAAGTTCAGTAGGGAATGCTGAGGTGTTGGGTTCAATGGTGTGGAAGCGTCCGTAAGGGCGGACGAGGGCTGCCTGACCTGCTGTGAGGGTGGTTTTCTTTTTCACCCCGTGAAGGGCAATGGCTTCGACCATGCCTTTGAAGACGTGAATTTCATCATCTGTTTGTGGGGTGGAGACGACGCCGAATTTGGTGCCGAGGTCGATGATTTTCATCTCCCGGGTAATGACGGTGAATCCGCGGGCCTGTTCGGGCACGTGGAACCAACCGGTGCCGGTGCCGAGGTAGAGTTGGTTGTCATTATGCAGGGTGAGATCTGCAGGGGCTTGAACGATCGCCCTCACGCCGGAGGGGAAATTGAGTTCCACGCTTCCCTGGGAGATTTGGAGTCTGGATTCTTTTTCCAGGATGAAACCTTGCTCTGCAGCTTCCGGGGAGCTGTGGGTGAGGGTGAAGAGGGTGCCGGGGGAGGTTTTGAAATCGAGAGGATTGCTGGATGCTTGCTCCTGAATCAGAAAGAAGCGCATGCTGACCAGAGAGATCAGGATCAGGGCTGCGGCACTGATTACTGCCAGTTTACGGGCACGGGCGCGTTGACGCTTCAAGCGGGATTCGGCCAGTCCCTGAATGGCATGGGTCCCGGATGCCGAGGAGGTGGATGAGGATCGCGAGAGACGAAATTCCAATCCCTGATGAAGCGAGATATAGCTGTAATAGATTTGCCGAGCTTCCGGGTTGGCGATCAGCTCGTCCTCGAGGTGTCGGAATTCCTCCTCGCTGATGGTGCCGTCAAGCATTGTCTGGATGCGGGATTCAAGCGTTTGGATCATACCACGTCTCCTTTCTCGAGGTGTTTGGCGAGTCCGGTTTCAATGCATTTGCGGAGGGTGGCTCGCACCCGGTGCAGGGTGACGGAGAGAGAAGAGACACTGCGGCCACATTGTTTGGCGTAGCTGGCCAAACCGTCTTTACTTTGGTAGCGGTGGTTGAGTAGGTCGCGGTGTTGAGGTTGGAGTTTGGCGGTACAGGATTCGAGCAGCTTCAGGCGTAGTGAGGACTCGGGGATGGCAGCAGGTGCTTCCATGGAAATGGTTTCGAGTAGTTCGTCGTTAAAGATGAGCCAGTTGCCTCGTTTGTGTTTTTTGAGGTGGGCGAGGACTTCGAAGCGGGCGACAGAGAATGCCCATGCCCGGAAGTTGCTACCCGGAGCGAATTGCTCCCGCTTGGTCCAGAGCGTGAGATTGGTTTTTTGCAGGATATCTCCGACCTCCGGGTTGCCGGGGAGTTGGGAGATGATAAATGCCCAGAGGTCAGCCTGATGCTCGGTGAGCAGGCTGACAAATTCCGTAGACGGCGGGCTGGAGGAGGTGCTGAGCATGAATCGATATGATGACAGAAGGATACAGTCTACCTGATCACAGCCGGATTTCGAGATTCTTAGCAGCGTGGGGTCATTTTTTTCAAAAAATCACCCCGCCCGGTGAGACCGAGAGGGGTGAGGACGAGAGTCATGCTGCTCGAGCCAAGGGCTCTTCGCAGTAGCCGTGGCGGGGTACCCGCCACTTGATGAAAAGGGGCAAGCTTGAGTGGTTAACGAATAATATCGAAGTTGCGGTTTGAGCGGGTGCTCTTGTTGCTCGATTTGCTGGTGGAAACGAGGATGGTTCCCGGGGTGACCAGTGGGCGAATTTTGCGGGCAAACTCATCGGGCATACGGAGGTCCGAGCGCATGGCGGCAACGGCGTTGCCTCGACTGGATCCTCCGCTTAGGCTGAGGGCGCTCCAGGCAGGCAGACCGCTGGAGTCTTTGTTTTCGAGCATCATGAAAACACCTTCAGGTGGGCGGGCACCCGGACGGATCGCGATCGGGGATTGGCCGATTTGAACACCATTTCTCCAGACATAGACGGTCTGGTCGGCGTAACTGATGAGGATGGAAAATGGGCCACTGCGGCTTTTGCCGGGGTTCCAGACAATCTCACCCGAGGGATTGGGGATGGCGCGTTCGCTGCTGGCCCCTTTGCTGGCGAGCAGGATGCCGGCTGGGCGGCTGGACTGGGAAGGTTGGGCGTTTTTCTTGGTGATGGCAACGGTGGCTCCGTTGTGCATGATACCGTAAAGTTTTTGCGAGAATGCATAGGGAAGACGGATGCAGCCTCCGGAGGCGGGGTAACCTGGCAGGTCGCCGGCGTGCATGGCGATGCCGCTCCAGGTCAGGCGCTGCATGTAGGGCATCTGGGCTCCTTTGTAGATACTGGATTCGTGTTCGACCTTACGTTGCAGGACGGTGAACACGCCGGTGGGCGTTTCTTTGCCCGGGCGGCCGGTGCTGACCGTGGAACGTGCGATTTGCACGCCGTTGCGGTAAACGTAGGTCATTTGGTCATCGATACTGACCACCATCAGGACGGGGCCTTTGGGTGATCGTTCCGGGTGCCATTCGTATTGTCCCGGGGCAAGTTTGCTTTGGGTGGAGGTGGACGGGGCGCAGGAGTTGACGCTCAGGCTGGCTGCTGCAGCCAGGGTGAGGGCTGCCAGGAGGCGGACGGGTCGTTTTCTGATCATGATTGGCTCATCCTGATAGGCTGAGTCAGAGAGCACAAGTCAAAAAGCGTGGTTCTCGGGTCATGCATGCCTCCTACATTAGGGAGATGATCATCGGTGATGCCTGCGGCGCTGACAGGATGGTCAGGATTTTTAATTCTCAAAGATCAAGGTGTGCCCAAAACTTATCGCTTACTTCTTAAAAGAATTCTGTAGATCCTCTTCAATCATGTGAATCCTGTCAGCGCCGCAGGCTGTTAGCCCCTAGTGTATTCGCCTTGGTTCTCGGGTCATGGCTGTGATTGGGGTGGGGCCAGGCTGGCGCCGGGGATGTAGTCCATAAAGAAGGTTTTTTGTTCGAGCTTGGCGTTTGGGTTCTCGAGCAGGGCTGAAATAATCCGGCCGAGTTGTTTGGCGAGTGGTGCGTAGGAGGTGCTGTAGTAGCTGATCTTCGGGATGATGGGGCTGATCATGGGGTCGGAACCGATATGCAGGATGGAGACATCTTCAGGCACACAGAGTTTTTGTTTGGCGAGCCAAGTGATCAAGGTGATCAGGTTGCGTGGTCCGCCGGTGATGAAGGCTGTCGGTGGATTGGGACGTTTGAAGAGCCGCTCCAGCATGCAGACGAAGTCGGTGGTGGACTGATCACAGGCCGGGAAGTGGAGTTCCGGGATGACTTCGATGCCTTGCTGTTCGAGGATGCTTGCCAGACTGGGAATACTTGATCCTTGTTTGTCACTTGGGTAACAGATGCGTTGGTGGCCGTGATTGATCAGGTTGTGGAAGGCGTGCTCCAACGCTGAGACGGCATCGTAGGCGACGTTGTGAAATTTGTTATGGGTCCGGCCGCCGCAGGCAACAACGGGAATGTTCAGTTCTTCGGCGATTTCAACGATGGTGGTCGTGATTTCGAGGACCACCCAGACATCCGCATGGTGGGATTTGAAGATGCCTTTGATTTGGTTCGGGTTTTGGCGAGTGGTGAGGAACGGATAGTCGTGGTAGTGGATGGAGACTCCGAGCCGGTTCAGGTTTTTGCGTAAGGCGCGGAAGAGGTCCTGAGAGGATGCGTGTAATTCGTCCAGCGGGCGGGGCAGGAGAATACCGACGCTGCGTTGTTGATTAACTTTTTGTGGTTTACTGAGGATGCGTCGGCGGGCTCCTGGAGTGGGTTCTGAGATGATTTCTTCGCTGGTGAGGATGAGCAGGGCGGCGCGCAGGGTTTTTCTGGAGACCTGGAGGTCTTCCGACATTTTATTTTCGCCGGGGAGCATGTGCAGGATTTTTCCGGTGGCGATCTGATCCCTCAGGATGTTGGCGGTTTGGGTGACCAAGCTTATTTTTTGAGGTGTTTTCATAGAGGATTCAGAGTAGATATCAGGGATAAAGTTAGCTGGATTCGACAAAGAGAAAAGGAGGAAAAGCGCCCGGTGTGATGAGGTCAGGGTTTTTATTGATCGAGGTCAGGGTTTGGGTTGATCGGGGATGCCTTCTTTGAATTGATCGATGATACGTTGAACTTCGGGAAATGGTTTCCCTTGTTGGACCGCTTGTTGGGTTTGCTTCTGAATGTCTTGGTCGATCCAGAACACGTAGCTTTCGAGTGGGTCTGAGATGACGGGATTGTTGAAGGGGGTTGCTTTGGTATTTGGCCAGCGAACCCAGCGCCAGGAGCCGATTCTAACGAAATTGGCAACCCAGGCGGGAGAGAAAATGGCTTCGTCGTGGATCAGTTGTTGGATGGCGTGTGAGGTGGATTTGACTTCTTCCCGTGTGCGGGCGTTGCGGATTTGCTCGCAGAGGACATCCATCTGTTCATTGCTGAAGCTGTTGATGTTGTTAGTTTGAGGTTTCACTTCACCATTGTCCGAGTAGGCATTGGATGAGTGGAAGAATTGGTGGTAGGAGGGAAATGGCGGACGGCACCCCCATCCCCAGAAGGTCATGTCGTGTTCTTTTTTCATGACTTTTTTGTAGGAAACGGTGGGTTCCTGTCCATCGGCCCTGAGTTCCAGCCCCGCCTTTCTGGCTTCTTCTTTCAGGATGGCGATGATGCGGTTGTAATTTCCCGATGTCGGGTAGGTAATGTCGAATGCGAGCCGTTGCCCGTTGGGGCGGCGGAGGATGCCATCCGGGGACTCTTCGGAGAAACCGGCGGCATGAAAATGACGCCGGGCCTCAATGACCGAAAAGGGTCGGGCCCGGATGTCGGAACGGGTGATCTCGTTGAAGCCTTCGCTGAATTGTTGCAGTCGGGCGTAATCGCCACGATAGATGATATCGATGACTTTTTGCCAATGCAGTGCATGGTTGATGCCGAGTCGGATGTTGAGGTCCTGGAGTAGAGGTCGGTCGAGGTTGTAGTACATCCCTCTGGGGGAGCGCGGGAACTGGGTGTAGAACATGTAGCGTTCGATGTAGCCGTTGAACACCGGATCAATTTCTGATTTTTCGTACCAGAGTTTGGGTTCGTTGAGCTGGAAGGCGTCGAGTTCTCCGGCTCGGAAGAGTTCGAAGGCTTTGGATGCGTCCCGGATGGTGGTGTAGATGATTTGATCCGGGTTGTAGAGGTGGCGGTAGTACTTGTGGTCTTTGGCCCACCAGTCCGGGTTGCGGGTGAGTTTGATTGAGACTCCTTTACGGATGTCTTTGTCTTGGACGAAATAGGCTCCACTATGGGGGGCGACCTTCCATTGATAGCGCTCAGCGAAGTCCGGCCCGTAGTTTTGATAGAAGTCGGGGTCGGCCGGGGACAGCCGCGTGTGATAGGTCATCATGGGCTTCGGTTCCGGCAGGGTAACGGCGAGATGGGACTCTCCGAAGCTGGTGATTTGGGCGAATTGTTCGCGGTAGTATTGTTTTTCGAAGGGGGACGCGACGTTGTCGGAGACCCGGATGTAGATGCCGGTCATGTAGTCGCTGGCCTTGATCGGGTTGCCGTTGTTGTATCGGGCTTCGGGGTCAAGTTCGTAGTAGACGGTGCGTTGATCGTGGCTGATCGCCCATCGTTTGGCGATTCCGGGAATGGGTTTTCCGGTGAGCGGATGAACGCCGGTGAGGTGTATTTCCAGTTCATCGTAAAGCCGGCCTCGGAAGCTGTTGTTGGATTCCTTGCCGAAGGGACGAACCGTGGGGGGGAACTCAGTGATGTAGTAGCGAAAGACGCCTCCTTTTTTTGCCCGCGGGTCTCCGATTTCAGGTTGGTCCATGCCGTCTTCCCAGACCAAGTCTTCGGGTAGGTCGTCGATTTGTTTGAACTGGAAGTAATCACCCAGCGATTGCCGGTAGGTGATGCGTTCCATCTCGCGGCGGGATTGGAGGAGCTTGGAATCGATGGGTTGTTGAGCTTTGCCCGAGCGCTCCAATTCTTGGATTTGCTTGCTGATTCTTTGGTGTTCTTCAGCCAGCCAGCGTTGGATGTACTGGTTGTAGATCGGGGTGAAGGATTTGAGATCCAGGCGATGGCTCGGGGGCTCATCGGATTCCGAGCAGGCTCCGAGCAGCAGCACGGCGGTTGCCAGTTGCAGGCAACGGCAAATCAACGAAGCCGCGGAGGTTGTTGGGAAAGGCATGGTGGCAAGGGAAGCGTCAGGATGGTTCTCTCGAGTGCTTATTGGGTTCTGCTGAGGGTTTAGGATTTGCCGTAGGCCTTGACGAGTTGGTCGAGCGTATGGCCGGTGAGTTCCATCCAAATCTTATCGTTGTATTTCCCTTCTTTGCAGGCTCGGGAAACGATGGCGACGGCGCCGGGTTTGTGTTCTTTTTCAATCCACAACAGGAAGGCCGTGGAGTTCCAGTACTGGCCGAGCGGCTTGGATTTGTCCGTGCGCTTCTTGTTTTTCTTGGCCCAGAGGGAGTCGGGGTAGGCTTTGTAACGGATGTAGTCAGCCGTTCCTTCGACGAACCAAGCGGGGGCACCTCCCGGGTAATTCTGAACAAAGTGGCAGAGTTCGTGGGTGAACACACCGAAGGTATCTTCCGGGTTGTTACGTAGATGGTCTCCCTTGAGCACCATGCTGGTTCCGAGCACATAGGCCGGGAAATTGATGTCGTCACGAAAGCTCAGAAACAGGTGGGTGGGGGTGCGGTCGATCGGGGCGCTGAGAGCTTTGGCAATTTTCTGCCAACTGCTGAAGTAAAGGTTGGTCATTTCCTCGACCCGGGGTTTCAGGTCTTCAAACCCTTCGGTTTCGACGGTGATGGTTAAATCGAGGTTTTGTTCCCCGATTTTGACGTTTCGGGTGGTGGATAGTTGGGTTCGCTCGTGATCTCCCAGGGTGATGCTCTGGATGGCAAGCCATGCGTTTTGGTCCTTGGTGGCTCGCAAGCGGATGGCTTTGGTCGCCCGGGTGAGTGTGGTTTCAGCTTTGCCCTTGAAGAATTTTCCAGCGGGTTTCCAAGATGTTCCGTCCTGACTCATCTCGAGCACGCCATTCTTGAGTATATCTTTGCCGTCCTCTTTGCCAGTTTTGACGGTGAGAGTGAGGCCCTTGACCGGCTTGGCGAGGGTGACGGTGAACGTTTCGTCTTTTTTCATCGGGCGGGAAGACCAGTAATGGGTCTCGGCATTGCCGTCCAAACAGAGTCGGGGCTTGTGGTTTTTCCAAGTGGGAAGTGGCGTGCTAATGGTGTATCTCTCTTGGAATTGGGTTTCCTGAATTTCATTTTGACCGGACGATGGCGTGCTCGCTGACGCATCGGTTTCAGCAGCGTTGGCGGTGAGTGAAAAGCAGCTGGCAAGAACGGGGATGAGGCTGGCGGAAAGTAGGGGTGTGGACGAATGCATGATGTGGTGAGATTGAAATGAGTATGAAATAGCTATGGTAAATGAGGAAGGCGCAGTTGAGCTGTCGGGCCTCAATGCTGGCTGATGAAACTACGTGATCTTAATCGAAGGATTTCAATAATCAACCTGTCTACTTAGGTTACTAGTTTGGGGTGGTTAGCTGTGGAACAGGTGGCTGTAAGGCTTGGATGTGTCTTGTACCCTGCGGTTACATTTGAATATAAATTGTATGGTCGTATGGGAAGGGGTATACTCAGACTTCAATGATGAGGTGGAATTCGATCCTTGTCGTGAATCATCAAAAAAAAAGCAATGAAACGTGAGAACAAGGAATGGAGTTACCTAGATGCTCTTTTCGCTGTATCTATGATAAGAACGATTAGGTTTTCGCTGTTCAGTCAGAGGAAGTGGATGAATGGATCCCGGCTTCTGACTGTCAATTGTCGAAAAATGATGGTTGTGAGAGATGAGATGACGGCGAGAACGTGAACATGGAGGCTAGGAATCATACAGATTGAACAAGATGCAAAATCGCAGACAAAAACAAGCAATTGGCAGGCGACAAGGATTTGCTTTGGTGGCAACCATCAGTGTGATGGTGCTGCTGGTGATGATTGCTCTGGCGATGTTGAGTCTGAGTACGGTGGAATTGAGGTCTTCCCAACAGGGGCAGGCGATGCAGGACGCCAGGGCCAATGCCCGGATGGCATTGATGATTGCCTTGGGTGAATTGCAGAAGCAGACCGGGCCGGACCGCAGGGTCACGGCGCGCGCCGATATTTTGGGGGATGAGATTACCCAGCCGCATTTGCTGGGGGTCTGGGATAGTTGGGGGGAAGGGATGGAAGATGGTGAGCAATTGACGGAGGCCAATGTGGCTTCAAGTTATGATGTCGGCAGGCCGACTCGTTTCAGGAAGTGGTTGGTATCGGGTGCGAATGCCGATGATTTTCAGTTTCCTCAAAGTGATCTGGCGACGGACTCGGTGGAAATGGTGGGCTTGGGAAGCTTGGGGCAGGGGGGCGATCCCAAGTTGATGGTTCGGGTGCCCAAAGTCGCCCTGGAGGAAAATGGCCAACGCAAAGGGTCCTACAGCTGGTGGATCACGGGTGAGAACAGCAAGGCAAGGGTGAATTTGTATCAGGCTGATGCCCAGGGGTTGGCAAGTCGTGCCAACGAATCGGTGGCAGCACCCGTGCTTGCCGTGCGGGAGATTGAGGAAATGAACACTCTGGTTCAGGATGAAACCGTGCTGCGGGGAGTGACCCGTGGAACCTTGGATTTTCTGGGCGATGGTGGTGCGGATTTACCGGAATCGGCGAAGTATCGGTTTCATGATGTGACGGTGGACTCCCTTGGCTTGTTAACCGATACGAAATCGGCAGGGATGCGAAAGGATCTCAGTTTGTTGTTCGAGTTGGACGGTCTGCCCATGGACTTTGCCAAGCAGGAAATCTATGAGGGGGGACCGGCATGGGACGATTTGTATGGATACTACCGGAGCTACAAGCCGGTCGATGAAGGAGGCATGGTCAAGTGGGTCGGCGGGGTGCCTCATTTTGCCGCTGGCGATACCTGGTCGGAGTATGTTGGCAAGGCGAATTGGCGGCGGCATTTGCCAATTCCTACCAAATGGCAGTGGTTGGTTTCCCATTACAGTGTGCCGGCTGACCCTGATGTGCATGGCCCTGGCAAGTTTCAGGTGAATATGGTGTTCGATAACATCATGGAGCTGTGGAACCCGTATACCATCCCGATGTCGATTCCTTCGGACAGCCAGATTGACTTCAAACTATGGAATATTCCGTATGGTATCAGCTATTACGTTGGAGGTCAGCGGTGGAACCGGACACCTAGCAAAAAGCCATTGTGGTGGATTATCCAAGACATGCCGGAAAGTACGCACTGGCAGTTACACAATGCGATGCTGAGGTTGGATACTCCGTTGATGCCTGGTGAGGTGCGGGTGTATTCCGATAACTCTGACAGCCCGCAGCCTCCCAATCACCTGTTTCGTCTCGAGCCGGGGTGGCAGATGAGTGGCGGATTGTATTCCTATAAACTGGGACATGGGGGGCACCCGCTGATTGTGTCCGGCGGAGACGAGATTGAGGCGGTGATCGAAAAAGATGGCTCGGCGCCTACGTGGGCTGGTTTTGATCACTTCACTGACATTTATTTTACCGGGCCGAACGGCTATCCAAACGAATATGGATATTTCAAGGGGGTCATCACCAAGGATTCTTTTGATACGGTGACCAATGATTTGGAGCGGACCAGCGATGCGAATTTTACAGCTGGCCAGATTGCCGGGGTGGGCAATAAAAAGCCACTGGCCTTGATGGGCATGAGGATGCGAACGGAGCACCGGATCGAGCCCTCGTCTGAAAGTCCGATTTCTGAATCGGAGAAAGCCAAGGTGAAGCACTATCTCCTCAATGACCCATGGCAATTGAACACGGATGTGCGTAATAATAATCCGCTGACCCTGCGCCACGGTGGATATGAGTTTTTCATTCAGCGCGTGAACAGTCTCAACGATTACCCATTTGTTGAGGTGACGGCTGACAATAAAGGCTACCTTGGGACCAGCCGGGGGGCATTGGAACCTTTGAATGGGCAAAATCATGTGCCGATTCAGGAAATTCCATATCAACCGATGATTTCTTTGGCCCAGTTGCAGCATGCCGGTCTTGGTCATCCGTGGCCCGACCCGAATCATGTGCAGTCGCCCAATGACCCGGATGGTCCGGTTCCGTATGTTTCATTCCCTTATGTGGCGAATGCCTTCGGAAATTCCTGGGCTTTACCTTATTTGGGAGCAAGTGAGATTGAAGAGAGTGCTCCGGCTCCCGACAATGGTGGATCCCGCTTGCTGCATGACAAGTGCTGGAAAGCGAATGAGGCGCTTTGGGATGCCTGGTGTTTTTCGAGTGTGTCGCCCCAGGATCAGGAGCTTGTTGCCTCGCCGCAGCAACGCGACAGGCTGCAGGTCTTGCAGGAGGCTCTGGAAGATGGCACTTCTTTACCCAATAGCCGCTACCGGTTTATGCAGATCCGGCAAGGGGACCAGGCCCAGGAATTGATGACGGAACTGCTGGACGAGGATGGGTATAAAAAAATCAGCTCGCACCTCGTTTGCGAAGGCGCTTTCAATGTGAACTCGACATCGGTTGAAGCTTGGCAGGCATTTCTTGCCAGCCTCGATGGTCGGGCCTTGGCTTGGCTGTCTGCCGAGACCGGACAATTTGATCAGAAAGACGAACAACGTTATCCCGTGAGCCGCTTCACGATTCCCAACGCGGATGGCGCTGAAACAGATGAGTTCGATGGTGATCAGAAAGAATTCCTGCGCAAGCGTTGGGAAGGGGTGCGCTCGTTGACTGAATATGAAATTGAGGAGTTGGCCGAGGCCATGGTCGAGCAAGTTCGTGAACGTGGGCCGTTTCTTTCGCTGGCGGAATTTGTCAACCGTCGACTTAGCTCTGGTGAGTCCGGGTTGCGTGGTGCGTTGCAGGCGGCCATTGATGAGACCAGCATCAACAAATCGTTTGAAAAGACTTCGGATTTGGTGACTCAGAATGAAGTGGCAGAAGTGGGTTACCGTAACCCGGAAGCTGCTCTGGGCAAGGTGGGTGAAGGAGCTCCCGGGTATGTGACTCAGGCGGATGTGTTGATGCCCTTGGCTCCCTTGGTGAGAGTAAGATCGGATACCTTTAAAATCCGTGCTTATGGGGAATCGGTGGATTCGCGAGGCAGAGTTCAGGCCAGGGCTTACTGTGAGGCCGTTGTTCAGCGATACCCTGAGTATCTCGATCGTGTGGATGAGCCTGAAAAGGAGGTCTTCAACCCATCGAACCAGAATCAGCTGGCCGAAGTGAACCAGGCATTTGGCCGGAGGTTCAAGGTGCAATCGTTCCGCTGGTTGTCTCTGGATGAGGTGTAAGGGAGTGAGTATTTTTTACGGATGCTTTTGTGTGAATTGTTTGGATTTGATGTAAACTAGGATATGGCAAGATTATTAGTGTGGATGCTGATCGCGGGGGGGATGTTGTTTGGAGTGACAGCGGATGCCCAGGATCTGGTGAGCAAGAGCTTGCAGGTGGTGAGCTTTAAACCGGTGGGAGGGGAAAATCGTTTTTTTTGGAATAGTGGAGAAAAGCAAAAGGATGCCGATCTGCCAGAGATCCGAGTGTCGTCGAACACCCTACTTCCGCCAGTGGATTATCGAGGGCCCAAGACATTGACCTTGATGCACCGAGCCGATGGTGGAGAACTTCTCCCGGCTGCCCGGGTGAATCTGCCTGAGCGCGGGCGGCGTACGATTGTGGTATTGTTACCTGCCCAAAAGGAAGCGAAGCTGCCTTATCGCGCTCTTGCTCTGAATGGTGATCTGGATGTCTTCAAAGCCGGAACGAGAAAAGTGCTCAACCTTTCTTCGTATCCGGTGCGTGGAGAAATGGGGGCAAATCCCTTCCAGCGTGGCTCTTCGAAGAATGTTCGTTTTGTCTGCCAGGCTCAGAAAATGGTGACGGTGCCGGTGCTCAACAGTCAGGCCAAGGTGCTTGCCAGTCAGCCGGTGATCTTGGAATACTACGGCGCCAATAAAAAATGGAACACGCTGAGCTCCACCCGCTGGTTTCATACCCCAACCCAGCGGCATCTGATCTTTGTGTTTTTTGATGCAAACCGACGCAATTTGATTTTACGCGGCATTTCAGACACGGTGGCTGCCGATACTCGGGATATTGCTGCCAATCGGGCGCCAAAACAAAAAGAGGATGAGGATGCCCGCAAGGGCCAGACCGAAAAAAAGAAGTCGGGCCCAAGAGAAAATCCAAGACATCAATGATGTTTGATCTTGGTCTAACGGATGAGTTGAGGGGGCGCGGCGCGCAGTTTATTCCGGTTCGTCGACGGTTTCGTCTCGCTGATAGATTGGCAGTTGGCGGTAGGGCACGGTGAAGGCAAGAACCATCATCGAGGTGCCGTAGACCGATCCGGCTTCCCGGCTTTTCCATGAGCCGTCGGCTTGTTGTTTGGGAAGGTAGGTTGCGTACATCCATTTGCCGTAGCTATTCCAATACTTACCGCCGAGCTGGAACATCCCCTGGGCGTTGTAGTAGTTGCCATAGATTTCAAACTGGGCACCGGGCAGTGAGCGGTGGTTTTTCAGCACGTAATCGGCGGCTTTGATGGTAGCGGGGTTACCGTGTTCTCCACAGAGCTCAAGGCAGAGCAGGCCCATGCCGGTGAGGGTGTTTTTGTGGTCGTCCCGGCCGGTGTAGCCAAAGGTTCCGGTATCGGGGTTGTGATGCCGATAGAGATAGGCAACGGCATCTTCGATGGCCTTGTCCGGCACGGCGGCACCGTTGAGCTTGGCCGAGCGCAAGGCCATCAGGGCCCAGCCGCTGCAGGAGGTATCGCTGTCGTGTGATCCAGGGTGGTAGCGCCAGCCCCCGCGATGGGATTCGCTCTTTTTTACGGCCTGGGCTTGGAGGATGATTTTGAGTGCTTTGGGCAGTGTCTGGTCGATTTTCTTTTGTCGCTCGGGGTCGACCATACCGGAAATTTCGGAGAGGAAAAGGGTGGCGATGTTGTGGGCATACATCGGGCCATTACCTCCACTGCCGGCTTCTAGAAGTCCGTTGTCTTTCTGATGGCTGGTGATGAAGTCGACACATCGCCTGATGGTTTCCGCGTGTATCCCTTCGGTGGCCATATGTCCTTTGGAGAGAAAGGCCATACCGACGAGGGCGGGGATACCTGTGGAATCGCCGTAGCTGCCCGGGAAGGATCCGTTTTGTTTTTGTTGCGCCGCAAGATAGGTAAGTGCCTTTTCAATACTGGGGTCAACCTGGCTTCGAAATTGTTCGAAAACCGAGCTGTCCGCTACCGCCGGGGACTGGGCATGGAGAGGCGTGATGCCAGAGAGGCTGGCCATGAGTAGACCGCATAGTATGCCGGCTACCGGGGCCTTTGTGATCCATCGATCGATAGGGCGAAATCTACGGGGTCTCATGGTTGGTCTTCCTTTCCCTCACTGGCAATTTGTTGGAAATACTGCTGAACCAGTTGGCGGTAGTCTTCAGGGATGTGGGCGGCATCGGTTCCTTTGATATCGGATTTCAGCATGTGTTGGAGTTTTTCCCAGTCTTTGATAGAGACGCCGAGCTTTGCGAGCTCTGGGGGGACTCCGGGTGACGGTTGTTGGTTTTGTTTCTTGTTCTGTTCACCGGTTCCTTGACCTGATGGTTTGTTCTCGGGGCCTTCTTCGTGCTTGGAAGGTTCAGACAACGATGCCGTTTGAGGTTTTGTTGCTGGGTTGGATGCGGGCTGCTGCCGTCCGGCTTGCATATTTTCCATCGCTTGAGCGGCGAGCTCTTGTAGGGCGTCGGCCGCCTGCCGGCTTGCCTCGGCTGCCTTCTGGTTTTGCCCGGCTTTGGCGGCTTGACTGGCTTCAGCCGCCTGTTCAAATGCTTTGGCGAGTTGTTTTGCGTCGACGTTTGCTTGTTTCATCGGCCGGGTTTGACGCCCCGGTTGTTGTCCGGACTCGATGGCCATTTCCGCTTTGCTTGTTTCGGCGGCCTCCCGTTGGGCGATCGACTCCGCTTGTTTCGCTTGTTGGTCGAGGCGTTTGGCTTCGGCGTCGAGCGCTTTGGCGGTTTGTTCCAGTGACCGGGATGCCTGCTCATTGCGCTGGGTGCTGGCCGGTAGTTGCCCTTCTTGACTTGTTCGGGCGGCTTCGCGTGCGTGCTCACGCGCTTGACGTGACTGGTGTTCTGCCTGCTGGCGCTCCCCCGAGTGGTGTTGGACCTCCGGTAGTGCCTGGATGTCATCGGCGAGTTGCTCTGTGGCCTTGGCTTGCATCCCTTGCAACTCGGCGAGTGCCTCTTTCGGCTTGTTTTGAGCAAGTTGTTCCGCGGCTTTGGCAATCGATTCTTGACGCTCAGCCAAGGATTCGAGCCCGGCATCATGCTCAGCTGATGAAGGTTTGTTAGCATTGGTGTCTGCCTGCTCCTCTGGTTTGTTAGCGGCTGGGTCGGTTGTGTTGTTGGATGGTTTGGATTCTTCGTGGCTTTGTTGGTTGGCAATTTCGTTGAATGCCTTGGCCGCCTGTTTGCTTTGTTCTGTTGCTGATTGTTTTTGTTCGGGTGATGGCTTGCCGGCTGTTTCCGTTGACGGATTGCCGTCCTTTTCTGGATTTGCTTTGTCTTTGGCTTCTGCTTTTTGGGACATCAGAGCGTCTTTGGCTTTGGCGATGGCATCCGGCAGGGTGTCGGCTTCGGGTTTTGCCTCTTGGCGGGCGTGTTCGAGTTGTTTTTCCGCTTGATCGATCACATCCTGCTGGGCTTGTTGGAGTGCTTTTTCCACCTGTTGCTTGAACGCCTCCTTTTGCTTGCTCGCTTGTTTTTGTGCCTGTTTGCTTGCGGCGGATTGAGGCTTGGTTTTCTCGGCTTGTTTGGCTCGATCGGCGGATTGTTGTTGTTTCTCTGCCTGTTGGCTGAGTGATTGCAGTTGTTTTTGTTGGGATGCGAGTTTGCGTGATTGTTCCGCCAGTTCACGTGATTGTTCCGCTTGTTGGCGGGATGCCTCGGCCTGTGCATCGGGTCGTTCGTTGATGGCTCGTCGGAGTTCCTCCTGGACCTGCCGTTGTTGCTGTTGCCATTGCTCGTCGGCTTTTGCTTGTTCGCGGTTTTGTTTGTTTGTTCGCTTGGTGTCTTGTTTTGCGTCTTGTTTGTTTGGCTCCGGGCTAGAGGCGTCTGCGGTCTGTTTGGCTTGCTCTGCTTGTTGCTTCTGTGCCCGTTGTTCAGCCTGGCGTGCGAGCTCGGATTCTTTTTGGGCGAGCTCCCGGAGGCGGGCGATGTCTTCGACCCGTTGGCGATCCCGGTCGACGTTTTGTTGGAGTTGGTCGAGCTGCTTCATCGCGTCTTCCGCGGCGTCACGTGCCTGGTCGAGTTCTTTTTTTCGCTCATCGGGGGTGTTTTGGAGTGGGGCTGTTTCGAGTTTCTCACGGGCTTCGCGCGATTTGTCGGCGGCTTTTTTTGCGTGTTCAGCCTTTGGGGCGTGCACGGTGTTTTCCATTTCCTTGGCGAGTTGATGCAGTGATTTTTCCGCAAGGTGCAGTTGCTCTCTCGCTTTGGCGAGTTGTTGTCGGTTATGTTTCGGGATCTCCTCCTTGCGGACGGTATCGCGGTTGGCATCCATTTTTTCTTTTGCTTGCCTGATGGCTTCGCGAGCTTTGCGGGCGGTTTCACGGACGGATGATTGTTGCTGGTCAAGTTCCTGGCGTGCCAGCGAGGTCGCACTGCGGGAGATTTTCAGCGTGAGGATGGCTGATTTTCCAACCCCTGGTCCGTCAAATTCCGGTGGACGGTTGTCCTTGGCCTGGATCAAGATGTTGATCTCGCGAGCTTTGGGGTGGAGCTCGAGCAAGGTGGCAATCGGCAGGGTGTGTTCTCCACGCCAGAGTTGTTTTTTTGTTGGTGAAACCTGTGTTGGCATCGGCCAGGATGTGCTGTGAGGATGTTTCGGATCGGTAAAGGATACGAGCTCCACGGATTGCAGACCGATGTCTTCACGGATCTGATAGGTGATCGGCAGGTGCTCGTCCGGGCGGACCGTAAGTTCTTGCTTGTCTGGCGATAGGATTTCAATGCTGGGTGCTTTGTCAGGGAGAACGTTGATGGGGAATCTGGCTGCTTCGAACTCTTGGCCGAGTCGGTGTTTGAGTAGGATCGTCCCTTGGCCCGATCGTTTTTTGGTGATGGGAAACCGGCAGCTCAGGCTGGATTGGTCGGCCCCTGGGTGGATATCGAGCGGGACTGGGTTTGAGCCCTTAATCTGTAAGTCGCCGCGGATGACCGGGGTGTTGGTTTTTGCTGTGATTTCGATTTGGGTGCCGGCTATCGCAGCGATGCCGCGGTTATTGAGTTCCTGTTGTTTGTTGTTCCATCCAGTGTATGCCGGATAGCGGTAGCTTACCTGACTTGAGCGAAGTTGGGGTTTGGGCCAGACCTTGACGTGGAACTCTTCGCTTTCGGCTTTACCGACGCGCACCCGGTAGGCGAAATCCTCCTTGGCCTGACTCAAGCGGTAGACCGCGAGGTGTTTGCCTGCCTCGGTTCCCGAATAGGGCAGGGTTTCGGTGGTGGTGGTTGATCCCGGGCTCTGGTTGTGGGTTTCCAGGACGAGTGTTTCGCCGGGGTCCCCGGTGTAGTGGATCTGAATTTCGATGGGTTCACCTTCGAGCACTTCGAGGTTGCCTGGCGAGATTTCAATGTGGATGGCTGCGGCATTACCGACGTTGGCAAAAGGAGCAATGGCACGGACAAAAAGACGGCCGGTTTGGTTTGGCCAGATGGCAAAGAGCAATGCAAAGAGGCCGATGACCAGAAGCGTCGGGGCAAGCCAGCGTTTGACCGGGCCGGTATGAATTTCCTGCCGCGGTTGGATCCTTGCGATGTCGACTCTGGCCTCGCGGGCAATTTCGTCCAGTAGAGCGGGGGACATCCCGTGGGATGAACGATCAGCTAATTCGAGTGAGGTGCTGATGCGTTCCTGAATGTCCGGATGATGGACTTCCAGCCAGCGGGCAATCTGGACCAAGGTAATCCGTCGCCGAAGTGGTTCCCAAAGAAAGCGCCAAATCCCGATGGCGCAGCCCAGTAGCCAGATGGCAAACATCGCCCAACGGGTGGATTCTGCGAGTGGAGCGAGAAACCAATCGGCTGCCATGATGGCGAGCAGGCCGCTCAGGCTGATGGTGAGAATGGCCAAGAGGCCACGCGTCCATTGCAGGCGACGGATTCTCTTGAGGATGGCCTTCAGGCCATCCGTGATTTCCGGTGTGGGTGCTTGGGACATGACGGTCATGGGAGTGTTGGAGTCTGGCATGTTTACGGCAAGCCGAGTTTTCGGCGGAGTGACCACTCGGTGGTGAAGATGATGAGCAGGAGGGTGAGAAGCAGCCAGTGATCCCAGAGAGAGGTTTCTCTTAACTCTTCACGGGATTCGTCACCTGTCAAAAACAAGGAGGGTAGGGTGCTGGCATCATCCGGAGTGGTGAACTGCCCGCCGGAAAGCTCGGCGACCTTTTCCATGAGTGGCCGGTTGAGGGTGGTCTCGGAGAGCTCGACCGGGCTGGTGCTGCCCACTACCCGGATCACGGTGCGGACACTCGACAGGCGGTTGCCGGTAAGTTTGGGATCCAATTTTTCACTCTCCAGGGTGATGTGGTAGCTGCCGGGGGTCGCGAGTGCCGGGGCTGTCGCCTGGTGTAAACCGTGGGACTCTTCGACGTAGCTGAGCGGCACGGTGGCAACTTTTTTCCTCAGTTTCCAGATATGGGCTTTCAGTCCCGGGTCCTTGATGGGGTTGCGTTGTTTGTCCCGGAGCCTGACCATGATCTGGATGGGGTCGTCTCCTGAATAGGTGAGTTGATCGGTGCCAAGGCGAACTTCCGGAGTGCCGGAGCGAAGGTTGGGGCCTGCACCCCAGCGGATGAGTTGCCCCCAGAAGCGATGGTGGTGCTGGTCGCCGACGCCTTCCCTCAGTCGCCAAATGCGGTCGGTGAGCAGGGTGGCGACTTTACCTTTGCCGTATGTCTGGGTGACGAGCAGGGCATTGTTGCTTTCGATGGCACGTTTCCGTTTCAGTGCTTCGAGCGCTTTGTCGAGTTGTTTGGCGCTGTTTGGTGCTGTTTGGGCCTGGGTTTGTGAAGGCCCGGCCATGAGTAACACCTCGGCTCCCTTTTTGACACCGGCCAGTGGATGTCGCCAGCGGAGGCGTGGAAATTGGCTCCAGATGCTGGCATTTTCCAGTCGGCTGTCGGACTGTGCGCTGATCGGGTGGGATTGTCCGGCGCTTGCCAGATGGATTTGGAATTCTGATTGTCGGGTGTGGAAGTAGCTTCGTTGGCTGGGAGTGTAGAGGATCGGCAGCAGGCGTTCGAGTGATGGGTTTTGATGGGCGTGGGGCATCCATCGTGGGCCCGCGATCGTGATCAGCATGGTTCCCCGCTGCTGAACGCACTGTTCGAGAATCTTCCATTGATCGGTGTTCAGGCTGTCCGGGTGGAGGTCTCCGAGAATGATGACATCAAACGATCGCCATGCTTGCTCGTCTTTCGGCAGTCGGTTTGCCTGGGCCTGGCCGAAGGGCCTGGCAGCGGAGGCGTGTACCGCTTGGTCTTCCTGCCCTGAAATCCGGTCAGGGTTCATGAGGACGTATTGCAGGTGAATGGACTTGTCCCGACCATAGAACAGGTTTCTGAGGTAGCGGAACTCCCACCGCGGGTGGGATTCGAGGATCAGCACATTGGTCCGCGCATCGGTGACCGAGGTTTCGAATGCCCAGCGGTTGTTGTCGGAAAACCGTTCATCTGGTAAGGCTGCGAGCTCCAAACGGTAGGAAGTGATCCCTTGTTGATCGGGGGTGTGGCGGAAGCGAATCTCTTCACGGTGGCTGTCCTGAGGGATGGAGACCGGCCGTTCTTCAAGTAAGGTTTCCCCCTGGTAGAGTCGGACGCTCGTTTTTTTACCTTTGTATCCGTCGAACTTGAGTCGGGCCTGGATCCGGATTCGATCCCCAAGGTGGACAGCATCCGGTGACTGGATGGATAAAATGGCGGCATCCCGAGGCGGGGCGTCGTCGCCAACCGCGAGGACTCCTATCGGGGCATCGAGGATGCCAAAACGCCGGGCGATGTCTTCCACGCGTCCGGGGCGGTTATGGCGACCGTCACTGAGGAGGACCACCCCGCCGAGTTGGTCGGCCGGAACTTGGTCGAGCACGGTGTCAAGCGCTCCTGCCAAGTCAGTTGCCTGGTTCCATCCTTCGATCGCCTGTTCATCGTTGCCCAGCACCTTACGGGCGGCCCGCAGAGTGCGGACGCGCATTTTACCTTCCAATTGTTTTGAGAGCCCCGAGGCCTCAAGCGCCTGGATGGCGATCTCCTGGCGGGTATTCGACTGGCCGTCATCGGTGAGGTGCATCGAGGCGGAGTCATCAATCACAATGATCACTTCCTGTTTGATTTCTTTTTTGACCATCCGGCTCCACACCGGTTGGGACAGCATCCAGAGCAGGCCGGCGAGAGCGGACCATCGGAGAGCGAGCAAGATCCGACCCCGGCGTGAGGCAACCACCGTTTGTTCGTAGCGGGATAACTGGAAAATGGTTTCTGCGGCGAGGCTGCCGCAGAGTGCAAGTGTGGTCAGCGACCAGGTGGTCCCGAATTGGAGCCACTGGCCGAGCAGGGCGTATCCTCCCCGGATCAGGAAAAAGCCGATCAGGATACGGGCGAGTGCGGTGGCGATGGGGCGGATCATGGGAGGTCTCCTTTCCCGTTGACGGCTTTGCCCAGGGAGCCGCTTGGCTGCACCAGTGGGTTGTGTGGGTCGGCCTCGATGGCAAAATCGATTTTGACTTCTTCCCCGGCCCGTCGGGATTTCGATATCCAACGGGTCAAGGCGACTTCCAGAACCAGGAGAACCAGGGCACCTATGGCAAAAACCTTCCAGAGTTCTTCCCCGAACCCTTTGCCATTCAACACCGCGAGAATGTCGTCCTGATTACGGAGTGGGATGGTTTCGATGTGTTTGGAAATCAGGGTTGTATCATCGTCATTGAGTGCTTCGTAGCGGCTTTCTTCGATGTCCCGACGGACGACCATGGGCATCGTGGTCCCGGCTTGTTGGTTGAGTAGCTGGGCAGCGGTGGGAGGAACCACGATCTGGTAGAGTCCCGGGATGGCGGGGCACTCAATGTTGAGAGAAGGACCGCGGGCGCCGAGCGTCAGGGTGCTGCTGCGTTGGACGCCGAGAGGGTCAATGGCGGTGGTTTTTTCCAACACCAGATCGGATCCGCTGTCCGGGTCGCGTGGTGGCAGCAGCGCTTCAGGGGGGATGAGCGAGGACGGCGCACCGGGCGGGGTCCAGAGGAGACGAAGCGAGGGCGGGTTGCCGGTTTTTGAGAAGTCGAGTTGCAGGGGCACTGCTTGCCCGGCGCTTAAGTTGATGTTTGCCGATGCCTCGGACTTCTGCCCATTGCTGAAGAGCTGCTTGCCGTCGAGGCTCAGGCTGTATTTCCCCCGGCCCTCAATCGTGATCTTGTACTCGCCGCTGCTTGGTGGTAGGAGCCGCCCATGCCAGCGAATCCCACGAGCCTTGGCTTCGGTGGTTGCTTGGTCTTGTCGGGGGGAATCATTGAGATCGACCACAGAATGGATTTGGCGGCTCAGTGGTGAGCCTTGCATCGATGTTTGCTCGTAATAGCTGGCAAGCAGGCCGCTGCCGCCGGGAAGCGAGATGCGGGGGCTCCAGCGTGCGGGAAGATTGAATTGAATATCGCCGGTTCCCGCCAGCCAGGTGATGATTTCGTGGATGAAAGGAACAAACGATTCCCGGGACGGTAGAGTGCCGCTGAAGCGGTCAAACCGACAGCTGGCGAGCATCACGCGTCCTTGGCCGTGTTGTTTGCTCATCAACCAGGGAGCGCCATTGGAGAAGCGGGCGATGACGTGTTGATTGGCGGATTGGGATACATGCGCCTGCACCTTGCGAAACTGCGAGATATTGGCCTGCTTGAGGTCGCTTTTTTTATCGCGGGAAAAGAGATCGAGTGCCGGGTGGTCGAAGGTGTCCGGGGCGGGGGAGACTTCTTCTTTCGTGCCACTGGCCGCTGCAAGCTGCTTTGGCGAGACCGGGCCCGAGGCTCCCTGCCAAGTGTTGTAGAATGAGGCGTCGGCACGTGATCCGGCGAGGATCAACAGCCCGCCGCCACTGGCGACAAAGGACTCTACCTTCCGGGCGAGATCGCTTGGCAGCCGGGGCACATCGGCGAGCACGATGACGCCGCGTCGCGGAAGCTTGTCCAGGGTGCCCATCTCGGGGGCCGGGACAACTCTGGGGTCCATCAGGAAGCCGGAGGTGCTTTTTCCGGATTTCAGTGGCTGGCTATTTGGCGTGAGCGCGAGTGCGGTAAAGCTGGCGGCACGTTCGAAAAAGGCACCGGACGGGTGGCCGTCGATGAGGAGGACCGGCAGGGACTCGCGGACGTTAACCACCTGTTCCCGGTGGTTGTCCCCCGGAATGGCATCGGCGGTATCGATCCGGGCGTGGATGAGCTGGGCCCCCGTTTGTTTAAACTGATGCTGGAAGTGGATGGTTTCCTGCTGGCCCGGGATCAATTGCCCGACTCCCTGGGCTTCGAGCGACTGCTTGCCGATGTGGAGGCTGAGTTCCCCCGGGGTGATGGTTTCCGTTCCTGTGTTTTCAACCATGACCTTGATCCCGAGTGGGCGGTCGGTTCCGACGAGTTCCCGCGACAGGGAGATATCCGCAATGGCGACATTTCGGAGGATCTGCGGTGGTGGCAGCTGCCGCATCAGCAATCTGGGTGCCTGCGGCATGGAGGAAAGCACATCGCCCAGCGAGCTCCATGCGGACGGGTTGTCGGTGCGCCAACCGATGCGTTGGCCATCGCTGAAGACCAGGATTTCTTTATTCGCATTTTCTCCATCGGCCAGACTGAGTGTGGCCATACTGATGGCGTCTTGTGCCCGGAAGGGGCCACCGACCGCTTGCACTTGCTCGAGTACTTCCAACACGTCAGCGCGGTGAGTCAAAGGAGTGGCCGTCTTGAGTTCTGGTGCCGGTCCGCCGAGGATGATGGTGAAAGCTGTGCCTCGGGGGGCTTGTTTGACCACTTCCTTGGCTTCTTCGACAGCTTGAGTAAAGCTGTTTGGTGATGTGCCGTCGGTGAGCGTCATTGAGCTCGACGCGTCAATGATCAGAGCCACATCCCGACCACTGGCGAGTTTGAAGCGTTTCAGGTTGAGCTCCCGTTCCATGATGATCGCTGCGGCTGTAGCGAGCAGGCAGAGTAGACCGGTGAGCCGGAGTAGCCATCTTGATTTCCGCCCGGATAAGGTAAACGATCCCCCAAAAGCTGCCATGCCAAGCAAGACGAGTGGGATGACGACCAACCAGGGGACGGCCGAATTCGGGGGCACAAAAGGGCGTGCGACTGCGAGTGCGATGAGTGCCAGTAAGAGGCAGCGGGTGACCATCAGGAGGAGATCCTCCCATTCCATGCGCCGTCGCCTCATGGCTACGGTGTCGAATAAAAAGCGCATGGCGCCCCAGTCCATCGGCTTGGCCGCCTGGCGGCGAATCAGATGGAGGATGACCGGAATCATCGCACCCGCCAGTCCGGCCAGAAGTATGGAGTTGAGGAAAAGCATCGGGGTGTGGGATGGTTACGAGCGGCGGGCGTGCATGCGACGGCCAAGATAGCGAACCAGGGTGTCGCTGAGCGGGGTGCGGGTGTTGACCGGGACGTAATCGGCACGCAGCTTGCCGCAGGTGGTTTCCATGGATTGGATAAACTCGCGCAGACGTTCGAGATAGGCGGCACGCACCGCCTGAGGATCGATTTTGAGCATCGGTTCAATCCCTTCAAGGTCGCGGAACCGTTGGTAGTTTTTGAATGGGAAGCTTAGTTCCTCCTCGGCAAGAACATGGAAGAGGACCAGTTCGTGTTGTCGGAAATCGAAGTGGTGCAGGGCCTCGACCATGGACTTCGGGTCATCGAGGAAGTCGCTGATCAGGATGACGAGTCCTCGTTTGGGGATACGCTCGGCCACTTCGTGCAGCACCTTGGCCACTTCGGTTTCGGTTCCGGGCTCCGTGTTCCAGAGGGTGTCGAGGATGCGTCGCACCTGGCTGGGGCGACTGGCGCAGCGGAGTTGGTCGCGGATGATGTGGTCGAAGGTAACGAGGCCGGCACCGTCACCTTGTTTGACGTAAAGGTAGGACAGCGCGGCGGCGAGGTAGCGTGCGTATTCGAATTTCGACCTGGCGGTTCCATCGATTTCGCTCGCCTGTTCGCCACGGTAACGCATTGAGCCGGAGATATCGACGGCGACGGTCGTACGGAGGTTGGTTTCCTCGATGTACTGTTTGATGACGTTGCGATCGTTTTTTGCCATCACGCGCCAGTCGAGGTTGCGCGGATCATCGCCCGGGCTGTACTCCCGGTGTTCGGCAAATTCGACAGAAAACCCCTTGTCGGGGCTGCTGTGTTTGCCCGTCAGGGTGCCTTGCATGCGTTTGCGTGCCAGCCATTCGAGCCGACGCATCACCGCCATGGTCTCCGTAGGGAGCAAGGACATGCTTGCGGGAATTTCCAGAGTGTTTGGCATCAATTGCGTGCGTGGAAAGCGTGCGGGAAGTGTGGGTAGTGGATCCGTGGTCTGCCTCCTGGGTGCTTAAACGTGCAGGTCCTCTTTGGGGGCGAGCTCTTTCAGCAGCATGGTGACGATCTCGTCGCTCGTCACACCTGCGGCTTCGGCATTGAAGGTGGTCAGCACCCGGTGGCGTAACACGGGCTTGGCTACCGCAATGACATCCGCGGTGGTGGCATGGAATCGACCTTTGAGCACGGCATGCGCCTTGGCGGCAGCGATCAGGCTGATGCCGGCACGTGGGCCTGCTCCCCAGCCAACCATTTCTTTGACGAAGGATGGAGATTCCGGGGATTTCGGGCGGGTGGCACGGGCGAGATCCGCGGCAAAGTCGATGACGTGATCTCCGACCGGCACCCGCTTGACGATGGACTGCAGGGTGATGATGTCCTCGGCCGTCATCAGGGGCTCGACGCGGGCCTCGCTCGGGCTGGTCACCCTGCGAATGATTTCGCGTTCTTCTTCGGCGCTGGGGTAATCGACGACGATGTTAAACAGAAAGCGGTCGAGCTGGGCCTCGGGTAGTGGGTAGGTGCCCTCCTGTTCGATCGGGTTTTGGGTGGCGAGCACGAAAAAGGGGTTGGGTAGAGGGAAGGTTCTTTCACCGACGGTGACATGGTGTTCCTGCATGGACTCGAGCAGGGATGCCTGGGTTTTGGGTGGCGTCCGGTTGATTTCATCGGCGAGCACCATATTGGCAAAGATCGGACCGTGGACAAAGCGGAAGTCCCGGCGTCCGGTTGCCTGGTCCACCTCCAGGACGTCGGTGCCGGTGATGTCGGAGGGCATCAGGTCCGGGGTGAATTGAATCCGCTTGTAGCTGAGGTGGAGGGCTTCACTGAGTGTGGAGACCAGCAAGGTTTTGGCGAGTCCCGGGACACCGACCAGAAGCGCGTGCCCCCGGCAGGAGATGGCCATCAGGACCTGTTCAACCACCTCGCTTTGGCCAACGATGATGCGTGAGATTTCTTCCTTCATGCGCTCGTAAGCGCTGTGCAGTTTTTCTACGGCTTCCTTGTCGCCGGCTTCAGTGGGTGTGGTCATGGTGCTGGTGTGCTGTGTAAAAATGAGCCCTAACGTTACCTATACCGTGGGCTCTCCTTTGTCTCTTTCATCGGAGTTTCAAAAACATCCGACTCTTTGCGGAAGCTTCATCTTCGGCTGGTCAAAGCGGAGAAAACAGCACAAAAAAATCCCTGCCGGACAGTGCCGACAGGGATCTTGAAAATGGTATGATTGAAGCGGGTCGAATTAGACCGCTTCGGCAAGCTTGACGTTGACGCGGCGGCCACCTTTGTCGAAGTAGACGTTGCCTTCAACTTGAGCGTGGATCGTGTGATCCTTGCTGATGTAAACGTTGGTGCCGGGGTGCCACTTGGTGCCACGCTGACGGATGATGATATTGCCGGCGACGACTTTCTCACCGCCGAATTTTTTCACACCGAGGCGTTTGCTGCGTGAGTCGCGACCGTTTTTAACGGAACCTTGTCCTTTCTTATGAGCCATGGAATAAAAGTTGGTTGAGGTTGATGATAATGGTGGCGCTTCCCTCAGGGGATGCGCCAGATGCTAGCTTAGCTGATGCTGGTGATTTCCAGTTTGGTGAGGTGACGACGGTAGCCTTTGGTCTTGTGGTAACCTTGGCGACGCTTGAATTTAAAGGCAACGCCTTTTTTGCCGCGGAACTGGTCAACCACCTTGGCGGTCACCTTGGCACCGTCAACAGTCGGTGTCCCCACGGTGGTAGCGCTGCCGTCGTTGACGAGCAGAACCTCTTCAAATGTAGCTTCGGAACCCACTTCAGCGTCGATTTTTTCGACGTCGAGTTTGTCACCTTCTTGAACGCGGTATTGTTTACCACCTGTTTTGAAAACTGCGTATGCCATGGGAATATCTCCTTGCTTAAATGCGTAAAATCCGTCGGAACACACCTTGCGCTCCTTGCGGGGGCGGGAATTCACCACAATAATGCCAAACGGGCAAGCAGATTTTTTGGCTTATTTTAAAAAGTTTTGCCATCCTTGAAAATCTTCAGCCCAGACAGGAGGTTACGGGAATGTACCGCCTCAATCAGATGTAAGCAATTGATTTACAGTCTCAAAGCTTAAATCGAGAAGATTGCCCTTGCTTTAACTGTATCGGTGTTGTAATACAGTGAACATCACAGGGGCGCAGCGCAATTATGGGATTATATTTACAGATCAATCATCAGACGGGTGTTCCTGCCTATCGTCAAATTATGGAGCAGATCAGTGAATACCGTCATGCAGGTGTATTGAAGGAGGGGGACAAGCTGCCATCGATTCGGGCGATGGCCAAGCAGGTCGCGGTCAATCCGGGCACGGTGGTGAAGGCGTATCAGGAGTTGGAGCATGACGGGGTGATTTTCAGTCAGCACGGCAAGGGGGTGTTTGTTGCGGCTTTACCTGATGCGGAGGGGATGAGCAAGGAGGAGCGCGAACGGCCGGTGAGGGAAGCGATCGAGCAGGTGCTTCTCTTGTCGCGGAGGATGGGTCTGAGTGATGAGGGGCTGGAGCATTTATGGAACGACGAACGGGCGCGCGGGAAACAAGATGAAAAGGAGTCGATATGAAGAGTATAGAAATCAGCAATTTGAGCAAAAGTTTCCATCCCGGGTTCCCGGTATTGAACCAGATGAATTTATCGGTTTGTGCTGGTCAGGTGTATGGATTGCTCGGTGAGAATGGGTGTGGCAAAAGCACGACCTTTAATATTCTTGCGGGGTTGGAGCAGGCGGACAGTGGCTCTGCCCATGTGTTGGGCGCGCCGTTTCGCTATGCCACACCCTCTCATCGGAGTCGGGTAGCGATTGTTTCGCAGTCGGGCACGACCTTTCCATCGTTTACTCTGGCCGAGCATTTTGATTATTTTGCGCAGCTGTATCCGAAGTGGGATGCCAAGTTGGCGGGGTACTTGGCTGCGAAGTTCGGCTTGCCTTTGTTTTACCCGGTTCGTTTTTTATCCGGTGGGCAGCAGCGTAAGGCCGCGATTTTACTGGCGATGGCGACACGGGCCGAGGTGCTTCTGTTCGATGAGCCGGCGGCGGGCCTGGATCCGGTGGCGCGGCGTGCATTTATCGAGGAGCTTGCGGATGTATTGGCGGAGCGTGAGGAGACAACGGTTTTATTCAGCACGCACATCATGAGTGATTTGGAGCGGATTGCCGATGATATTGGCTTTTTGCACTCGGGACGCATCATGCTGGAGGAAAATGTGGCTGAGTTGACCGAGACGGTGCGCAAGGTGCAGGTGATTTTCCGGGACGATCAGCCGGTTCCTTCTGATTTCACCCTTCCGGGCCAGATTGGCCGTTTGCAGCGTGAGGGCAGTGTGGTGAGTGGCATGGCTCGTTTTGCCTCCGTGGAAGAGCGCGAAACCTACCGGCGCCAGACGGACAAGCAAGTCGGGGTGTTCAGCCTGAACTTGGAAGATTTATTTATTGAACTGATTCGCAATCAATCATGATGAAACAAGAAAATTTGTTAGCTCCGACGGCTCTGTGTCCGGATACATGGCGACCGATCCTATGGCGGGAGTGGAAGAAATCGCAAGCAGCGGTGAGGTTGCTGCTGTTTTCCTTTGTGCTTATTTTTTTACTGATCCCGATTGATCCCAACGGGGTGATGTTGTTGGTGGGGATGTTGTTAGCCGGGCAGTTGTTGGCGGTGACTCTCGGTGGGAGTGACTTGTCCGAGGGGGCTGAGCGTTATGCTTTTGTGATGCCCCTGAGGAGGGCGGATTATTTCTGGGCAAGGTACCTGGCCGGATTGGTTTTGTTAGTTTTGATGGGAGGCTCGGCTTATGTGATGAATCACTATGATTTACACCGCTATTTTTGGGGTTTGTTTTGTGAGTCGGGTTTGGCGGAGACGCGTCGAGCTCCCTATCCGGAAAAGCCATTGGGGATGTTCAGTCTTTGTGCCTTGCTTGGATACAGTAACAGTTACTGTATGGCTGCGAATGTCCGTAAAGTAAACATCCTGGCGGCTTCCTGGTTTGTGGGTTTGTTTCTTACTTATGCCTTGCCTGCGATCCTTTTCGGAGTCTGGTCGCTTGTTGATCAACGCTCGCATTCCAGTGATCTGAAGGGGATGCCCTTCCTGATTGTTTCCGCCTTGATCTCCGCACTGGTGCTTTACAAGTGCTTTGGATCTTATGTGGGGAAGAGTGCTCCCTCCAGCGAAGGGGGAGCATCCGGCGGGAGTGGCTGGCGGGTAGCATTGATTGTGCTGGCTGTGTGGGTGGTCCTCTCGTTGTTGCTCTCGGTCGCCTGATATACTAACAATTCGAATCCATGAAAATTTTCATTTTATTACTTCTTGTTCTTGGTTTGGTTTTGCTGCCTGTGTTTGGGAAGCGATGGATGGCTAAAATGCCAGAAGGTTTCCGCAAATGGCTACCAAAGGTGGTCGGGGTGCTGGGGGTGGTGGTGTTTCTAGCGATGGTGCTTAACTCGGTGTTTACGGTGCAGCGTGACTTGGCTGATTTGAGTCCAGAGGAATCCGTGAAGGTGGCTGTGGCGAGTCAAGAGCTTGACCCGGAGAAGGTGACGCTTTCCGATTTGGATGTGCACTTGGTTCGTGTGGATACCAAGGGGTCCCTGGTGGCCAGCGACTGGGAGGTTCGGCAGTGGAGGGTTCCTGCAATCGAGGGGTTTTCCAGTTTCCGCGCCGGTGGGGACTTGGAAGTCTCTCTCGATACCTATCATATCAGCCGGGGAGCCTTGGATTACACCTATGCCACTCAAACAAGCCATTCAAGTGCTTCCGGATCATCCGGTGGTCAGTCGTTGAGTCAGGTGCTGCAGCCTTATCCTTTGCATAGATTGAATCCTTCTCTGCCGATGTCGATTGTTTTGATCGGCGTGCCGGAGGTCAGGGAAGAGAGTCGCTTGTATTTTTTTCTGACTCATAAAGATGATCCTTTGAAGGAACTCGCGGTGGATGCGTTGACGCCCGAGCTGGGTGAGCTCAGCAGGAATGACTATTTGTTGGAAATTAATTTACCGATGGATCGTTTCGGGCAGCGTGCTCCGATGGGGGTGCAGTGGTTGGGTTCTTTGGGGGGTGCGGTGCTCGTCATGATCGGAGCGCTTGTTATGGCATCCTATCTGTTCCCGTGGCGCTTTAGCTACACATTCACCGCTGCTTTGGTGCTCTGCATCCTGACATCCATCGCACTGGACCGGTGGCGTGTGCAGTTTGCCTCCGAGATGAGCCAGGACAGTCGCAAATCCGCTGTTACGCGTTATCTGGCAATGCAGCATTTGCGTTCGAGTTTCTTTTGGAAGCCGACAGCTGCCGAAGCATTTCATTCAGCCAACACCGAGGGGTTCGATGAAGTGATGTTGGATGTGGTCCGTCGCGGAAAGGTCGAACTCCCGCTGAAGGATTGATCGATTGCAGCGTGTGGTGGTTTGTAGCCAATAGCAGTATTTATGATGCGGGCTCTTTTTCACAGGTTTCCGTCTGTGCGCTGAACACCCGGGCTCCTGGTTTATCTTTGATGTAGTTCCAGCCCCATTGCAGTAGCACTGAGAGTTTGTTGCGGAAACCGATCAGGAATGCCAGGTGAATGAACAGCCAGGCGAGCCAGGCCAGCCATCCCTGAAGTTGCATTCGTTTCGATTTCACTACGGCTGAGTTTTTTCCCACAATGGCCATGATTCCTTTGTCGAGATACGTGTAGGGAGGATAAGCAGAGTCATCACCGTGCTCGATGGAGGAAAGAATGCGTTTGGCGACGTAGATACCCATTTGGTTGGCGGCGGGGGCGAGTCCTGGAACGGCTTGTCCTTTGGCATCGGTGTGGGCAGTCAGATCACCGACGGCAAACACTTCGGGGTATCCTGTTAGGGAGAGGTCCGGTTCCGGGCTGATGCGTCCAGCGCGGTCGGTTTGGCTCGGTAGTGACCGGGTGAGTCGATTGGCTTGCACTCCCGCTGCCCAAATAATGGTGCGGGCTCGGAGGGCTTGGCCGTTTTCAATTTGCACACAGTGCTGTTGGATGGCCGTGACGCTGGTGCCCAGCAATAACTCAACCCCGAGCTTCTCAAGTTTATGTTTGGCGTATTCCGATTGCTCCTGCTCAAAGGCGGCGAGGAGTCGGTCACCAGCTTCGATCAATACAATCCGGAGTCGGGAGATATCGAGTCGGCGGAAATTGGATTTCATGGCCTTGCGTGCAAGGTCGGAGTAAGCACCAGCGAGTTCCACGCCGGTGGGGCCGCCACCGATGATGGCAATGGTCATGAGTTCTTTTCTCAGTTCAAGGTCATCGGTCTTTTCCGCTTGTTCAAGGGATTTGAGAACAGCGCGTCTAACATTCAGGGCGTCCTGAAGATTTTTCATGCCGAAGCTATGTTGTTGCCAGTCGTCGTGACCGAAGTAGGATGTTTGCGCTCCGGCTGCCAGAACCAGGTAGTCGTAATCGTAGCTGTGCTGTTCCGAATGGGCTTGTTGTTGTTCGGCATCGATGTTGAGGATTTCATCCATCAACACGGTGACATTCGAAGCATACGAAAGGATTTGGCGTAGTGAGCGTGCGATGTCCGGTGCTGCCAGCGAGGCCGTAGCCACCTGATAGAGGAGGGGTTGAAACAGGTGATGGTTTTCACGGTCGACGAGGGTGACCTCAACCTCATTGCGGTTGGCCAGTTGCTTGGCGCAGTTCAATCCTGCAAAACCTCCACCAATGATCAGCACCTTTGCTGGCTGGTTTGGTTTTGTTTGTTTACGTTTGTCGCTGGAGCCTGATGGCTGGGCAGGGGGAGTCATGAGTCAAGGTTGACTCGATCCGCACTTCGTCAAACGACAAAAACCATTTTTGGGATTTGGTGTGGACGACGTCTAGTCCACTGGAACTTTGATGACCAGCTTGCGAACCTCCTGGGTTTGTTTGCCTTGGCTTACCCCTGGAGCGTGGGCATCGGATGGATAGAGGATCATCACCTGGCCTGAGCAAAATGGAATATCGCCATGGTTGCCATTTTGGGCCACGCCGAGCAGGCAGTCGTTGTCGGCATCGTAGCTCTGGGTAGTCACTAGATCATTCAAGGGTAGCCATTTCATGATTTCATTTCCCGAGAGGATGAATTGCACATCAATGAATTTGCGGTGGGCCTCGTAACGCAAGGCGTCGGATTCTTCATTGGTGGTATAGGACTGGGCGACGCCCCAGATATCACTGCCGGGTATTTCAAAGCGGCCGAGTGCTTTTTCATCCTGACCGTGCTCTTTCAGATAGCGGAGAGCTGTACGCAGGGATTCAGAATCAGCACTCTGAAGATCAATTTCATTTAGACTGGTAATAATCATGGGCAGTAAAATAACGGATGCCCATTATTGCCATGCTGCGTTTGCCTCATCAAGGAGAGACAAGAGGACCGAAGCTAAAACCAGTTTGATACGTCTGGTGCTATGACTCCTGGGGGTCGGGACGCTTGGATGAGGATCCGGATTCGACAAAAGCGCCAAAGTGGTTGGACTCGAGGAAGTGTTGCATTTCCTCGGTCATCCGCTCGATTTCATCGTGCATCGGGCAGGGGTCATGGTTGCCACACCAGCCGTGGCCAAAGGGGCACTGCATGATTTGGTTTTTTACCTCGAAGCAATGGACGACATCAATGAATCGAATGTCCTCTGGTTTTTTTGCCAGGGCATAACCACCACCCGGCCCGGTGGACCCGCGGACATAGCCAGCTTGTGACAAGGTGGTCAGGATCTTCGCCGCGAGAGGTTTTGAAAGAATGCGCGCGTTGGCCACATTTTGGGAACTGACCAGACCTTGGTCATCTCGGTAGCATTCCGCGAGATAGCTCATTACGGCAATGGCATTCTGTGCTGTCTTTCCAATTTGCATCTCTGGGTGAATCAGTTCCTCTTAAGAAAAAGCACCGATCTCATAACGAGATCAAGATCTAAAATCGAGAAAAAAATATATTTATTCTTTTTAGCGGGGCGAATTAGAGAAAAAAAATTATTTAATTCTTGGGTTTTCAGTTGACTATGCTATGGCATGTGCTGTTGATGAGTCAGGGGGAATCGTCATGATCGATGTCGTTGGTCATGGGGCTTTCTTTGATACAACAAGCAATGCAACCCGAAAAATCATGATCAAAACCAAAAGTAAACTGGCGGTAGGCGCGATGTCTGCCGTGATGACAGCAGCGGCGACGGCGGGCCCAGCCACTCCACCACCTGTAGAGCCGGAGGCTTCCGGCTCCGTATTGGACAGCATTCATTTGTTTGGAACCGCGCGTTTGCGTTATGAATATGCGGACTTCAACAAAGTGGACGTAAAGGAGTCGAATCTGCTTTCCCTGCGTGCGAGGCTGGGGGTGAAAACCGATGAGATTTACGGGTTTAAATTCTTAGTGGAAGGTGAGGCAACAGGTATTCTATCAGACAAGGATAAGTATGGTCCTTTTCCTCCGCCGAACAACAATGGTCGGGCGGTGATCGCGGACCCCGACAGTGTGCTCTTGAACCGCTTGCAGCTTTCGTACAATGCCAAGCCGATTGATACGGTGGTGACGGTGGGACGACAGTATATCACCTTCGATGACCAGCGTTTTATTGGCGCGGTTGGATGGCGTCAGAACGATCAGACTTTTGATGCGGCGGTGCTGCAGAACAAGTCGATTGACAAGCTCACGTTTACCTATGCATACGTGGATCAGGTGAACCGTATTTTTGGTTCGGATGCTCCTCTTGATTCTTTGGAAACCTTTGAGGGTGATAGTCACTTGATTCATTTGAACTATGATATTTGTGATGGTCTGGCAGCTCGCGGCTTTGCGTATTTGTTGGATTTTGACAATGCGGCAAGCAATTCATGTGACACCTATGGTTTGGAGTTGCAGGGCGACACCGAAGTGTTCACCGATAGCAAACTGAACTACCTCCTGACGGCTGCGATTCAGAGTGATGCGGGAGAGAACACCGCTGATTATGAAGAATATTACTTCCGTGGTCAGGTGGGTGTGAAAAACGATTGTCTGAACTACGGCCTGGGCGCCGAGTGTATGACCAGCGATGGCGAGGGTGGCCGTTTCCTCTTCCCTCTTGGCACCAACCATAAGTTCAATGGATTTTCCGATGCTTTTCTTACCACACCGGTTGATGGTTTGGTGGATTACTACAGTTGGGTAGGAACCAAGTTCCTCGGTTTTAACCACACCATGGCCTTGCATTATTTCACCACGCAGCATGATTCGTCAGAGTTGGGTTGGGAAATTGATTACGTGGCAGCCCGCCAGATCGGGGAATACACGAAAGTGATCCTCAAGGGGGCTTACCTCGACGGCAAGGGCGATCAGTTTGACATCACCCGGGCCTCGGCTGAGGTGAACGTCACGTTTTAATTCTTTTGCCCTACCCCCTATTCATCCGGGTGAGTTCGGATGGTTTTCATTGGCGGCTGGCTCCCTGTTCGGGTGCCAGCCGTTTTTTCAGGCTCGCTGCCGGAATGCCGTGCTTAACATGGCGGCGATGGCAATCATGGCGGCACTGGTCCAGAGGCAAAGTGTGAGTCCTCCGAGCAGGTACATCGTTCCGGATAGCAGGGTGCCGATCAGTCGACCCCACGCATTGGCCATGTAGTAGAATCCGACGTTGAGTGCCACCTGATCATCATCCGTGAAGGAGAGGATGAGGTAGGAGTGCACGGCTGAATTGATGGCAAAGGCAAAACCAAATAGACCGAGTCCGATCAGGATGGTCGCCATCGGGTGGAAGTCGAGCTGAATGGCCAGAGCAAGCATGGCGGTGAGAATGGCTAGGAAGCCGGCCCAGGATACGGCTGCACGGCGCGGGTCGCGGTTGCGGATGAACTTGGGGGCGCTGGCCTGGATCAGGCCATAGCCAATCACCCAGACCGCCATGAAGGTTCCGACACCATTGTAGCCCCAGCCGAAAATCTCAGTGAGGTAGACCGGAAGGGCAACGACAAACCAGACATCTCGGGATGCAAAGAGAAAAAAGCGGGCGGCTGAAAGCCAGTTGATTTCCCGGCTTTTTGAAAACAACTGGGTGAATTTGACCTTGCGTTTGCTTTTGCCCATGTCCTGCTTGAGGAAGGTCAGAGCGGCCACGAGAACCATGGCCAGACCTGCTGCCATGATCCAGAGGGCGTGCACAAATCCGAAACAAGATAAGAGAAAACCGCCAAGAAAAAAGCCGACACCTTTGAGGGCGTTTTTCGAGCCTGTCAGGATGGAGACCCACCGGAATAGTGCTCCACCGGTTTCGCTGTCGTCAGTTACCAGTAACTTGACCGCACTTTTCGAACTCATTTTGGTGAGGTCCTTGGCGATGCCTGACAGCGCTTGGGAAACCATCACGTAGCTCACGGACAGCGCGGCCGTCCACGCCGGATGAACCAGAGAAAGCATGACCAGCGCAAAGACCTGCAGACCCAAACCCGCAAAAAGCGTCGTCTTCAGCCCGACCCTCGATCCGATCCAGCCACCGAGCAGGTTCGTGAGCACTCCGCAAAACTCATACAGCAGAAACAAAAAGGCCAGCTGCACCGGGGAGTAACCCAGCGCATGGAAGTGCAGCAGCACCAACATCCTCAAGGCTCCATCCGTTAGGGTGAAGCCCCAGTAGGACGCGGTGACAATCGCGTAAGAGCGGTGGTTCATGGGGGGTGAAGATGGTCGGGTGTTAGGAACCCAATGATTTGGCCACCTTGGCGGTGAGTTCCATCATTCGGGTGGCATAACCGAGTTCGTTATCATACCAAACCATGAGCTTGAGCTGGGTGCCATCGGTGACCATGGTGCAGAGGCCATCGACAATGCCCGAGCGCGGGTCGTTGGTGTAGTCGGTGGACACCAGTGGCTTGTCCGAGTAGCCGAGAATACCTTTGAGCTCACCTTCAGAGGCCTCCTTGAGCAGTTGATTGACTTCTTTGATGTTAGAGGGTCTGACGAGTTCGAAGACGCAGTCGGTCAGTGAAGCGTTGAGCAGGGGGATGCGCACCGCCATGCTGTCGAGTTTACCGTCCAGTTCCGGATAAATCATGGTGATGGCGGTGGCTGATCCGGAGGATGTCGGGATCAGCGAGTTGAGGCAGGAGCGGGACCGGCGGAGGTCCTTGCGTGGGGCGTCCACCACGACCTGGGTGTTGGTGACGTTGTGCATGGTGGTGAACATGCCGTGCTCGATGCCGAGGTGTTCATCGATCACCTTGACTACGGGAGCGATGCAGTTGGTGGTGCAGGAGGCGGCAGTGACGATGTCGTGTTCTTTCGGGTCGTATAGATGATCGTTGCATCCCATGACAACATTGAGCGCCTGATCCTTGACTGGTGCCGCGACAATGACTTTTTTGATGCCGGCGTCGAGGTAGGGGCTGAGGAGTTCCGGAGTGCGGAAGGCTCCGGTGGCATCGATGACGATATCAACGTCGATGTTGGCCAGGTGCATTTCCGCAGGGCTCGGGATATTGCTGAAGCTGATCTGTTTGCCATCGACATAGATGTGGTGCTCGTCATGGCTGATGTTGCGGTCCCAGCGACCGTGCACGGTATCGTATTCAAGTAAATGGGCGGCGGTTTCGGCCGTGCCGTGCAGCTCATTGATGTGGGTGATGTTGTATGCCGGGTTGTCCCAGCCGGCGCGGAAGCCTAGTCGGCCCATCCGGCCGAATCCGTTGATTGCGATGTTCATGGTGGAATTAAGAATGAGGAATTGCGTTGTTCGACGTCTTGGTTCGTCTTGAGGAAAAAAGGTGAATGCTATTTATTGGCGTGGTCTGCAGCGTTCAGGTTGGCCGTTGCAGCAATCGTCGCTGAGGAAAGCGAGCAGGTGTTGCATGGTTGGAACATTCAAGCGGTAAGTGATCGTGCGACCTTGGCGTTCTGAATCGATGAGTTTGGCCTGATGAAGTTCCTTGAGGTGGAAAGAGAGGGTGGGTTTGGGAATGTTAAGCTGCTGCGAGATATCACCGGCGCAGAGACCTTGTTCCCCAAGTTTTGCAAGTAAACGGAACACTTCCAGCCGAGATGGCTGGGCCAGGGCGGAGAGAGCTTCGACAGCTTGCGTTGTTTTCATTGTTGTGAAATTATCAAACTGTTATCGTGTTGTCAAGTGACAGGGTTGTCACGGGGGTTGGGCTAGGCCTTGGGTTCTTTTGTGTCTCCCTGGTATGTGCAGATGTGATTGGCGAAGGCCTCACCTGCGCTGCCATAGATGTTGTAGGCGGCGTCGACTCCGAGATCACGGAGTTCCTGGATTTCATCTTCGTGGCTGGCAGTGGCGGAGAGACAACCGGGGAAGCCTTGCTTGCGGATCAAGGAGGCGGCCTGTTTGTTTTCCTGGTGGTTTTTCATCGCCAGCATGATCACCTTGATCTCGAACGTTCCAGATTTGCGTTCCCAGAAATCGACGTCGGTCGGGTCGCCGAGGATCATATTCCACCCCTGTGCGCAAAAGCTTTTGACGACGTCGTGGTCGTTGTCGATGCCGATGACTTTATCTTCGCCGTAGCGGTCGGCCATGGTTTTGTAGGCCTTGGCTCCCACTCTGCCCATACCGAAGATGAGGATTTCGGCGTTGCCGGGGTGGAGGATTTCATCTCCGGGGATGCGTTGTTTTCGCTGGAAGCGCATCAGGGGCTTGTGCCATCTCCGGTAGAGTTCTTTGCCGTAGTTGTTGAGGGGAGCGGCAATAATGAAGGAGAGGGAAACGCTGATGGCGAGAATGGTGATCCAGTCGCTGTCAAGCCAGCCGGCTTTGATGGCAACGGTGGCGATGATCAGGCCGAACTCACTGTAGTTCGCCAGTGCCAGGGTCGAGAGCAGGGCGGTGCGTGCGCGTAGCTTGAAGAGCGTGAGAAGGGCAAAGTAGCCGACCATTTTGATGGGGATGAAGAGCAGCAGCAGGGCGGCGATGGCGAAGTCTTGCAGCGTTGGTACCTCATCCAGACCGATACTGAGGAAAAAGCAGACCAGCATGATGTCCTTGAAGCTCATTAGGATCTTGGACATTTCCTCGGCTTTCGAGTAGGGAGCCAGGAGCATGCCCAGCAGAAGCGCCCCAAAGTCTCCTTTGACGCCGAGAAACTCAAAAACCCAGGAGCCGAGAAAGGCGAGCATCATACCGTAGAGGATGAGCAGTTCTCCGTGGCCGCAGCGGACGGCAAGTTTATTGAGGAGGCCGCGGGCAGGGATGAGTAGGATGAGAAGGATGGCCCAGGGTGAGGGCGGTTCCCCCTTGGACCAAGCCATAAAGAGAACGGCCACGATGTCTTGGATGATCAACATGCCGATGGCAACCCGGGCGTGAAGCGATGAACTTTCCCCTTGGTCTTCGAGCACTTTGACCGCAAAAACGGTACTTGAAAAACTCAGGGCAAAAGCAATCAAAAGGGAGGTTGAAAGGTCGAGGTTGGCCAGCATCGTGAGGCCGGTGACGCCGAGCACGTTGATGCCCAGAGTCATCATTGCCACCATCAGTAGCATGTGGGAGCTGGCACTGGCCCAGACCTCGGTTGCGAGCAGGTCCTTGACCTTGAGTTTCAGCCCGATGGTGAACAGTAGCAGCGTAACGCCGAGGTCGGCGGTGATGTAGATGAATTTTCCGGATTCGAAGCCGAGGCCTCCGAGGATGAATCCGGCGGCAAGTAGTCCCACCATGGGGGGGAGCTTCAAGGATCGAGCTCCAAGACCCAGGAGAAAGGCGATGGTGATGGCTGCTGCGTGGGTTGTTTCCATTGGGAAGATGCCACTCTATCTGCTTTTTTTACTTTGTAAATGATGGACCATGACTGCACTTGCAAACTGGACCGGGGTGTGGAACATTCAGGTGTGATGAAGTTCTTTGCCTGGATCCTCTGTATGGTTGTGGCCCCTCTGCTTTCTGTAGTCTGGGCGGAAGCGGAGCAGGAGGTGTGGTACAACGCTACGGGTGAAGTCGCAATGGTCACCGAGTTGGAGGAGGAAAAAGAGCCCTTTGTCCCGGCTTGGGTGCAGCGCGAGGCCCAGCGGGACGCCGCCTTGCGAGGTCGTTTTTGGTATGCTGACGGCCGGCGCAGTTACGGCCGGGTGCAGCGTTACTACAGCAGTTGGTACTCACCGGGTTACGTTTGGGGTGGATACCGTCGTTACCACCGCCCTTGTCATTACGGGGCCGGAGGCATATGGGGTCGTGGTAGCTATGGCATTCGTGCCCGCTACCATGGCAATGGATGGTCAGTCAGAATCGGCCGTTAGGTCTGGGCGGGTAGAGGCTGGGCCGGTGACTGTCGACCCTGTGTCATTCGTCGGCCACGTGTCCCATTACTGATCGGCGTCGAGTTGGTCCTCCGGGGCGTTTGAGGGAGGTTTGACGCTGGTGCTTGGCGCTGTGTTGTCGGTCGTTCCAGCGGGGCTGCCGCTGCCGATCGATGATTCCGCTCCGTCGGCCAGTTGCGATTCTGTCGGTAGCTTGGTATCGCCTGACGGCAGTCTCCATCCGGCGGTCGGGTCGGCGGGGGGTGCCGCTTGGCTGGGCTGCGCAGGTTCTTCGGGCACGGGCTTGCTCGGTGGTTCTTCTTCCTTCGGGGTGTTGGTACAGGCTGTCATGGCCGTCAGCAGGCAGGAGACAAGAAGAAAGCAGGGAATCGAGGTGCGGAGCATAAGCGGGTGGCAGGTTGGGGTGTGGCGGTTTGTCCAATGGTGGTGAACAAACGTGTGCGATACCCTTAATAGCTATTTGGCGGGCTGACAATGCAGAAGTTTGGCTGGAGAATACCCTTGAGCTTTCCGGGTGGCCACCTATGTCTCAGACCCGAAGGGGAAACGATGATGGAGGAAAGCAATGAAATCAGGCATCAGGGCAAAACCTTTGCCTTGGAGTTAGTGAGGTCGGTGCCCCAGGGTTTTGTGGAGACATCGGGGACTACCTTTGCCATGTATGTGGCGATCCAGGTGTTTGAGGTTCCAGTGTGGATGAAGATGTCGATTGCTGCGGCCGCGAGTGTCGGGCTGCTACTCAGTTTGTTTGCGGTGCAGGTGGTGCGCCGGCTCGGATGTTCGGTGAACAGCGCCTCGGTGGCTGTCTGGCTGGCGGCAGCGATGGGTTTTGCCATGGCGGCCATGAGTGGAGATTCGGCGGAGTGGTATTTTTCCGGAGTGTGTCTCGCAGCCGTCTTTTTGGCCCTGGGGATCCCCTTGATGTCGCAGATTTATCGCAAGCATTATACCAACCGGGCTCGGGGAAAGTTGTTTTCCTTGGCGGGCTTGGTCCGGGCGGTGGTGGCTGCGCTTGCGGGGATCGGCGTCGGCAGTTGGCTGGCGGGTAAAGGCGTGGATTTTCACCCTTTGTTCTGGTTTTATAGTGTGTGTTGTCTGGCGATGGCGCTGTGCGTGTTGGCGATGGCGCGGGTGCGCTTGCGTCGCTCGGTTCAGCTTCAGCTGTTTGATGCCTTCAGCCATGTCAGTGAGGACCGGGCATTTCGCAAGCTCTTGATTTGCTGGATGCTGCTCGGGATGGGGAACCTGTTGGGCTTCGCCCTGTTTGTGGAATACATCACCAATCCGGATTATGGCTATGCCCTGGATGCGGCCCAGGCGGGAATGATCACCAGCACGATTCCGATGCTGGCATTTATCGTGTGTGTGGTCCCTTGGGGTATTGTGTTTGACCGGGTGCCTTTTTACCGGGTGCGTATTCTGGTGAACGTTTTTTTTCTTACCGGCATTCTGGTGTATTACCTCGGAGGATCCTATTGGGCCTTGTGTGTTGGTATCGCCCTACACGGTATCGCCCGGGCAGGTGGGAATGTCATCTGGAGCCTCTGGGTGACGAAATTCGCCCCGGCGGATCACGTCGGTGAATACATGAGTGTGCATTCTTGCCTGACCGGCGTGCGTGGCGTGCTTGCGCCCGTGATTGCTTTTTCCGTGGCGGGAAGTATGGGCCCTGGAGTGGTGGCGCTGGCAGGAGGTGTGCTGGTTGTGGTCTCTTCACTGATGTTGCTTCCCGAACTGATTGAGGAGGCCCGGGGTCAGCGTTGACGCTGGTTTTTCCAACTGTTGGTATTAATCCAAAGGCGTCATTTTGACGAAGCGGGAGAAATCAGGAACGGCACCGCGGTCGAGTTGGTCTAACCAATCAGTCAGAGCCTTGTCGTAGTCATCATAGATAGGGGAGATGAGGGCAGGAGGGGAATCAAACAGCTTGAAGTTGTCTCCCGTGAGGATGTTTTTTACCGGGCAGGTGATACCTGCTTTCTGGAGTTCATAGACTGTTCGATTCCATGCGGGAGCTTTGACTGTCAGGATGAGATCGACGGTTTCTTTCTGAGCGACGGAGCGTAGAGTGGATCCTATTTTCGAGGGTTCGAGTACCGGAGTGTGAATATGAGCTTGGAAGCGGCGTCCCATTTCAGCGTAGGCGTCTTCAACCGCAGGGGCAAACCGATGCTTCATCCCTGGGGGGAGACCTATTTCGGCGAGAGAAATGTCCCGGCAGCCGTTTTGCAGGGAATAGAGGCAAGCAATTTTAACCGCCTTCGACATATTCAGAGAGATGGAGGCGCAGTGCGGGTCTTCGAATTGCCGGGCTCCAATTTGCAATAGGGGCATACTTGAGGGAAACAAATCGCGCATGATGTGATGAGTCATATCGAGGCCAAGCAAGCGTTTGCAACCCGATTCCAAGTGGGAAGTTCGGATGTTTTGCCGGGTTTCATCGTTGAGGAGGTGCTCATTGAGAGGGATTTGTTGAACTTCGACGTTTCGGCTATGGAGGATGGTGAGAAAGCTGGACAGAACTTCGCTGCTCAATCGTGTCAGCTTCTCGCTTGGCGGACGCACCAGAATGATCGAGGTGTTTGTGTCGTTTGTCTGTGTCCGGAGAATGGTTCTCGGAACCCCTTTGGCTGCTGGCCCGACCCAGCCGAGTGATTCAAGTTGTCGTAGTGCTTCCTCCACCGGAGGTCGGCTGACCATATAGCGCTTCATCAAGTTGCGGATGCCCGGAAGATGATTGCTCCAGACGCCATGTCGAAGGTCGTCCTGCATGCTGGTAAACACAGAGTGGGAGAGGCTCTCTTTGCTCACCGGGCGGGATCGATCGGATGGCGTCGATTTCATGTGTGCTATAGTGTGACACACATCTTTTTTTGTAAACCTGTTTTTCATGTCAGGTCGAGCATATAGCTATGGGGTGTAGAAAGTGATTCTACTGATGATATGAAAACGATTGCGATGAAACCGAGTCTTATTGTTTGTTCGAGCCTTTTATGTGCAATCTCCAGTTCCATGGGCGCGAGTATGCTGGTGGATTATGATTTTGAAAGTGGGGCCAGCGCATCGACAAATGCAGCAGGAATCACGGGTGGAGGATTTAGCAGCAACGGCTTGAATCTTGTTCAACGCTATGATCGTAGTGGTGATGCCAATATGGGATCCCAAGTATTTGCAGCGCAGAGTTTCCAAGCCCAGGGCACGGTGGGGGGAACTCAGGATTACTTTGAGTTTTCAATCAGTGCAGATGCCGGAAAATCCTTCAGCGTTGAATCGTTGGTATTTGATTCGGTTTATTGGAAGCAGAGTGGTCAGACCTACCATGCGATCGGGACATATCAGTTAGCGAGTAGTGCGGACAATTATACGACAGTTCTTGGGACATTTAACCAAGATCAGCATTGGGATTTGGCCTCACCCGCTGGGCAAAATAAATACACCTCGTCAGCCATTTGGAAAAACATGACTTTTGACCTTTGGGGGACCAATCTGGACGGGCAAGAGTTTTCCGATTTGACTTTTCGTCTGTATGTTAGTTGTACCAATGCCACGAACTCTAGCAAATCATCAGGCCGACGTACCGGCTTCGACAACATGACGGTGATGGGTGCTGTTGTTCCCGAACCATCCTCGAGTGCCTTGCTCGGCCTCGGAGGCCTGGCTCTTGCGCTGCGTCGTCGTAAGTAGCGCCGCTATCGAAAAAATCTCATTGTGTGTTATAGCGTTCGGATCGGTTTCGGTCCGGGCGCTTTTTTCTTGTTTTGAGATTCTTTTGAAAGGATTTTGCGAGGCTTCAGTCTTGGTTCAAAGGGATATGGATACTTGCTCGGCACCCTTTGCCGGGAAGGTTCTGCAAATGGGCCTCGCCTTTGTGTAGGACGGCGGCTTCCCGCACCAGTGCCAAACCAAGCCCGGTTCCTTTGTGTGTGGTTCCGGGGCGCGGCAGTGAGTAGAAACGGTCAAAGGCACGCTCGAGAGCGTAGTCCGGAGCACCCGGCCCTTCGTCGTCGATTTCGATGAGCGCCATGGAACCGTCCACACTCAGCCGTAGCGTGATGCTGTCGCCAGCTGAAGAGAAGCCGCTGGCATTTTCGATCAGGTTGGCAATGGCGAGTTCGATGAGCATGGGGTCGCCGATGACCTGGATGTCGCTGGTGATCTCTTGTTTGAGATCAAGTTGTTGTGTTGCGAGTCGTTCCTTGCAGGTGTTGGCGACTTGTTGGCAGAGCTTTGAGAGGTCGACCACGGACTGGTGTTCGAGGTGGGGTTTACCTTCGAGTTCGGCGAGCTGGACCATGTCGCGCACCAGTGTTTGGCAGCGGGAGGTTTCGTGTTGGATGTTGTGGAGGAATTTCTGCCGCTGTTCGGCAGGCATGTTCTCATCGAGCAGTTCGACCGCCCCCTGGATGGCGGCGAGTGGGCTTTTGAGTTCGTGGGTCAGGGTAGAGACGTAGTTTTCCACATAGCGTTTGCCTTCCAGTGTTTCCTTCATGTTTTTCAGTGCCGAGCCGAGGGTATTGACCTCTTTGCCCTTGCCGAGGTGGGGCATCGGCAGGCGCTCCCCCTGGGAAATCGATTGCGCGTAGCGGGTCAGTCGGCCAATCGGTCGAAACAGCCAGATAAATACCGCTCCGGTAAGGAGAATCAGGCCGGCACCAATCGAAAGCGTGGCTGAAAGAATGTCCCGTCGGCGGTCGGTGATGAAGGTGAGGACGTCAGCCTGTGGTTTGTAGATGGTGAGGATGGCGATGATCGGGCCGGGTGAGCCATCATCAAGGGCCTTGGCCCGGACCGGGGCCGCTACGTAGAGGACGGAACTGGTGGAATCACTCTCATCGAGCCGGGAGGAGCGCGCCCCGTATTGTCCGGCCAGAGTGAGCCGCACATCATTGAATTTGGAAAAATCCTGGCCCTCCCTCCGTCCATGATCGGAATCGAAGAGGACCATGCCATCCGTATCGGTTAGGTATGCGTGCAGTCCGAGCTTGGTTTTGGTATGGCGGTAGATCTTGGCCTCGAATTGGTGCTGATGGGCGCGATTGAATGCGCGGCGTAAGGCATCCGGTCCCATCTGTCCGTTTTCGATCTCACTTTCAATCATGCCGGCCATGACATGGGCTGTATCCACCATAACCTCCTCGGTTGCCTGAAAAGTTTGGGCATCGACGTCATCAAGCAGGTAGACACCAAGTTCGTAAAACCCGAATCCGATGATCAGGGCGAGAATGAAGAGGGTAACACGGGTAAAACGCATGGGAGGAAAAGTTGGAAGATGGGAAGATACAAGATGAGAAGATGGAAGATGAGAAGATGGAAGATACAAGGCGGAAGATGTCTTTGGTCTGGTGTCTGGTTGCCCTGAAGGGGCGTATAAACGTAGCCCGGGGCAACGCCCCGGGATATGGGTGTGAGAATGAAAGAGCCCTGAAGGGGCGACATAATAAGGGATAGCCTGTTTGCTGCGATGGTTTTGGTGCTGGTGTTGAATACGCTGCGCCGCGAATCTGTTGTCTGTGGTCTTTTAGCTGGCTCACCCTCATTTTTAACTCATGAGCGTTAAAAGTCCTACTTGGTCTAAAATGATTGAAGTTTGCTCCGAATCAAGGGTCAATGGACTTGTTCACACCTTTCTTTTGATCCATGTCTGATTCTTCCCAACCACTTACCTTGGCCGCCGTGGGATGCGGTTCACGTGCCCGGACCTACAGCCGTATTGCAATGTCGATGGAGGGGCGATACAGCGTGGTTGCTGGTGCCGACCCCATCCCGGACCGAGTGGAGGCGCTGCGGGAAATTTCCCAGAACCCGGATTTTCGTAGCTTTGATTCCGCCAACGCCCTGCTGGAGCAGGAGCGAATGGCGGATGTCCTGATCATCGGTACCCAGGACAACTACCACTACGAGCCTGCGAAAAAAGCCCTCGAGCTCGGTTACCATCTTCTCTTGGAAAAACCAGCGGCCCAGACGCTGGAGGAAACGATGGAACTGGCCCGGCTTGCAGAAAAATACGACCGCAAAATCCTGCTTTGTTTTGTCCTCCGCTACACACCCTTCTATTCGAAAGTGAACGAAATTCTCCGTTCGGGACGGCTGGGTGAGGTGATTTCCATGCATGCGACCGAAGGAGTGGACGCCTGGCACCAGTCGCATTCCTTTGTCCGTGGTCACTGGGGGAAATCCTCCGAGTCCACCCCGATGATTGTCGCCAAGTGTAGTCACGATACCGACTACATTGCCTGGCTGATGCAGAGCCGGTGCAAAAGCGTCAGCTCTTACGGGCGACTCTCGTATTTCACCCCTGAAAATGCCCCTGAAGGGGCCACCGCACGTTGCACTTCCGGCTGCCCGCACGCCGCACCCCAAGGAGGTTCCTGCATGTATGATACCCACCAGTACCTTGGCAAACACAGCCGCTGGCTGGATATGGTGTATCCGAACCCGAATGAACGCCCCGATGAGGAGGTGCTTGCCTGGTTGGATCATTCGCCCTGGGGACGTTGTGCATGGAAGTGCGATAACGATGTGGTCGATCATCAGGTGGTCAACATGGATTTTGAAAATGGAGCCACCGCGAGCCTGACCATGACCGCCTTTGATTTCGGTCGATCGATTGAGATTTACGGCACGAAAGCGACATTGCGTGGCGGTGATGCTCACAAGCAACTCAGCGGATCACACTTCTCCATCCGTGATCACGACAGCGGCGAGATCGAAATGATCAGCCTCGCTGAGATGGATGACAATGGTTACCAAGGGCACGGTGGTGGCGACTACGGTCTGGTCGACTCCATGGATGCCGTGTTCCGTGGCGATGGTCGCGAAAGCTCGACCATTTCCTGCTCCGTGGAAGGTCACATCATCGGTTTTGCTGCCGAACAATCACGTCTGGCCGGTGGTGAACCCGTCACGCTCGCTGACCTGAGAAGCTAAAGGTCGCCCCCTCGACTTCTCGACTTCTCGACTTCTCGACTTCTCGACTTTTATCCATACTTGGACAGTGGGTGGGGGCTCGCTCCTTGACGCCTTATCGTGTGATAGGTACCTGTGGGTATGATTCGTATGGGGGATGGCCCCATCTAAGCAAATCATCGAACAAACCATCGAATAACCATGTCACACACACATACATCCCGACGCGATTTCATCCGGCTGGCTGCTGGAGCCTCTGCCTTTTCTGCCTTCCCTTACATTGCCAAGGCGGCAAAAATCAAACCTAACGAGCGCATCAACCTTGCCTGTTGCGGGGTGGGGAACCGTGCTGGCGCAATCATCGATGAGCTGATGAAGACCGGCATGTTCAATGTCGTGGCCCTCTGCGACACCCAGATCGGAGACAGCCACACTCAGCGGATTCTCAAAAAATACCCGAAGGTTGCCCGTTTCCACGACTTCCGCAAGATGTTCGATAAGATGGAAAAGGAAATCGATGCGGTATCGGTAGGCACTCCGGACCACACCCATTTCCCCATCTGTATGCATGCGATGGCTCTGGGCAAGGGGGTCTACGTGGAAAAACCACTGGCGCACACCTATCAGGAATGCGACCTCTTGATGAAAGCCGAGGCCAAATACAAAGTGGCCTGCCAGATGGGTAACCAGGGTCACTCCGGTTCCAATTACTATCAATTCCGCGCCATGGTTGACTCCGGCGTGATGAACAACATCACTCGTATGGACGCCCACATGACCAAAGGCCGTCGATGGCATAAATGGAATGGTGAGGTTCCCACCAAAGGCATGAGCTGGGAGCAGTGGCTGAACAAAGCCGAGGAAATGCCCAAGGGTATGGATTGGGATACCTGGCTTGGTCAGGTGCCATTCCATCCTTTCCACAAAGACTACATCAATGGTGATTGGCGTTGTTGGTATGACTTCGGTAACGGTGCACTCGGTGACTGGGGAGCCCACATCATCGACTCCGTGCACCAGTTCCTTAAGCTCGGCATGCCCGAGTCGGTCTCCTTGGAAATGATCAAGGGCCACAACGATTACGTCTTCCCTATGAGCTCGACGCTGAAGTTTTCCTTCCCCGAGCGCAGCAAAACCATGCCGGCGATGGACATCGTCTGGAGTGAAGGGGTTGGTAACCTGCCCGAGTTCCCCGAGGGCTTCCTCCGCACGAAATCGGACGGCAGCTCGGCGCCACCGTCAGGCGGCAGCGGTAACAAGGTGAAGTCCCTGCCTCCGGGCAAGTGTATCCACCGTGCCGATGGCGTTGCGTTCAAAGGTGGATCCCATTCAGGAACCTTGGTCGTGGTGAACAACGAGCACGCAGAGAAGGCCGGAAAACTTCCTAGCTACGAAAAGGGGAAACCGAACCACTTCATGGACTTCGCCCTCGGTGTCAAAGGAGAAAAGACCTGTAACTCGAACTTCGCCGTTGGTGGCGAACTCAGTAAGGTGCTCACCCTCGGCTGCATTGCCCAGCGCCTCAAAACCTCCTTCAAATTCGACCGCAAAACCGAATCCATCCCCGATAACAAAATTGCCAACCAACTCCTGATTGGCCCACCACCACGCAAAGGCTGGGAGGAATACTACAAGGTCTAATATTTTGCGGCTTAGCCAGGGGGGATTGGCCTCACTTCTCCAGGTTTAGCTTCATACCATTTTCCCAAGCGGTGCGCGTGATCCCATCATGCGCACCGCTTTTATATTTTTTGGTGCCTGCTTCAACGAGGCTACACAGCCAAAAAAGGTCGCCTTTTTTTCGCTTGCCCTCTATTTTTTGAAATTATAGGTTGTCTTACGAGATGAGTATAGGTCTACGACCTGTTGAGGCTCTTTCTCTATGATTAAACATTAACAAAATACTCATATGAAAATTATAACCGCCGCCAGTTTGTTTGTAGCCACAGCTATGGTCTCACAAGCAGCTACCGTTTTTACCGATGACTTTACCGCTTATACTTCAGGTCTCACAGGTTCTGACGCTGGTAACGCTCTTCTTGGGAACGGTTGGACTTCCGTCACAAACAATTCCTCCAATGGCTTCGGCTTTAATGGTCGTCTTTATGGCTATGGCTCGGGATCGTCAGCAAACTCACTGACTTTATCTCGTGACCATGCAACTGACCTGCTGGTGGGTGATACTATCACAATGGATGCGACCATTAATACGGCACGTGGCGGCGCGGGCTATGATTATGCTTTTCGAATTCTTATTAACGGAGTTCAAGTGGCGCAGGGACTCGATATGGGGGATGATGGTGCGGGCAATGTGAATCAATTGAGCTACACGGTAGATGGGTCGACCGCTGGTGCTGCTAAAACGGTCACTTTCGAGTTTGGTCATTACTGGAATTGGGGAGAAAGTGAGAGTGTGACTTTTGCCGTCGATACTGTTCCAGAGCCTTCTTCCTCCGCTCTTCTTGGGCTCGGTGGACTTGCTCTTATTTTGCGCCGCCGTAAATGAGCAATGCTGGAGAGAGTGCGATTTTAGACTGGCACCCTATCAAGCATGTCCGCTTTTATCCCTATCTTTTGGTTATAGGGTCGGTTAAAAAAGTTGAAAAGAGGGGGCAAACTCGGAGACTAGCTCGGGTATTTCATGAAAAGATTCGGTTGATGGTTCGCTTTTACCCGTGATCCAATGTGAGGGAGCCCTGAGGAATACCTACTTTATTGTTAAATGAATGCTTTACATGACTTTGCGTTATGATCAGGATGATAGCTCCTATTATAAAAAACAACCGTCATACCAATGAATAGTAAATATCATCTACTTAAATCAGGAGCCTTCGCCGGAGCGGCTCTTGCCTACTCCGCGGTCTCCGCTACGGCTGCCTCAACCGTCACAGGTCAGCTGGTCAACGTCGATTTTGACGGTACTGGGGGCATTGGAGCGGCACCAACACCGAGAACTTTCGATGGTGACCTTGCAAATGGACCAGCTACTGCCGACAGCATTAATTGGGTGGATGGCACTGCTGGGAACGACACTTGGAATGGTACAGTCGATGCTACTTCCGGGAGTCTTAACAGCCTGCTTGATTCTACCGGAGGTACTACAAGTGTGAACGTATCATGGTCTGGATTTAACTTCACTTACAACAACTACGGCAACAACCGTCTCGGCAATACCAAAACAAATGGACCCAACGGTGACGGCTTTTTTACAAGTAATAATAATACCAGCATTGGCAGTGTTACCATTTCAGGTCTGACAGTGGGCGGACTGTATAACCTCACTGTCATCGGAGCTGGTGATGCCACGGATGTAGATGTCAACGGGACGACTCTCAGTATGGAAACCTGGAATAGCACAAGCAATCCCAGTCAGTTCGTAACCTTCAACAATGTGACCGCCACAGGTGGTGAAATTACCTACACTGTTTTTGGTCCGAACAGTGATGCCACGGGCGGCTTTCAGATCAACGTAGTCCCTGAGCCTTCGAGTATCTCGTTACTGGGTCTTGGGGTTCTCGGTTTTGCCTTGAGACGTAAGCGTTAGTTTTAACAAAAAACAAATCTCTTCAAAATACCCTAGCCGAATTCCGGCTGGGGTGTTTTGTTCTATGGGCAGTCACACGGATTATCGTCATGCAATTTACTCTTGAACTCCAGAAATGCCAGCAGCTCGCGGCCGATGGTCAGGCGATGTCTGCGATGCGCAGGTTGCGTAAACTTGCCAGCCAAGCAAAAGCGACTAGGCAACCTAGGGTTTTAGTCGAAGTAGCCAAACAACAACTGGGCATCTATGATTGGCAACTTGCTGTGCGTTCATTCCGAGTCGCGCTATCCCTGACCAAGGAACACATAGGCGAGGTGGCACTCGATATTGGGTTTACTCTTTCGAGGCACTCCCGCTATCAAGAGTCAGTAGAATTTCTGGAACTTGCCAATGCACAATTGGCTAAAGATGACATCCGCGCGCCACTCCTACTTGCCGATGTCTTTGAGCGGCTTGGGCAACTCGAAAAAGTACAAGAACTGGTGGAGCGTATACTCAAGTATCACCCGAACTCGATTCCGGCACACCGTCTTGCGGCTTCGGCTGCCCGCCAAAATGGTCAGCTTGATCAAGCGTTGCAGATGCTGGCATCCATGGATAAAAAGTCAGTGCCCCTGCATTGGGAAGCGGCCAGGGCATGGTATGAAAAAGGCCACATCCACGACAAGATTGGCGAGTATGCAGATGCCATGCGGGCTTGGCAAACCGCCAAACAGTATTACCCGACGGATGGCAATTATGCACTCTATCAAAAACAGGCTCAATTCATTATCCATCATCCTGACCGTGTCTTCGACTCTCTAACCAACAATCATTTAAGCCATTGGTTGCAAGGTGCAAAAAGCCTCCCCCATCAACAGCGATTGACCATTCTAGCGGGTCACCCTCGAAGCGGAACTACCCTGCTAGAACAAGCTCTGGACGCTCATCCAGACGCTATTTCAGCGGAAGAAACCAGCATATTCAGTGCCACAGTTCACGGTCCGTTGTTTGAAGGAAAGCCGGGCGGCATGCCTCAATCTCATATCTTAGATGAACTCACCAAACCACAACTCATGAAATACCGACGCGTTTATCGCACTTTCATTGAGCTTGCTTTGGGGGAAAAAACAAACGGACGCATGGTGATTGATAAAAACCCTGATTTATTACAGCTTCTTCCAAGTGTCATACGCGTGTTACCCGAGGCGCGCATCCTCATGGCCTTACGAGACCCACGCGATATTTTGATTTCTATTTTCTCACAGCCATTACCACCAAACCATAACGCGATCTGTCATTTGTCTTTGCAATCGTCTGCTCAATTTGTCGCAAAGCGACTGGGTCTATGGATCAAACTGCGTGAAAATCTACCCGAGGCTGCATGCATTTTAAAGTATGAGGATGTCGTCCGCAATTTCCAGCCAGAGGTGAAGCGTGCCTTGGGGCACATCGGGCTGGATTGGCATGAACAATGCGGTAACCCCGCTCAACGTGCTGCAGAAAAGGTTGTGCAGTCACCTACTTATGCCGCGATCCGCGAGCCCGTGCATTCCAAATCTGTCGGACGTTGGCAAAACTACGCTCAATGGCTAGACCCTCAAATGAGTGAACTTGAGGATACTCTTGAAGCTCTTGGTTATAGTTAGTTAAGAGCATGGTTGTTTATTGCTTAACTTCTAAAGCTTTGATGTAGATTCCTGGAAGATTTTAGATCGGCTTTTTCAGGGCATAAAAAGATTTCGGCGAAAGCGTCGATATTAGTTCAGAGGCAGTCTGGAGTTATGGAAGCAGCCCTTGAGGCCTTTATTAGGGGGCTTGATGGTGATCTTGACGGTGGGCTGAGCGAGAAGATAGATGCGGGGGGAAGCCGATGGACAATATCAGACACTTGGTTCGAAGTCATTGCCGTGGCCGAACGGCACGGAGTAGACACTAGTAAATTTGAGTAGTTGAATGCAGGACTTAAAAAATGGCACAAAAGTGGCACAAACGGCTTATCCGCTAACAACAAAAAAGGAGTTTCAGATCGACTTAAACCCTTCATTGTAAATGTGTTGCGAGGTTCTTGATTGCCGTCGCTGCGCTCTGGCTGTGCTAGTATGCAAAATCCCCCTCCGGATTTTGTTAAGCTTTTGATGTCGTGATCCACGACACTTCGTTGTGCGCTCGAACTGCGTTCTCATCCAGTCCTGCCCACAAAAAAAGGCCCAGAGTAAAAACTCTGAGCCTTTTCGAAAGATGGTGGGCAGGACTGGATTCGAACCAGTGTACTCATACGAGAGCAGATTTACAGTCTGCCGCCTTTAACCACTCGGCCACCTACCCATTGTTGATTGGTATCGATTGATACGAATCGGTTTGTTTTTCCTGTCCGGTGGTCAGCCGGAGCAGCGCTCCTTTGCAGGGCGGGGAGTTCTTACGTCTGCTGGCTCATCCTGACAAGGGAAAAATCACAAAAAATCATGATTTGATTTTCAAATGACCTTTTGTCCTCAGGGTGTGGATTTATACCGCCCGGTTTCAGCGGCCGACTCTCTGCTCATTATCCAGTCGGGGACCGGGAAGCCCCCGCTCTATAGCGGTGGGGTCAGGAGAGGATGGCTTTGACAGGTTTTCCTTTGTGGGCAACCTGGAACGGGCGGCCTGAGGGGGAGAGCAGCACGGCGCTGGTGTCCATGCCGAGCGCGTGGGCGATCGTGGCATTAAAGTCCTCGATGCCGACCTTGTCTTTTTTGACCCGTGCACCTTTGGAGTCGGTCTGGCCATGTACGATGCCTCCCTTGATGCCTCCACCGGCAAGCAGGCTGGAAAAGGCTGTCGGGTGGTGGTCGCGCCCGCTGTTGTGCTCGGCGACGATCTCCGGGGATCGACCGAACTCGGTGCTGAGAGCAACGATGGTGCTGTCGAGCAAGCCTTTGGCCTCGAGCTCGAGCAGGAGGGTAGCGTAGGCGCGGTCGAGGACCTGGCAGCGGGCTTCGACCGCGGTGAAGTTATCGTAGTGGGTGTCCCAGCCGCCCAGGTTGACTTCGACGTAGCGCACGCCGTGTTCCACGAGTCGACGGGCGAGCAGGCAACCTTGGCCAAAGGCGTTGTTTCCGTAGGCCTGGCGCGATTGTTGCGGCTCCTTGCTGATGTCAAAGGCAACCAGGTCTTCGCTGCGCATCAGGCGCACCGCTTCTTTATATAGTTCGTCGTAAGCTTCGGTTTCAACATTGCGGTGTTGACGATGGAACTCTTGGTTCAGGGCGTCGGCAAGTTGGAGTCGGCGGTCGAAATCCTGTTCAGCAACGGTATCGGCACGGGTGCTGTCCTTGAGCCCTTCATCCGGTCGGCCGAGCGGTACGCCGGCGTATTTGACGCCAAAGAAGCCGGCTGAGGCATTGGCGGCACCGCCACCGACGGTGACAAAGCCGGGGATTTCTTTATTTTTTCGTCCTTTGAGTTTCATTGTCCAGGCTCCGAGTGTCGGGTGTACGATGGTTCCGCGTGGTGCGTAGCTGCGGTGGAGCACGTATTGGCCGCGGTCGTGGGCTCCGTTGATGGAACTCATCGAGCGGATGATACAGATTTTATCCATGACCTCGGCGGTTTTTGGCAGATACTCACTGATTTGGATGCCGTCGGCATTGGTTTTGATTGCGGAAACCGGGCCTTGGATACTTTTTTTACTAGGTTTGACGTCAAAGGTGTCGATGTGGCTCATGCCGCCACTCATATTGAGGAAAATGACGGCTTCAGCGGATGAGTCGGCAGGCTTGGTCGTCTCGGCTGCGGCCTGGCTGCTGGGGCTGAGTCCGCCACCGAGCACTGGCATCAGGCCGACGCCGAGGTAGGTGCGGGCGGCGTGAGCGATGAAGTGGCGCCGGGTGATTTCGTCGGCTTGCCGGGAGTGGGGTAGTGGTTGTTTCATGGGATAAAAATGAATTCGCGGGTGTTGATCAAGGCGGAGAGGATGTTGCGGAATCCCGCATCTCCACGGGTGGCCATTTCCTTTTCCATGAGCTTCATCTCAGCGAGTCGGGGTGGCCGGGACAAGGTGCCAAAGAAGAGTGAGCGGATCCGGTCCCGGGCCGAGCCGCGGGACTGGCTGTGGATGTGGGCCTGGTCGTTGGCAACCACCAGACGTTCTACCTCGCCGTTGAGCATGGCGAGCACTTGGGTGGCATTGGCTTCGATGCTGGCGGAGTCGAGCAGGATGCGGTCGGACTGGCCAAAAATCTGGAGGACGTGGCCTTTGGGGGCGGGTGATGGCAGTTCGGATGCACGGGCGATTCCGGACAGGGCACCGCGTCCGCCCCGACGTTTTTTCATCATCGAAGGCGCAGACTGGTCGTTTTTCTGATCATCGATCCGCTGCAGCAGTTGTTGGGCGTAGCGGCGGAGTTTCGCCGGAGATTCGAGGGCGAGGACTTCTTGTTGTAGCTCGGGCATGGACAGGCTGCCGATCAGAACCGGCCGGCCGCCGTAATAGATGGCATCGGACTCGTTGCGGAGTGGGAGTTTGTCCGGGTTGCCGGCGATCAGGGTGACCAGCGAATCCCAATATTGCTCGGCGTTCATGCGTTTCATGGTTCTGCCGTTGAACAGGGGCTTTTCACCGGGCGCCGGCTTGTGGTTGACGGATTCCAGTGCGTAAACCCGGGTGAGCAGAAGCACGTGTTGGAAGGCTTTGAGGTCGAAGTGCAGCTCCTGCATCAAATCCACCAAATAGCGGGTGAGTTCAGGTGAGCTGGTGTCTTCAGGGGGGACATATTCGTCGACGGGATCGAATAGCGGCGTGCCGATAATCCGGTTCCACATCCGGTTGGTGATGATGGTGGCAAAGCGCTCGTTGTCGGGGTGGGTGACCCAGGTGGAAAAACGCTCCAGGCCATCGTCGCTGTCGCGGCGTTTGGACATGCGGGTGCTTTTGCCGAAGGTTTTGTTATGCGGGGTGCGGGCGCCCACCCACTCGCCCGGGTCGCCGTCGCCGTATTGGTAGTCGCCGGGGAGTTGGATCCGGCCTTTGCCTGCCCCGCTCAGACTGGGGTAGTAGACTTCGTCGCCTAAAAACCGGACCATTCTGCCGAGCGGGCTGCGCTCTTCTTTGGCGTCACGGATTTCTTTCCAGAGCGAGCTCCAAACACCGCGGTTGATTTCCGATTGGCCACTGGTAAAGGCGGCAAGCTGGTAGAAGTCCATGCGTTCCCACTCATCGAACGGGTGGTCGTGGCACTGGGCACATTCCATGCGGGTGCCGAGGAAGAGGCGCATGGTATGTGCCATGTTGTCGAGAGGCATTCCCTTGTCGCGGATGTAGTAGCCGACGGCCCCGTTTTGCCAGATGGCTCCTTCGGCGGAGAGCAGTTGCCGGACCAATTCATCGTAGGGAAGGTTTTCACGCACGGCTTTGCGGATCCATTGCATGTAGGGCGTGGATGAGCGCCCGTTTTCGAACTGTTCACGGATCCGGAGTCGGTCAAGTAGCCAGTTGCCCATATGGCTGTCGTAGCCGGGAGAGTTGACCAGGTAGCGGATGAGGAGTTGACGTTTGTTGGTGTCGTCCGACTCCAGAAAGGTCCGGGCCTCCTCTACGCTTGGGATGCGGCCGGCCACGAGTAGGAAACTGCGCCGTAAAAAGACGGGGTCGGTGGCATCTGCCGGGACGGTGAGTTTTTTCTTTTTGTAAAGTTTGGCAATTTTCAGGTCGATTTGCCGTGCAGCGTGCAGCAACTGTTCTTCACTGACGGTTTCTTTTTTTTCTGGTCCGGAATCCGGGGCTGCCATCGCGGGGATGCTGGTAGACGTCACCAGCAACAGGGTGAGTAAGGTCAGCACCCTGCGGCGTGGGCTAAGGCTATGTCGGACATCCATCATAAGCTTAGCACCATGCCATTTTAAGAAGCAGGCATCAACAGGAAAAGTACAGGCAGGCTGTCAGATTTTTTCACATAAAGGGAGATTACTGGGATGCGGCGCAGGCTCGAGGGGTGGATGGTCCAATGCTATTGCATCTTTTTCCACCCTTGTCCGCGATCCAGCAGCTTGGATAGGCGGGCGACATCTTCGGCATATGGGGCTTGGTTGGCGACGTTGACCGTTTCCATCGGATCATTGCGGTGATCGTAGAGTTCGCGGGATGCGATGCTGCCATCGGCGGCGATCCATTCGATGTAGCGGAAATGGTGGGTTGCCATGGCGTAGCCTTTGAGCTTTCCTCGGGGATATTGTGAAAACGCAGCCGGTTTCCACGCCCGGGTCGGTTCCTCCAAGACGGGCGAGAAGTCTTTGCCCTCGCAGACGTTTGGGACATCGAACCCAGCGAGGGACACGAGCGTCGGGTACATGTCCACCAATTCGACCAAGGCTGGGGACGGTTGGCCGTTGCCTTTTTTCCCTGGAGCCCGGCATATCAGAGCCACCCGGGTGTCCAACTCGTAATTGGTGGTTTTTCCCCAGAGATTTTGCTCTCCTAGGTGGTAACCGTGATCGCTCCAGAGGATGACGATGGTGTTGTTTTTCAGCCCTTGGTTTTCAAGCTCTTGTAAAACCTTGCCAATTTGGGCGTCGATATAGCTGATGCAGGCGTAGTAGGCGTGTTTGGTTTTGCGCTGGTCTTCCGGGGTGAAGGCTCCTCTTTTTTTCTGATCGGTGTAGCGGCGTTTTTCTCCCGAGGAATGTCCGGCATAGCTCGGGGCATTTTTCGGAAAATCAGGGTTGGGTGCCAAGTTGATCTGATCCCGTTGGTAAAGGCCCCAGTATTTTTTCGGAGCAATATAGGGTGAATGAGGTTTGATCATGCCTACAGCGAGGAAAAACGGTTGATCCTTGTCCTTGCCAAACTCGCGTAAATATTTGACCGCCCTGTCTGCCACTTGACCATCGTAGAGAACATGGTCTTCGACGTCCGGAGCTTCCGTTAGTGGTCCGAAGCTCAGGTATTGATCCCACTCATCCAAGGGGCGTTGAGGGAAGCGTTTTTTAAAGACCTTCTGGGCAGCCTTGATACCGGTCTCGGTGTAATAATAGCGAGGTCCCGGGCGGAATGCCGGGACACTCCAGCTTTCCGGGTCTCCCATGGTGTCCCACTTCGGGGCTTTGCCTTTGGGGAACACTCCGTGGTTTATTTTACCGCAGGCCGCCGCATAGTAGCCTTTGGTTTTAAAAAATTGAGGCAAAGTCAGCAGGTTCTTTTTTTTGTCCCGGTAGTGGCTGTGGTTACCATGCACGCCAATGGTGTCCGGGCGCATCCCTGTGAGAATGCTTGCCCGGGATGGACCGCAAATGGCTTGTTGGCAATAGGCACGCTGAAACAGCACGCCCTCGGCCGCCAACTTATTCATGTGGGGTGTCTTGACGTGAGAGGCCCCGTAACAGCCGATCTCGGGGCGCATGTCATCGATGGCTATAAACAGGATGTTGGGGCGCACCGCCGCATTCAGGCTGGCCCCAATGGTAAGAAGTGAAGATACCAGAGTGGCCGTAAAGATGGATCGTTTCATGATCCAAAGAGTACGGATTGACGCGTGTCGTGTCGAGTTCTGCACAGTGATCGGTTGGACCGACCACTTTTCGGGGAGCGAGCGTGCTTTACGCCTGTAACCAGTCGATCAGGGCCTGGGGTTTGGCGGCCATGGGGATGGAGACTTTGGGCTCATTCGCCAGGCAGGCCAGACGTTCCGGGATTTCGACTGCATTTGCGCCGAGTTCTTCGCCGACGGTTTCGGGGAACTTGGCGGGGTGGGCGGTTTCGAGGATGATGGTGGTATCTTCGGGGTGGGCGGTGAGCCAGGCCTCGGAGGCGAGGTAGCCGACGGCACCGTGGGGGTCGATGGTGTAGCCGTATTGTTCGTGCACCTGCCGCATGGCATCACGGGTTTCCTGGTCGTCAAAGGCGAAGCCGCTGACAGTTTCGGTCATGGCTCCCCAGTCGTTGCCAAAGAGTTCCAGCATCCGGGTGAAATTGCTCGGAGCTCCAACGTCCATGGCATTGGAGAGCGTGGGCACCGAGGGGCGTGGGTTATAGGTTGCACTGGCGAGGTATTCCGGGACGACGTCGTTGACGTTGGTGGCGGCGACCAGTTGCTTGACCTGAAGTCCCATGTTCATGGCGATCAGGCAGGCCGTCAGGTTGCCGAAGTTACCGCTCGGGATAACAAACACAGGAGGGGTATCGAACTGGCGGGCCGATTCGAAATAGTAAAGCATCTGGGGGATCAGACGGGTGATATTGATGGAATTGGCCGAAGTCAGGTTGTGTTTGCGGGCCGTTTCCTGGTCGAGGAAGGCGGATTTTACCATGTGCTGGCAATCGTCAAAGCTGCCGTCGACCTCCAGGGCTGTGATGTTGCCTCCGAGTGCGGTCAGTTGTTTTTCCTGCAGACCACTGACTTTTCCGGACGGGTAGAGAATCACGACCCGGGTGCCTTCGACGTGATGGAAGGCACTGGCGACGGCGCCTCCGGTGTCACCCGAAGTTGCAACGAGCACAGTCAGGGGGTCATCTGAATTGCGGGTAAGCCAGGCCATGACCCGGGCCATAAATCGGGCCCCAAAGTCTTTGAATGCGAGGGTGGGGCCATGGAAGAGCTCCAACACGTGGTGCTGGTCGTCAAGCCGGACCGTTGGGGCTGGGAAATTCAGGGCGTCGTCGATGATGTTGCGTAAATCTTCGGTTGGAATCGCGCCCTGTAAGAGAGTGGAGACCACTTCGTATGCCATGTCGGAAAAGCTCATGGATTTCCAGCTCTTCCAGAAAGCATCGTCGAGAGGAATAATGGTTTCGGGCATGTAGAGTCCATTGTCCGCAGGGAGGGAACGGAGAACCGCCTCACCAAAATCAACCAAGGTGTCAGGGGTGTTGGTACTGTAGAAACGCATGCGCGATATGCTGCGTGTATGATGTCATTACGCAAGGGCATAATGAGTCAAGTGCGGCATGGAAGATGGAAGATGGTTTCTGCTTCACTTTTATCATTATTTAGATATATATGCGCATGTAAGCATGTATGAGTGAGTTGTTTTCCATGGTTGAGCAGTGTAAAGCTTTGTCGGATCCGGCGCGGTTACGGATTTTGCGGCTGATGCTGGCTGGGGATGCCGAGGGGGTCGGAGAGCGGGGGTGGTCCGTGAGCCAATGGGTGAAGGTCTTGCGGGAGCGGCAATACAATGTGTCGAAGCAGCTTAAGGTGATGGAGCGGGTGGGTCTGGTGGCACGACGGAAGCGTGGTCGGAAGGTGTATTACGGGCTTGGGCCGGCGGTGCTTGATGGTAGCCTGCAGGCTACGGCTTTGCGGCAGTGGGTTATTTGTCTGCCGGAGTTGGGGGAGTTGGAATTGATCTTGCGGGGAAGCAGTGTGCAGATGAATGCCACGGTGAGGGAGGCTCAAGTGGAGTCCTTGACTGGACGCGCGAAGCATCCGCTGCGGAAACAGAGCAAAAGGCGCAAGTCACGGGATGCCGGGTGGGAGGATCCTGATATGGAGGCCCCTGATTTGGCGACTCCGGAAGTGTCAGGGGACGATGAGCGTGTCGCAGGTGACAGTGGTCTGGAGGATAGCCAGCAGCTGCCTTCGAATCTGCTTTGACCGGGTGGGGTCTGTGGGTGGGGCTGTGGATGGATCGCTTGTGGGCTCTGCCTGCGGGTGGTTTAGGTAAACAGCTGGGTCAGGGGTTTACCTTCGCGGCCTCCCATGCGGAATGGGCGTTTGGATTCGGAGTAAATGATTTGATCGTGGGGGAGTCCAAGTGCGTGAGCGATGGTGGCGTTGAAGTGTTGGGCATTGATTTTGCCCTCGGTGACGCTGCCGCCTTTGGCATCGGTGGCTCCGTAGGTTTGGCCGCCACGGATGCCGCCGCCGGCCATGAGGCAGGAGAAGGCTTTCGGGTAGTGGTTCCGGCCAGCGTTTTCATTGATTTTTGGGGAGCGTCCGAACTCGGTACCGAGCACAACCAGCGTGCTGTCGAGCAGCCCTTTGAGTTTGAGGTCGTGTAACAGGGCGGCGAGTGCTTGGTCGAGGGTGGGGATTTTTTCTTCCATCAGGCCGAAGTTGTCGGCGTGCCAGTCGAAGCCACCGTATTCGACTTCGATGAAGCGGACGCCGCGTTCGACCAGTCGGCGGGCGAGGAGCACGCCTTTGGAAAAGGAGCTTGGGCCGTAGAGTTTGTGGGCGGCTTGACTTTCCTTGCTGAGGTCGAAGGCTTCGAGGTCTTTGCTACGCATGAGTTTAACGGCGGCGTCGAAGGCCTCGTTGTAGGCGCGGACTTTTTTTTGTCCTTTGAGGTAGCGGGCGTCGAAGTCGGCGTCGAGTTGTTGGCGTAGTGCGAGTTGTTGATCGAAGTGTTGTTCACTCAGTCCGCGGCGCAGGCTGTTTTGCAGGCCGGTGCTGGCATCGCCGATCGGGAGGGGGGCGTATCGGGCTTCCATGAAGCCGGCTCCGGGGTGGCCGCTGCCGCAGTTGACGGTGATGTAGCTGGGGATGTCGGTGGATGGTTGGTTTTGTCGGGTCGGGTCGCTCAGGCGTTCTACCCAGGCACCGGGTGCCGGGTGGACGATACTTGAGCGTTGGGCGTATCCGGTGCGCATGTAGTATCGGCCCTGGGCGTGGGCGCCCTGGGTGGTGCTCATGGAGCGGATGAGTGCGACTTGGTCCATTTGCTGGGCGAGTTTTGGTAAGCAATGGCCGAGCTGAATGCCGTCGACATTCGTGGAAATGGCTTTGGTTTCTCCCATGACATTACTTCCGGCCTCAGGTTTGGGGTCGAAGGTGTCGAGGTGGGTCATGCCTCCGGACATGAACAGGTAGATCACGCTTTTGGCTGTGCCTCCACCGCTGGCGAGCACTGCGGGATCGGCGGCTTCCGCTTGTTGGCTGAAGAAGCGGGCGGCGCTACCGCCGATGGTCAGGCCGAAGCAGGTTTTAGCTGTGGTGGCGAGAAATCCGCGTCGGGAAAGTTCGTCGAGATGGTTCGGGTTCATGGGAGTTTACTGATTTAAAATGGGTGATGGGTGGTTTTACTGGACGAAGAGGAAGCGTTTGGAGTTCATCATGGCTCTCGCCAGGGTTCTGAGCTCGGCGGCGGTGGAGGTGAGTGATTCGTATTGTTGGCGTTCTTCGGTGTTGGGGCGGCAGCCGTACATGGTGAGGAAGAGAACCTCGAGTCGATCGGCATCGGTTTTGGCATCACGCAGGGCGCTGGCCAGCTTGCCTCTGCCATCAGTCACCCGGTTGATTTCCTGACCATTGAGCAGTGTGAGTGCCTGCGGGATCGAGGCATCTTCACTTCCTGCGTCGGGGGTTAATCGATCGGATGAGCCGAATTGGCGCATAAAGCTTCCGGCTTTGTAGGGGGCGGGTTGTTCGGATGCGCGAAGTGATTGCTGGCCGCGGACGCGCAGGTTGCGTTGCATGACCATGCTCATGAGTTCGTCTCCACCCTGACGTTCCATTTTCTTCGATCGGGAGTAGACTTCGCGTGCTTTTTGTTGAAGTTTGCGGGCTCGTTCCTCGTCACCTTCTGCTTTAGCTTTGAGTGCTTGTTCTCGGATTTTTTTTGCTTCGCTCCGGACGGCGAGGAGTTTTTTCTCGTTGGCGTCGACGGCTTTATTCAGAGCGACCAGTTGGGGCAGGGGCATGTTGAATAGTTGGTCGACACTCGTTTTATAGCTGTCCCATCGGCGGGTGAGCGCCTGGTTGACGATGTCGTCGCGGTTGCCGTATTCCATGACGAGAAAGGAATCGTGCAGTTCTTCGGCGCTCATTCGCCGGAGCACCGGGCCTTGGAAGGCGTAGGCTTTTCCTCGTGCTGGAGCGGTTGCGGCTGCAGCACTTTCAAACAGGCGGGTGTGGTAGAGGACGCGCATGAACTGCTGCACATCGTAGTCGGTGGCCTTCATGACCTGGCAGAGCAGATCGAGCAATTCCGGGTGGGAAATGCGTGTGGTTTCAGACCAGTCGTCGAGAGGATCGACGATACCGCGACCAAAAACCTCGGCCCAGAGCCGGTTGACGATGACTTTGGTAAAATACGGATTATCACTTGAGGTGACCCACCCGGCGAATGCCTGACGGCGGTCTTGTGGCTCCACGTGGTCGAGGGAGGCTCCGAAGATGGTTTGTGCTTCGACCAGATCGCCGGGTTTGCCGTCGTTGTAGTGGTAATCGTCAGGCAGGCGGAGCTGTTTTCGGGTATCATCTGCGATGGCATTTTTGCGGAAATCCCGAAAGAGATTGCCGTAGTCACGTGCGATTTGTCGTGCTTTGTTTTGGTTGCGTCGTGCTTGTTTTGAGCGTTGTTTGCCCGTGCCGCTTGGTTGAGTGACCCCTTGTTGTTTCATGGTGTAGGCGGTCAGTTCGCGCAGGCGCTTGGAGGCGGAGTCGCTGCGGTAGGTGGTCCCCCCGGTGAAAGCGGCCAGTTCGTAGTATTGTTTTTGGGTCCAGTCGTCGAAGGGGTGGTCATGGCATTGGGCGCAGCCGATGCGATTACCGAGGAAGACCTGGACGGTGTTGCTGACGTTATCCAGGAGCATGTTGCGGTCGCGCAGATAGTATCCCACTGCCGGGTTTTCGGTTGCCAGGCCGTCGGCGGCGAGCATGCTGCGGACTAATTCGTCGTAGGGCATGTTGTTGTTCACCGCATCCTGGATCCAGAGGTGCCAACCGATACCAAATTTCTCTTGGTTGGTTTGCAACCGGAGTAGATCGGCCCAGAAATTGAACATCCGGCTCCGGTAGCCGGGTGATTGAATCAGAGAGTCCACCAGCTCACGCCTTTTGTTGATTTGGGGGTCGTCGATGAATCGAGCGGCTTCTTCCGCAGTTGGAATCCTACCAGCAATCGAGACGTAGGCGCGGCGCGCGAAACTGGCGTCATCGATTACGGGATTGGCATTGAGTTGTTTGGATTGCAAGTGGCTGGCGACCAGTTGGTCGATCGAGTGACTGGTGCTGCGAACCTGGTCCTGGGTGAATGGTTTGGCGAAGAGGGGCCCGCTCACCGCGATGCCGAGTGATGTCAGAGCCAAGGTAAGCAGGCTCTGGCGCTTGAAGATGATCGATGGGAGTTTCATAAGGATCAGACCGATAAAACTCGCCTATTGAGAAATAGTTGCAAGAAAATTACTATTCATCGGCCGAGGGCTGAGTGTGAGGCTATCTTGATGATGCCTGCGGCGCAGACAGGATGATCAGGATGGCTTGAGGATTTACAGGAGGATATGAGGTATCGGAGGAGGCGTTAGCCAGAAAGCGGTGATCCGTCATTACTGAGCCTGCCAGGCTCTCTATAATCTTATAAATCCTGTCTGCGCCGCAGGCTGTTATTTCTCTCTGCCATCTGCGCTGTGCCAGCCAAAACGGAAGAGTGGGCTGCTGCTTTTAACAAGAATGACAGATGGACTTGCCGAAGTCATTACCTCATGGTCCACTGCATCAGGATTGATTATGAAACTAGGATTTGTCTCTGCCATTTTACCCGACCTCAGCCTGGAGGAATTGCTCGCTTTTGCCTCCGAAAACGATTTTGACACTTTGGAGCCGATGTGTTGGCCCTGCCAGAAGGAGGTCAGGCGTTACGCCGGAGTGACTCATATTGATGTCGCTGATTTTACCCAGAAGGATGCCGATGGGATTCTTCTCTTGGTTAAAAAATACGGAGTGTCGCTGTCTGGTCTGGGATATTACCCGAACCCACTCGCTGCGGACCAGGAAGAGGCTTCGGTTTACATCCATCATTTGCACAAGGTGATCGATGCTTCGGCCATGTTGGGCTTGAACCAAGTGAATACTTTTATTGGCCGGGATCCTTCGTTGAGTCAGGAAGAAAACTGGAAACTCTTTGATCAGCGCTGGCCTTCGATTGTCGAGTATGCTGAATCGAAGGGTGTGCGGATCGGGATTGAAAACTGTCCGATGTTTTTTACCGAGGACGAGTATCCTGGAGGCAAAAACCTAGCGGTGTCGCCGGCGATTTGGCGGGAAATGTTTGCCCGTATCCCCAGTGATTCGTTTGGCTTGAACTATGATCCGTCCCACTTCGTCTGGCAGCAGATGGATCCGGTTCAGCCCATAAAGGAGTTTGCTTCGAAAATTTTTCATATCCATGCCAAGGATGTCAGGATCGACCGGGATCGTCTGAATGAGGTTGGGATCCTGGCTCCGCCTAATGCCTATCATTGCCCAAAGTTGCCGGGCTTGGGTGAGATCGACTGGGGACGCTTTTTTTCGGTACTAACTGACACCGGCTATGACGGGCCGGTTTGCATCGAGGTGGAGGACCGGGCCTATGAGGCGACAGAGGAAACCCGGAAGGCTTCCCTGCGCCAGAGCGGGCGCTTTTTGCGCAATTATATCGCCTCCTGATCTTGGCAGGTGATCCGGATGCTGCCTGTTGATGGGAGCCTCCGATTGAATGTTACTGCTTTTTTGTTTCGGCGGCTTTTTCCGGAACGAATTTCAGCACGGTGCCGTTGATGCAGTAACGCTGGTCGGTCGGGGTGTCGAAGCCTTCACCGGTGAAGACGTGGCCGAGGTGGGAATCACAGACGTTGCAGCGCACTTCCACCCTGCGCCCGTCCGGATCCGGCAGGGATTTGACATTTTTGGCCTTGGATGGGTCATAGAATGACGGCCAGCCACAGCGGGAATCGAATTTTTCCTTGGAGCTAAAGAGTTCGGCATTGCAGGCGGCGCAGTAGTAGGTGCCTGAGCCTTGTTTTTTGAACTGTTTGTAAATTTCTCCATCCGGGGCTTCGGTGCCGGCTTGGCGCGCAATCCGATATTGCTCCGGGGTGAGTTGTTTTTTCCATTCGGCGTCGGTTTTGGTGACGGTTTTTTCCGGTTGTTCTGGAGCGGTATTGAGTTCAGTCATCGGTGTTTGTTTTTTTGCTGTTTGCGCCTGCAGGATCCAGGCGGTGCACGCGGCGGCCAGGAGGAGCATGGGCAGGATAGTGATTCGGGAGTTTTTCATAGTGGGGGTAGGAGGCTTTGGCAAGGGTGCTTATTCCCTTGGGCGTAGGTTTAGCCGGCGAGCCCGATGGGGAAGACGAGATTGAGCAGCATCGTCAGGAAAAAATTGGTGATCAGGATGGCGAGTGAGGAATAGACCATGGCGCGGGTGGTGCCCTGGCCAACGCCAACGGCTCCATCCTTTGCCTTGAGCCCTTGGTGACAGGAGATCAGGACGATTAATAAACCAAAGGCAAAACCTTTGATGAGCGAGATGTAGATATCTGCCAGAGCGGTGTGATCGCGAGTGTGTTGGGCCCACCAGGCTTCCGAGACGCCAAACACCTGGGTGCCCACCACCCAACTGGCTGCGATACCAAAGGCAGCGGCTTCGGTGATCAAGAGGGGCACGGAAATGACCATGGCGGTGAGCCGTGGTGCGACGAGGTAATCAATCGGGTGGACGCTCATCGAGCGCAGGGCGTCAATTTGCTCAGTGACCCTCATGGTGCCAATTTCCGCTGCCATGGATGCTCCGACCCGGCCGGCGAGCATAACGCCGGTAAGGGCTGGCCCGAGTTCTCGAAGCATGCCGACGCTGACCAGGGCTCCACCCATGGTTTCCATTTTCAGGCCGCTGAGCTGGAACAGCCCTTGTGCGGCGAGGACAGCCCCGACAAAGGCACCGGTGATGATGACCACCGGCTGAGATTTAAAGCCGATTTCGACAATTTGCTGCATGAAGAGATACCAGCGTTTTTTACCGATGAGCATGGACTCTGCCATCTGGGCACAAAGCACGGACAACTCGCCAAGGTAATTGATAAAATCCATGGCGGGGCGTCCGAGTGCGCGTAGAAGCATGGTGTGAGACTAGGATGCAAGATGGGAAGATACAAGATGGAAGATGGAGGATGGAGGATGGAGGATGGAGGATGGAGGATGGAGGATGGAGGATAGAGGATAGAGGATAGAGGATAGAGGATAGAGGATAGAGGATAGAGGATAGAGGATAGAGGATAGAGGATAGAGGATAGAGGATAGAGGATAGAGGACAGTGGGGTACAAAAAAGACCCGACTCGTGAATGAGCCGGGTCATAAGTGTATTTGGGTTAATATATGTTAACTATATTTAGCCGTTCAGCGGGTCCTAGAGGGAGTCCTTGAGGCTGGAAGAGCACTTGAATCCAACAGTCTTGGATGCTTTGATCTTCATGGCTTCACCAGTCTTAGGGTTGCGGCCCTGACGAGCTGCACGCTTCTTCACGGAGAAGGTTCCAAAACCAATGAGTTGGACTTTGCCGTCTTTTTTGACGCCTTTGGCGATTCCTTCAAGGACTGCGGTAAGGGCATCTTCAGCAGAGCGTTTGGTGGCATCTGCTCCGAGGGACTTCTGAATGGCTTCGACGAGTTCGGATTTATTCATAACGGAAAAGCTTTTCCCATAAATAGATGATTATGTAAAGTTAAATAATCATCTTTTTTCCTAGTATTTATGCGACTTCCAGCGATTTTTTTCTTGCCAGATTCGAATAGTTGATTAGCTTAATCGCTTGTTTTTCAGTAGGTTTCAAGTGTTAGATATTGTTAGAGTTGGCCTTTTTCCTTGATAATCAATGGTTGACGAGGATTTTGGCTTGTGGCAGATAGGTGACATGCAGAGGAGTGCGGATGAGGCGATTCGGAATTCGGCGAGGTCGGTCAGAGCGTTGGTGATGGCGGCGCCGACGCGTGAGATGATTGATCGTGAGTTACGGGATGCCGAGGCTGCGCAGCAGCGGGGGTATTTTTTACCTGATGAGGATGAGCGGGTGCGGGCGATGTTTGCGCGGTATTTGGGGGTGCGGGTGTTGATGTTGGAGGCGATTGATGCGATGCAGCCGGTGTATGGCATGGTGGATGGTCGGACGGGGGATGCGGATGAGCTCGGAGTGGAGGTTTGGCGGCAGTGTTTGCGTGCGTTTGTGGTGGGGTTTACGGCTGCATCGGTGTTGGTTCGCATGGGGACGTATGTGGTGGATTTGGCGGCGAAACGGCCGGTGGTTTGGAAGAAGCTGGACGAAGCGGAGTCGGGCTGTGGGATTCCGCGTAAGAGTTTTACCGAGGTATATAAGAAACTGGGTTCGACGCGCCGGATGTGGAGATTTCACGAGGCTTTGTTGTTTTGTGAAGTCCACAAGGATGACATTATCGCGATGGCGGATGATGAGGTGGTGGGAGAGTTGGTCCCGCTGTTGCGTGCGGAAGAGCCGTTTTTGCAATACCGGAAACGCGATTACCTCAAACGTAAGCTCGACTATAGTCTTCACTCGTTTGTCCGGCGTCACGTATCGGGGTATCAGCAGGTGATGTTTCACATGTTCAAGCTGAGTGGGAGTACCATAGCGGAGTTGAGGCAACCCTTTGTTAAGCCGATGGGGCAGGGGAAGCGGGTGACGCCCGAGGTGATGAGGCGGGTTCGGCCATTGATGGAGCCTGGGGATGTGTTGGTGACGCGTCACGATGATGCGATGAGCAATCTGTTTCTCCCTGGCTATTGGCCTCATGTAGCGCTGTATATTGGCTCGGTGGAGGAGCGGCAGGAACTCGGGGTGCCATGCGTGTCGTCACGAGTGGGTGAATGCTGGTGTTGCCGGGATGAAACCTGTTTTCTAGAGGCAAAAAAAGATGGCGTGTTGTTCCGTCCCATGGACGACACCATGCAGGTGGACGCCTTGATGGTGTTGCGGCCAAAGTTGGGCCGGAAGGATTTGAGTGAAGCCTTGCAGCGGGCGATGGCGCATGCGGGAAAACTCTACGATTTCAGCTTCGATTTTTGTATGGCTGAGCGCTTGGCTTGCACCGAGCTGATTTACCGCGGATTTCATAGTGTCGGTCCGATACGTTTTACCTTGGAGCGGCATAGTGGAAGGATGTGTATATCGGCGGAGGATCTGATCGGGCAGGCCTTGGATTCGGGTGATTTTGAAAAGGTGTTTGATTATGGAGTTGCTGGTGATGATGTTAGAATGTTGCAATAGAAAAACAGGCACTGACCGGATTATGACAAATACACCGCACATTTTTTCACAAATAGACTTGCGAAGCCTCGGTCAAAACGATATAGCCCCCGCCCACCGACAAAGGTTCGGCACACGATCCATGGCATTTCGCTCTCTCATATCGACACTTTTTTTTCTTCTTTTTCTACCCGGTGTAGCAAGTGCCGCCGGAGAAGCGCATGTGTTGCCTCTGAAGGCTGAATCGCCATTTGATGGCACTCCGTTTTTCTGGGTGACCAACTCGATGATCATGGTCTGGATTGCGGCCATTTTGATTTTCCTATTTTGCAAGGCTGCGACTAAAAAAATGGCGATGATTCCCACCGGGATTCAGAACTTTGCCGAGTGGTTGATTGAGTCGCTGTATGATTTCTTTGGCAAGATCCTCGGGGATCATCTGGTGAAACGCACCTTTTGGTTTTTCGGTGGCACCTTTTTGTTGATCGTGACGGTGAACTATCTGGGATTGATTCCGGGTGTCGGCACCATTGGTCGCTATGATGAAAATGGTCACTGGGTTGGGTTGTTGCGTGGTGGTAACGCGGATCTTAATATGACTGCTGCCATGTCCTTTACCTTTGCAATTCTCTGGTTCTACTGGGCGCTGACCGAGAACAGCCTGAAAGATTTCCTCGCCCACATTTTTGCACCCAAGGGGGATTTCAAGGGAGCCATGAAGGTGGGGATGATTGTGATTTTCTTCCTGGTGGGTATTCTCGAGGTGGTTTCCATTGGTATTCGTCCGATTGCGTTGACCTTCCGTTTATTTGGTAACATCTATGGTGGTGAGCAGACCTTGGAGGGTTTGGCGTATCTCGGTAAGACGGGGATTCACGAGTGGTTGGCATTTCTGCCTGCTCTTCCCTTTATGTTCATGGAATTGCTCGTCGGTCTGGTGCAGGCGCTGGTCTTCACTCTGCTGAGTGCGGTCTTCCTCAAGCTGATCTGCGAACACGACGACCACGGTGAGCACGCCGAAGAACACTAAATTTTTCAATAACACTTCAACAACACTTTTGGAGTCTGACCATAGCAAAGACGGTGGGGGCTTTCGAAAACAACACAAACAACAAATAACCAACTAATATTATGGGATTCACTAAAGCATTCGCAGTTGCCCTTGCAGCCCTTGGTTGCGGACTCGGTATCGGAATTCTCGGCTCCAAGGCCGCTGAAGCAACCGGACGTAACCCCGGAGCCTCCGGTCAGGTTCTGACCATCGCCATTATTTTGGCCGCTCTCATCGAGGGTCTCTTCATTATCACCGTGTTCGCCGCCGGTCTTTAATAGGAGCGATAAAAACATCACCAGTCAGGGTGTCGCCACCCGTTTTGCGGCGGCACCCCGACTTTAAAAACCACTTCCACAAAAAACATGATCAATTTTACAACATTTTTGGCAGCGGCCACGGACGCCGGTGCAGAGCAGGGATTTTTTGACACCTTCGGAGTGCATCCGGCTTTGTTGACTGCTCAGTTCATCAACTTTGTCATCGTGATTTTTGTGCTGAAGAAATTCGCCTTCGGTCCGGTCCAGCAGATGCTTGAACAGCGACGCGCACGTATCGCTGAAGGTGAAGAAAAGCTGAAGCGCATTGAACAGCAGCTCGCTGAAAGTGAGCAGCGCACCCAGGAAGCCTTGGATGAAGCCAATGCTTCGGCTCAACGCCTGATCAACGAAGCCAAGGAGAGCGCTGCGGCCCTTTCCGAGAAGAAGGCCCAGGAGGCCGTGGCTTCAGCCCAGCAAATCCTGGCCAAGGCCGACGAGGCCGCCAAAGCAGAGCGCAAGGCAATGTCTGCCGAGCTCAAGCAGGAATTCGGTCGATTGGTGGCTGCAACAACAGCCAATGTCACCGGCAAGGTGCTGACCGATGTCGATCAGAAACGAATCAACGACGAGGCCCTCACTGCTGTCGAAAGCTAGTCTCCCGCGCACTGATAACCATTTAACGGATAACGCACAGTGAAAGTTTCCAAGGACGCAGCCCGTGACGCCAGACGGATTTTCCGTCTCTGCACAGCGGAAGGCAGAGTAGACGAAGAGCTTCTTCGTTCAGCCATCCAGAAAATTGTGGATCAAAAGCCACGGGGCTACCGCGGAATCCTTCATGCCCTGAAGCGTCTGGTGCGTCTGGACGTCGAAAGCCGCCGCGCGGTGATTGAAAGCGCGGTCGAGCTTGATACTCCGACCCGGGTTCAGATCGAGAAAGATCTGACGCAAACTTACGGTGAAGGTTTGAGTTTTGTTTACCGCACCGATGCCTCCCTTTTGGGTGGTCTGCGTATTCGAGTCGGTAACGACGTGCTCGATGGCAGTGTGCAATCGCGCCTCAACCGCCTCGCTGAAGCATTCTAAAATCCATTTTTTCAATTTTACCCTATTTTTAACAGCCAACTTCTAAATTAACTAGCCATGAGCAGCATCCTCCAGGAAATCGAAGAACAAATCGCCAACGTTTCATCGTCGGTGGAAAAAAGCAACGTCGGAACGGTCCGTGAAATTGGTGACGGTGTCGCCCGCGTGGAAGGTCTCAGCGATGTGCAACTCAACGAGATGATCGACTTCGGCGGCGGCCTGTTCGGTCTGGCCCTCAACCTTGAGGAAGGTGAGGTCGGTGTGGTGCTTCTCGGTGATTCGACTCATGTCGCCCAAGGGCACGAGTGTAAGACGACCGGCAAGCTGCTTTCCGTTCCCGTTGGTGAAAACATGCTTGGTCGTGTTGTTGACAACCTTGGTCGGCCGATCGACGGCAAAGGTGAAATTGAAGCTGCCGACGTTTACCCTGTGGAAAAAATTGCTCCGGGTATCATTAAGCGGAAGTCGGTTTCGGTTCCTGTGCAGACAGGTATCATGGCCGTTGATGCGATGATTCCGATTGGTCGTGGTCAGCGTGAGTTGATCATTGGTGACCGTTCGACCGGTAAGACCACCATTGCTGTGGATGCCATGATTGCCCAGGCTCAGCAGAACAAGGCAGCCGCTGAAGGTCGCCTGAAGGATCACAAACCACTTTACTGTATTTATGTCGCGGTTGGACAGAAACGTTCCAACATCGCCCGGACCATCCAGACCCTCGAAAATGCCGGGGCCATGGAGAACACCTGTATTGTTGCCGCCTCCGCGTCTGACTCCGCAGCTAACCAGTATCTCGCTCCTTACACAGGTTGTGCGATTGGTGAGTATCTGATGGATCAGGGTAAGGATGTGTTGATTGTCTTTGATGATCTTTCCAAGCACGCTGTGGCATACCGTCAGGTTTCCTTGATTCTTGGTCGTCCTTCCGGTCGTGAGGCCTTCCCTGGTGATGTGTTCTACCTGCACAGCCGCTTGCTTGAGCGCTCCGCCCGCCTATCCGAGGATGCTGGTGGTGGATCCATGACCGCTCTGCCGATCATTGAAACCCAGGCCGGTGACCTTTCCGCTTACATTCCAACCAACGTGATTTCCATCACCGACGGTCAGATTTTCCTCGAAACCGACTTGTTTAACCAGGGCATCCGTCCTGCGATTTCGGTGGGTCTTTCGGTTTCCCGTGTGGGATCCGCAGCGCAGACCAAGGCCATCAAGAAGGTGTCCGGAACCACCAAACTCGATTTGGCGCAGTTCCGCGAACTTCAGGCATTTGCCGCCTTCGGCTCTGACCTTGATGAGGCTACCAAGTCCAAGATCAACCGTGGTCAGCGGATTGTTGAACTTTTCAAGCAGGGTCAATACAGCCCGAAACCTCTCGAGGTGGAGGTGGCCGTGCTCTGGTCCATGCAGAACGGATACTTCGACGATGTCGATGTCGACCGTATCAAGGAGTGTCAGAATGCACTCGAAGAATTCTTTGCCAACCGCAAGGCTGACTTGCTGCAGTTGATTGCCGATGAGAAATCTCTCACCGATGCGGTGGTTGATGGCTTGAACCAGGCACTCAAGGACTTCAAGACCAGCTGGAAATAGAGAACCGACTTCCCGGAATCTTCCGGAATCCATCATCATTGATAACTCGTAACTGATAACGAAACCGTGGCCAACCTTCGCGACATCCGCCGACGTATCAAGTCGGTCAACAATACTTCGCAAATCACCAAGGCGATGCAACTTGTTGCATCTGCCAAGATGAAAAAAGCGCAGGATCAGGCCTTGTCCAGTCGTGACTACGCGTTTGAATTGCTGCGATTTGTCGCCGATTTGCGCGGCACCGCAGACGAGGAATGCCACCCACTGCTCGGTGATCCGGGTGAGGGGCGCGAACTCGTGCTTGTGGTCAGTACCGACCGCGGTCTCTGCGGTGGCCTGAACACCAACTTGCTCAAAAAACTTCGCGCCGAAGTCAGTGAGGACGCCCACTTTGTGACCGTCGGTAGCAAACTGCGTCAGCAGCTGCAACGGACCGGTGGTGAGATTACCGCTGACTGGCAAGTCAAGGACCCCGTGCCCTTCCAGGATGCGCGTCCCATTGCCAAGCTGTTAACCGAAAAGTTCCTTTCCGAGGATTACGGCAAGGTGACCATCGTCTACAACCGCTTTGTCACGACCTTGACCCAGGAGCCGCGGGTCGTGCAATTGTTGCCGATTGATCAGGAACTCGTCGCTTCTGTCTCCGCCAAGTACCAGAAAGAAACGGACAACATGGAGCCGGCTGCCAGTTTCGACTACGTTTTCGAGCCGGATGTCGACTCGGTGCTCGAGTCCCTGCTGCCATTATTCATTAATTACATGGTCTATCAGGTCTTGCTTGAATCCCGTGCGTCCGAGCACTCGGCCCGGATGGTAGCCATGAAGGCCGCCACCGACAACGCCAAGGAGATCGTCAAAGATCTTACCCTTGAATACAACAAGGCGCGTCAGGCCGCGATTACGGCTGAGCTCCTTGAGATCACAACGGCCCAGAAAGCCATGGAATAATCGCTGAACCAAGCCCATTATTTCACCCATTTTTATCTATCATTTTTTAAATAACAACTTCAACCCAACCACCAAACCTAATGTCCAACAAAGGAACTATCGTCCAAGTCATCGGTGCTGTTATTGACGCCGATTTCTCCAAGGCAGATCACTTGCCAGCCATCTACAACGCACTGGAAGTCTCCTATGAGCTCTACGGTGAGCAGACTACTCTCGTACTTGAGGTGCAGCAGCACCTTGGTGACGGCTGGGTCCGCACCGTGGCCATGAGCACTTCGGATGGTCTGAAGCGGGGTATGGAAATTCTCGACACCGGAGCCCCTATTTCGGTGCCTGTCGGTAGTGGCGTGCTGGGACGCATTTTCAACGTCACCGGTGATGTTGTGGATGAGCGGGGTGACGTTACTTTTGAAAAGAAATACCCGATTCACCGTCCAGCGCCATCACTCGTTGAGCAGGCGACATCGGCTGAAATTCTCGAAACCGGGATCAAGGTGATCGACCTGATTTGCCCATTCACCAAAGGTGGTAAGGTGGGAGCCTTCGGTGGTGCCGGTGTGGGTAAAACCGTGGTGATCATGGAGTTGATCAACAATATCGCCAAAGGCCACGGTGGTTATTCCGTCTTTGCCGGTGTGGGTGAGCGGACCCGTGAGGGTAACGACCTGTATGAAGAGATGTCCGAGGCCGGCGTGATCGACCAGAATGACCTTTCCAAGTCGAAAGTGGCCTTGGTCTATGGTCAGATGAACGAGCCTCCAGGAGCCCGTCTCCGGGTTGCCCTTTCCGCACTTGCCATGGCTGAATATTTCCGTGACGAAGAAAACCAGGACGTGCTGCTCTTCGTCGATAACGTGTTCCGATTCTCCCAGGCAGGATCCGAGGTGTCCGCCCTTCTCGGCCGCACCCCGTCCGCTGTGGGATACCAGCCAACCCTCTCCGAGGAAATGGCCGCCCTGCAGGAGCGAATTACCTCCACCAAAAAGGGATCCATCACCTCGTTCCAGGCGGTGTATGTGCCGGCTGATGACTTGACCGACCCCGCACCCGCCAACACCTTTGCCCACCTCGACTCCACCGTGGTGCTTGAGCGTGCACTCGCTGACATCGGTATTTACCCAGCTGTGGATCCTCTGGCATCCGTATCCAGCGCGCTCGCTCCCGACGTTGTCGGAGAAGAGCATTACCGCGTCGCCCGTGGTGTCCAGGGAGTGCTTCAGCGCTACAAGGACCTGCAGGACATCATTGCCATTCTCGGTATGGACGAGCTCTCCGATGATGACAAGTTGACCGTGCACCGTGCCCGTAAAATCCAGCGATTCCTTTCCCAGCCGTTCCATGTGGCTGAGATCTTTACCGGAACCCCCGGTGAATACGTTTCGACTGAAGACACCATCAAAGGTTTCGACGAAATCCTTAAAGGAAACTGTGACCACGTTGCTGAAAGTAACTTCTATATGAAGGGCGGACTCGACACTGTGGATCTCGGCGAGGCCAAGTAAGGTGAAGATGGCTCGTGCCCAGTTGGCAGGAATCAGAAAACCAGCCGGGCACTGAATGTCATTTGATTCTGAATACTGAACACTTCTAACGAACAAACTTTAAAGACCATGCTCCAACTCGAAATCGTCACACCCGAGAAAAAAATCTACTCCGGTCCGGTCCATGATGTCTATCTGCCCGGATCCGAAGGGGAGATGGGTGTGCTCGAAATGCACGCCGCACTGGTGACCTCACTGGTTCCTGGCGAACTGCGTTACACGGTGGACGGTAAAACCGAGGCGCTTGCCGTCGGAACCGGTTTTGCCGAAGTCACTCAGGAGCGGGTGCTGGTTCTGACCGACATGGCAGCAGGTGAGGCTGAGATTGATGAAGCCGCCACCGAGGCTGCGATTGAGCGGGCCCAGCAGCAGCTCGACCAACTCGACCACGACCACGACCTCGAGGAAGTCGCCATGCTCGAAGCCGCTCTGGCCAAGTCCTTCGCCCAGCTCAAACTCAAGGGCAAATACAAAGGGCTTCAGTAGGAGATTCATCCAACCCGATCGATTTCAAAACCCTCAAGGTGCTTCACGGCCCTTGAGGGTTTTTCCTCATTGGTATTATTCCTAACTGACCTTTGCATTGTGTAGATAGATTGGGAATGACAGAAATAGCCATAATGCCATTTGATCAGTTAAATTGGCTGAATGGCACTGAAGGTTTTCGATTTTAACTAGGCGCAATGAAGGCGCATAGCGGGCTATGCAACCGACGCGCAACAACGGTAAAATCTAAAAGATTCAGTGCCCCCTTGCCATTCAGCTTGCTGACTGACTCATCATCTTAAACTCAAACCATTCTGCCAATTTAACTGGGAGGATGGTATAAGTCATACCATTGAACTGGGAGAAGGGGATAACTCTTTGAATCCAGCCCTCGTTCGAAATGGCTTGGGTGATGCCATGTCAGGGTTTACGGGGTAGAGGGGCTTGTTATGGTTATCGGACGGGTTGACGCTGGTGCTTGCCGCGGGGTAACTTTGGCGAGAACTGTTTCTAACAGTGGAGTCATGAGGTTTAATTTTTTCATTTGGATGGCAAGGTTCCAGAGTGGCTCAAATTTTTTCCATCCGCTGGTGTAGAAGAAATGTTTAAGTTGATGTTTTGCTGATCCGTGGAAGAGGCTGGCTCTGGTGATGGCACTCCACCGGTAAAACTCACGGTAAGATTGGCGGTACCCTTGTTCGAGTTGTGGGCAGCTCATTTTCATGGGCTGGTAGGTTGCATGCCGGGTGTCGAATAAATCCCAGTTATGGGTCAGCATGCGCTTGGACTGTTCCATTTTTTGGTAAAATGCGGTGCCTGGGTACGGGGTTGCAATGTGAAAGGTGGATGTGGTGATACCCGCTTCGATAGCCCAGTCAACCGTGTGTTGAAACACGTTGGGGTCGTCGTCATCCAGTCCGAAGACAAAGCTGCCGTTGATCATGATGCCCAGATCATGCAGTCTGTTCGTGAGTCGCTTGTAGTCCCTCCCCAGATTTTGCTTTTTATTGCTTTGTTTTAGGTTGTTAGGGTTGAGGCTTTCAAAGCCGACAAAGACACTGCGTAATCCGGCTTCTGCGGCGAGATCAATCAGATCGCCGTCGAGGATAGAGTTGACGGTGGCGGCGCCCTGAAAGATCCGGTTCATCCCCTTCATGTTGTTGAAGAGGTCTCTGGCAAATCGTTTGTTGCCCAGTAGGTGGTCGTCGAGAAAATAGAGATGTCTGCCGGGGAGGCGTTCGATTTCCTGCAGTGCATCGTCGAGTTGTTGGGTATAAAATGATTTTCCGCCACGATAAAAAGCGTCTTTGTAGCAGAAGTCGCAGTGATGGGGGCAGCCGCGGGTAACAACGATGGAGTTGGGTACGAGGTAACGCTTTCTATCGATGAGTTCACGGCGGGTAGGTGGTGTGTTGTTCAGAGTTCTCTTGTTTGAAAAATACCTTTCACGTGGCTGGTTGTTTTTCAGGTCTTCTAAAAACCGGGGGAATGCCTCCTCAGCAGGGCCGAGAATGATGGTATCCGCATGCTGTTGTGCCTCGTCAGGAAGTGAGGTGACATGCAGTCCGCCAAGGATGACATAACATCCTTTATTGCGGTAGTGATCGGCAATTTGATAAGCGCGGTAGGCATTGGTGATATAGACTTGGATGGCAACGACATCCGGGCGGTCGTCCAGACTGAGTGCTTGCACGTGCTGGTCGATGATTTCAGCTTCGTACTCAGGGGGGAGATAGCTCGCCAGCGTGGCGAGACCAAGCGGAGGAAAGAGCGAGTATTTGATGGGGCGCCAAAAAGGGCTTTCGGCTTCGGTCAGCGAAGGAAGGATGAATTTAAATTTCATAGTTCTGCCCGATAAGGTGTCAGCCGAGTGTGAAGAAGGAATGAGGTGCTTGTGAAAATTAGATGAATTTTCACTCCCTTTGCGGTAGATCAAAATGATTTACCAACGGCTTACAAGGATGAGTCAATCGTTTTGGTTTTCTCGGGCTAATCTTGTTGTTTTCTGGTTTTCGATGAAAGGAGCTTACCGATCTTTCACCTGGATTTTGATCTCATCCGAGTTGGCTTTGAGTTCGGGGGCATACATGGCTTCGGCCTGAGTGGGCAGGGCGCTGAAGCGGCCTGGGATCTCGGCGCGAAGGCGGTAGCTCAGGCTGTGTTCTCCGCGTGGTAGTCGGCGGACGAAAAAGGAGGTCTTTTCATGATGCATTTCCATGTAGGCTCCCATGCCGTTGTTCGTGTAACCACTGCGCATCTCGACGGCTTCCAGACCGGCCGGCTTCCAATCGTTAAACATCAGGTATTCGTAGTCGTTTTTACTGTGGATGTGCAGCTCGACCTCGACGAGATCGCCGCTGACTAACACATCTTCGGACTTCAGTGGGATTCGTTTGTATTTTTCGATTTTGTGTTCCACGACCTGACCCTCGGTTCCGGCGGTGGTTTCACTCGCGTCGATGCGTTCCAGTTTGTAGTAAGCGCGATCGACCTTGACTTCGAGTCCGGTTTTTTTGATGTTGTCCTCTTTGGTGAACACCGTGAGGTAGGCGTTGGTGTAGAGTGGACCGGTTTGATTGTCCGGCCCCTTCCGGCTGACTTCGACCAGGTGTGTGCCGGCGCTGAGGGCATCACCGTTGATCACCACCTTGTTGTCATAACTGAAGAGGTTTTCTTTGTTGATCGAAACGGTTTTGATCTTTTTGCCATCGAGACTGACGGTGATTTCGGCCTCGGGATGGTTTTCTCCACTGGCCCGCATGTAGTCGGCGATGGCCTCGATGCAGTAGGCGGTGTCCCGGGTGGATTTCCAGTAGGTGGCATGTTTACGGTTGTTGATCAGATACTTCACCAGCCCTCGAGCTTCTTTGCTTTTGGCTTGGGTGGCAGAGAGTAGTTTCAGGAACCAGGCGTGGGCCTCAATTTCTGATCCATACCAGAACCACCAGTAGCCTTCGTTGCCGAGTTTGAGGTGGGCCGATTGGTTTTCTTCGTCGTAGACGAGAAATTGCATGATGTTACGGATCAGGGCGTCTCGTTTGGCTTCATCTTTGGCGAGATGGCAAGCCATACCCGCGAGCGACTTGGCATAAACCGAGAGATGATTTTTATCGCGGAAGAGATAGCCCAGCATCTCTTTGTTGGCGTGGCCAGCTTCGGCAAGCACCATTCGGACCAGAGCATCGCGAGCATCGGCGTATTGTTTGGTGTGTTTCTTCCGCTTTTTCCACATCCGGATGTGTTCGCTTTGGGTGGCTTCGTATTGTTGGAGCCACTGGATGCCGTCGTTGAGCATACGTTCCGGGATCTTGGCATCGTTTTGTTTGGCGATAAGCAGGCCATGCACCACGACCGCCGTAGTATGAGGGTAGGCGCGTTCTCCGTATCCCGAAAACCACCCCCAGCCACCGTTGCCGAGCTGCATTTTACCGAGTTGATCGACACCTTGTCGGGTCATCTTGGCCACTTCCTGAGCATCGAACACGGGGTTGCGTTGCCAGCGTTTCCACTGGGCCATGCGGGTTTTGTCATCTCCGATTTCCTGCGGATTGAGGTTGGCACGTTTGTTTTTGACGTCTTCGAGATTGATCCCCATTTCACGGATCAGTTTTTGAGTGATCACGGTGGGCACAAAGCGGTTCAATGTTTGTTCGGTGCAGCCGTAGGGGTAGTCTGCGAGGTAGGGGAGGGCGTCCACGATACTTCCGGCAATCGTCGGTGAGTAGCGGATTTCGAGTCGGCTCTGATCTGGACGTCGCTCGGCAGGGACTTCGATCGTGATCTTGGTCTTGCTTTCTTCGGGGGCGATCACACGGCTCCAGGCTGACTGTTTGAGAATGCCGTGCACGTAGACCGGAAAGCGCATCTCCATGGCGTCGGAGTCGTCAGGGGTGATGACCTTCATTCGCACCACGGCCTCTCCTTCGTTGAGCACCTGGCAACGCCAGTCGATCCTGGCTTCGTCACCGGCTTTGATGGTTTGTTTTTGAGTCAGTGGCGAGTCGCTTCGGATGGTATCTCCCTCCAACTCGAGTGAGACCGTGGCTTGTTGGTCGGTTTTCAAATCGTTGTGGACCACAGCGCTGAGCACGACTTCATCTTTTTCGACAAAAAACCGGGGTGCTTGCAAGCGGATGATCAGGTCCTTGCTGGTGATCACTTCAGCAGTCCCTTCGCCAACGCGTGTGCCGTGGCTCATGGCCCAGGTTTTGATTTTCCAAGTGGTCAGGTTGTCAGGGAAGGTGACCGGAATTTCGGCGACCCCCTGGGCATCGGTCTCGACGGCGCCTATCCACTTGACCAGATCGGCAAAATCCTTGCGGATCATAACGGCGGGGGCATCGGCAGCGCCTCCGTCGCTTGCCCCGCTACCACTAAAGGAGTCGTCAGAGGCCATGTCGGCGGACGCCTCCATGGCCACAGCTGGCGCGGGGGCTGCTAGGGGCATTGCTCCAGAACGCAGGCTATTGTTTTTCCTCATGACGCGCCCGAATCCACCCCCCCCGCTTCCGGCACTATTGGAGTATCCGAATTCGGCATCCGCGAGTGAGTGGCCAAAGACGCCAAGGTTGCGCATGGATTCGGTTCTTCGTTTCAGCACGTTCGGTTCGTAGTGAGAGAGCGAGTCGTGAAATCCTCCGCGGAAGTGCCGTTTCCATTTCCAGAAGTGAGATTTGATGTCGCTGATATTACTGCCTCCTGAGATATACTCGATCGACTTATCATAGATCGTGAGTGCGAGTGATCCTTCGACTGGCTCGCCCACTTGATCGGTGACGCGGACTTTGACTTTGCCTTTGGCCCTTGGTTTGTAACGTGATTCGTTAGGGATGACTTCGACTTTGAGAATGCGTTTTTCAGGTGGTACGATGATTTCGCGCACGGCCGTGTGGACCTTGGCATTGGAAACGGTGGCGGCTTCGACAAAGAAATTGGGCATGTCTTTTTTAGTGACGGGGATCTCGACCACGCTGCTTTGCCCCTGAACTTTGACAAAGCGATGGGACTGCCCACCGCGCAATGAGAGGAGCACGGTGCTGTTTGGTCGTTTGGTTTGGATCAGTAATTGAACCGTGTCGCCATCGATGTAGGTGCGCTTATCTGTGATCAGTTCGATATCGGAGAAAGGAATGGGGCCGCCGGCTTCGTTTGCTGCTTTGTCTCCGCGGACCGTGAATAGGATAGCGCCTTCGATCTCTCTTCCTTTGTCATCTCTCATGATGGCCGCCAGACGGAATTGTCCAGCGTGTTGGACTTGAAACTTGAGCTGGCCGTTACGTTCGCCTTCGGTGGTTGTTTGCCAACGTTGAATTTCCTTTTCTTCCACTTTTTCTTTCTTGATGTGGATTTGATAGAGAACAAATTGGCCCTTGGTATTGACTGTTTTTCCATCGGCACTTCGGCAGGCTACGTTTGCCTGGATAGCTTGACCGCTGCGGGCGTATCCGCGGTCAAGCCAGACGCTGACTTGGTAGGGTTTTCGGGCAGCGATAACCTGTCCTGATCCTACAATCATGCGTCGTGAGGCATCCACGACCTCGGCAGTGATGCTGTAGCGGTGGTCGGTGTCACTGTGCATGGTTTTGGCCAGAGTGGTGTCGACCTCGACCTTGACCGTGCCATCGGCTCCGATGTCGAACTCTTGCTCGAGTATCATTTCCGGGGCTTCACTACCTCGGTGCCACCAGGATGGCCGGGGGCAGAAGCAGCCCCAGGACTTCCAACCTGGAAACCACGGACGTTCGACATCGAACCAGCCGTAGCCGTTGCCATAGAGCCAGTCCCAACGTCCGGCAGGGAACCAGAGGTCGTTGTGGCGGTTGCGCGTGACCTTGACCTTGACCTTGGCGTGAGTGACGGGGGCCCCATGGTAGTAGCGTGCCTTGACCGTTGCTTTGAACGTTTCTCCCAGTATGACGGGGTCGGTCGGGGCATCGATACTGACTTCGTATTCCGGTTTTTTGTATTCTTCCACCTGAAAGCTGTGGTAGCCGATGTGCCTCTTATTGTGTGTGAGTCTGACCCGGTAAGTGCCGAGTTTGGCTTCTTCGGGGAGGTCAAGTTTGTATTCAACACCACCGTAGGTATCGGCTTCGAGCTTGTGGTCTTTGATGAGGTCGTTTCCGGCGGCGTCACGGATGTGCAGTGTGAAACTGGTTCCGGCGTAGGTGGATTGGTCGCCGAGATCGTAGCGAGCTTCTCTCACCCAGAATTTACCGAAGACGGTTTGTTTCGGTTGATAGACTGGTCGGTCTGTGATGCCAAAAGACTTGAGCGCCTTGAGGGTGCTTTCTCCGTAGTGGTGCTGTCGATAACGCGAGAATCCGAGCAGGCAGGTGCCCAGATCGGATGAGCCTCGAACCATCCATTGGTAGTTCGTCCCAAGATCTGTCTTGGTCAGCATCAGGGAGCCATCATCGCCTGTGGTTTTAGTGAAACGCTGGCTGAGGACGTCATACTTGCGAAATCGACTGGGTTCCTTGCGGTACTTTTGTTGATAGCCGAAAAATTCAAGCGTCGCTGAAGGAACCGGCTTGCCGGTGACGGCATCGGTGACAAGGTAAAGGGTTCCGTTTTTTAGGCTTTTACTGATGATGACCTGGGAATCGATCCAGATGACGGTGTGGCTGCTTACCCCTTGATCAAGGTTCGCTGTGACCAGATACGCTCCGGGTTTGCTGACGGGCACGCTGAGGCTTTTGCGGGTGTCCCAGTGTTTGGGGCGGGGGGTGAGGTCATGACTGCGACGGGCGATCTCTTTGCCAACGTATTTTTTGCGGGTGTCATTGACGACCTGTTCACCGAGGTTGCTCCAATTCATCAGGTCCCATTTGAGTTTGCTTGGGTTGCCTTCGATGTACTTCCACAGGTTATCCACCATGTTCCGGGTGTCAATGGGGCGAACGGTGAGTGTGACGGACTTCGCATTGCGGAAAACATAGTCGAGCTTGGCCTCTTTGCCTGCGGCGAATGAGCCAGAGCTGGTGTCGAAGCGTCCCCAGTCACCGGTGATGTGCTGCAGCCTTTTTTTTCTGGTTTTGTTTGAGTTGTTTTTCGGGAACCGTTCCAAGGTATCGATGAGCAATTGAGCTGCCCGGTCGTGTTGGCGGCGGTTTAGGTAAATACCAACTAGGTGGTCAGCGGTGTAGGGGTCGCGTGTGCTGAGGTCTTGATAGATCTTGATGAAATTTTGGTCGTCAGGCAGCTTGAAGCGTTTTACGCCACTGGCAAGTTTGGCGATGGTTTCATCGTCCTTGAGCGTATGCACTTGGAGAATGCCTTTCTGTTCATTTTCTTCATTGCTTCGGTGGAACCATGAATAGGAAGCGAGTGTTTGGACGCCAAACTGGCTGTGGAGGAAATCAGCCCATTGTTTGATGACGATATCTTTTTGTCCGGCGTTGATCTGGATCTGTTGGTTGAGTGCCCAGCGCCAGCGTTCTCCATCGTTGGTGGCGGCCTGCCAGGATTCGGGGATGGAATAGAAAAGCGGGGTTCCATCGGGACGGACGGGTGCACCCTCCGGGTTACGGCCACCATACCCCCAGCGGTCACCTGTTCGGTAGTCGGGGAGTTGATCGAGATTGCTGAGCTCTTGAAGCTTCCACGATCGCCGCCCGGTTCGATTGTAGGCGGATGCTTCCGCAAGTCGCTGGTAGCTGACCCCAGTGGGCTTGTCTGCCTGTTTGATTGAGCTGAGCAGCAACTGAAGTGCCCGGATGCGATCTCTTTCCGTCGCGTCGGCATAGAGGTGGTCACCTCGATGGGGGCCGCGTTTGAACTCGCCTGCGATGATCGAGCCGTCGTGGGCGTTATAGAGGTAGCGGACGGCTGCCAGACGTAGTAAGCTCGGGTCATTGGGGTGGGTGGAGACCGCTTGTTCACGGACCTGGTCGAACTCGTCGATGCGTTTAAGTTTGTCCAGACAGACCTCTGCACGCTCAAGGTCTTGCTCGGGATGCGGGTTGTCTGCTTGCTTGATGAGCTTTTGATAAATCGCCAAGGCTTCCTTGTAGTTTCCTTGTTTTTGGAGCTTTTGGGCCTGGTTTCGTGTGACCTGATGCTGAGTTACCGCATGGGTCGGCAAGCACAAAAGACCGAAGAGAATAGCCAGGCTGGCAGTGATATGGATGGTCATGATGAATAGAGTGGTTTCTATTTATGACACATGAAGGGGGCTTTTCTTAGCAAAAAAGATGAAGTTTCTACAATGTTACAGCCGTCAGCCGGTGTGCTTCTACGGTTCTGGGGAAGGGGCATATGAAACATGGGGGTAAGAAAAAAGACGACCCTGAGGGATCGCCTTTTCGAATGTCTGATTGAGGTCTACCGCCTTGTTTGATTTATATGTTAGACCTTGCCCTGGTACCCTAGCTGAGAGGAAAGTTGCTGAGAAGCTTTTTTCAGTTGTTTGGCCAGTTCGGGGATGCGGGATTTGGGGAAACGGGAGTCGGCGGAGGAAATCCCAAGGGCTCCAATGACTTGCCCCAGCGAGTTGTAGGCCGGCACGCTGATGCAGCGGACGTTATCGTGATATTCGATATCATCGATAGCGAAACCTTGGCTTCGGACCTGTTCGAGCTCCGGGAGCAGGGATTCCTTGCTTTTATGGGTGTTGGGCGTTCGCGGGGTGAACTCGATCCGATTCAGCAGGTGTTCACAGGCTTGGGGTGATGAGTGGGCCAGCAGGACCTTGCCCGAGGCAGAGCAATGGATATCAATGAGAGAACCGGTCCTGCGCGCCACTCGGAGCGCATGTGGGCTGTCACAGACTTCGATGAACAGGGCGTGGGTTCCGGAGAGAATCGCAAAGTGAGAAGATTCCTGAGTGCGGTGGGTCAGTTCCTGCAGTACGGGGACACAGAGTTGGCGTTCCGGGATATGGGAAATCATCTGCAGGCCGAGATTGATCAGGCGGTGACCGACTGAGTAGTTTTTGCCCATGGCGACAACCATGCCTTCTTCTTCGAGCGTTTTCAGGATGCGGAATACCGAGGTGCGCGGTAGTTCCAGCTCCTTGGCAATTTCACTGGCTGTCATCGCCTTGCGGGTGGATGTCAGCAGTTGGAAGATGGAACAGGTGTTGGCGATGCTTGGAATACGGTAGCTGCTCATAGATGGTCGGGTTAATTGAGTTAGGAGGTTGACAGAAGATACGCCGGGGGGAAGAAGATTTATTCATATATGGAGAAATAAATTTGTATTTGGATGATGGGGCGATGAAAGCTGCTTGTTTTTGAGTTTATTTGCCCGGGAGTGATGCCGTCTACTTGTCAAAACGTGTTCTTGTCAAAGCGAGCATTGGCGTGAATGCTGTATGGGTCATGACGGACGTTTTGATTCACTCTCCTTTTCCTCGACAGGATAGTCAGGGGAATACGACTTCGGCACTGCGCTTGCAGCGCATGTTGATGGAATCCGGTATGGAGGTAGCGTTGGAGGATGTCTGGTACAGTGGGGTGGAAGCGCGCTGGATGGTGGCTTTGAATGCCCGGCGCAGTGCGGGTGCCGTGGCGGAGTTTATGGATGCATGTCCTCGTGGCAGGGTTGTGGTGGTATTGACAGGTACCGATATCAATCATCCTGAAGTGCAGGATCCGGAATCGGACACTTGCAGGACGATGAAGCTGGCGGATCGCCTGGTGGTGTTGCATGAGGCTTCCCTTGCTGCGGTCCCCAAAGATTTTCGGGATAAGTGTGTGGTGATCCACCCCAGTGTTCAGCTTCCTCATGGGCTGCAACACAAGCCCCGGCGTGGAGAGCTTTTTGAGGTGCTGATGGTTGGTAATATCCGACGCGAGAAAAATCTGCCCTTAGCGATTGAGGCCTGTCGGCTGCTACCGCAAGATGCGGGTATCGTCGTCAGAGTGTATGGCGATGCCGAGGGGGATTTGGCCAATCGCTTGATGGAGGCGACGGCCGGTCCTTTGCCGTTTCAATGGAGAGGGAAAACTGACCATACGTCATTGATGGAGCTAATGGCGACTTCGGACCTTTTATTGAACACGTCCACCCAGGAAGGTGGAGCCAATGCCATCTGTGAAGCCCTTGGGATGGGACTGCCGGTGTTGGCGAGCCGGATTTCTGGCAATGTGGGGATGTTGGGTGACGATTACGAAGGTTTGTTTCCATCGGAGGATGCCGGTGACTTGGCTGAAATGTTGAGCCGTTGCGCTGAAAATGCAGTTTTTTATCAGCGGCTGAAATTACAGGTGTGCGCCAGATCGGATCAATTTATGTATCAAAAGGAATCCGAGTTGTGGACTCAATTGATCTCCTGTTGATGCTAACCGGGTGGTGCTTTGTTTCGTCTCGATCAAAATGGCTCCTTCAGTGGTAGGAGGATTGGGGATGTCCTGATGCTTAATCTTCTTTTTGAATGGCTGGCTGGTATGGCTGATCAATAAAAATCAACGTTCTTTTGTCGCGCAGAATGTGGTGTTCTGTTAGTTTGCGGCGGTCCATTGTAATAAACATGACATCGTCTTTCACCCACCATCGCCCTGTGTTATTCGCTATGCCTCCAAAGATTTCCATGGTGCCGTCGGCATTGATTTTCCGAGTGTAGCGTTTTCCGTGGTTGGTGTATTCCCATGATCCGATCCAATCGGTTTTGTCGGCTTTGAGGGAGTTTCGATGGTCGAAATAGATGATGCCTTGGCTGTGTTTTGGTTTGGAACCGTCAGGCCTTTCTGCACCGTGAACATGGGCGATTAACTTCCATTGGCCTGTATGAAAATCAGTACTGGGGATATACAAATCATAAATATGATTTTGGGTGATGTGATGTTTCCCTGTGACGCCAGGGTGAATGTCTTCTGAAATAAGGCGATCTCCTTGGTAGAGCTGAAGTTGATCAATGTGCATGGCGTCTTTACCGCTTAGCCATTTGAAGACAGCCCGGTGTTTACCCGGTCTCCAGATCAGAGCGCTGATATCCAATTCAATCACACCTTTACCGGATTGATCGTAATCGATGCTCCATAATGGGTCCTGATTCGGAATTTCTTTGAAAAATGAGTCGCCTTGATAGGGGACGGATTTGAGGTTGTTGTTTGTATATTGAGCTGATTGTTTTTCAGGAAGGGTCAGGACTGGTTTGCCTTGGTTTTCAACATTTTCAATTTGTAAGGCCCCATCGATCGCCGATATTTCAGGTTGTGAAAAGTTATTGTTAGGTAGTGAGATAGCGAAGGCTTTGGATCCTTGCACAATAAATAAATCGGCACAGTCAACATTGATGTGATCATTTTGATTGGGTGAAAACACCGCGATTTTCCCGGCATTCAAATTGACTTTGTTCGCTTGGTTGATGCTCAAATCCGCAGGGGCCTCGATCATCAGGCGGCTTCCGTTGGGCGTGGTTATTTCAAGTAATCCTGTCTCAAGAGTGAGTCCTTCATCTTCCAGAAAAGATCCTGTTTTGAAGATGTTTTTTTCGATTTCAGTAAGTCCGATGGATCCTGAAACTCGTGCGATATCTGTCGATGATGTCGTTGGTTTTGGCTGGCTGACAACCGTAGGTTGTTTGTTTTGGAGAGGTGTCATCAGCCAATATCCGGTGAGCCCCACCGTGATGCAGGCGGCGAGCCCCAACCAGAACCTTGCGGTGTTGCTGTGGTTGCTTGAGGTTTGATTGAGTGATGGCAGCGCGACGAGTGTTGGGCTTGGGGGGGCATTGGTTGTGTGCAGATCTGCGAGAGTTGGGTTTTGGAGTTGTTCTGCTTCTTGGTTGTTAGGTTGGAGAGAGGCATGCAGCATACTTTCCATGCTCATGAGTTGAATATAGCGCTCCATCTGTGGTTCGTCTTCGAGCAGAGATTCCAATTCACGGAGGTCGGATTCGCTCATGGTATGGTGTTGCATGAGGTGAACGAGATCGTCGAGACGGCTTGATGTAGGTTCAGGCTTCATTCGTTAATCGGGGATGGGATCATTTTCCGGGTGACACAGTCTTGAAGTTTTTTCTTAAGCCGTTGTAATGTTTTGTACATGGCTTCGGTGTTTTTTTGATGTCTCTTTGAATACTGAGCTACAGATTCTCCGGACCCGTAGATGTGTATCAATAAGTGTCTTTGTTCGGGTTTGATATGCTCCATACATGTTTGTAAGGCTTCCATTCGGAGATTTTGCCCCTGGCTCATCTGTTCTGCTTTCTCTGCAATTTGCTGCGCCAGGTCATCATTAAAAACCAACCAACCCCGGCGGGATTGGTCTCTTCGATGGGAGAGGGCTTTAAAATAGGTGATTCGGAATGCCCATGCCCGGAAGCCTCCTTCTCTTACTTCCTCGAATTGTTCCCGTTTATGCCAGATAGCGAGGTTGGCTTCTTGGACAATATCATCAGCGGCTGAAGCATCGCCGGTCACTGAGGCGGCATAGGCTCGTAACTCGGCTTGCAACTGCGCGAGCTCATCGCTGTAAGCCCATGCAGCCAAGGGGTCGGGATCCCGGTGTGAGCTTTGAGGTTGTTGTTGTTGAGGCATCTTGTCATGCGGGGGGGATTGCGATGAAAAGCCAATGCAAACCATTACCTTTTTTACCCCGAGCAGGATACTAGAGGTTATACTGTCTGTTGCCAAGATTCATGTTGGGAGGAGAAACAAAAAGACCTTATCCAGTTGTATACTGGATAAGGTGAGTGGAGAAAATTAAGATAATGTTTACTTCCTGCGGCGCAGGATGAGTGTAAGTCCACCAAGACCGAGAAGGGCTGCTGAGGATGGTTCTGGAACGGCGGTGATGGTGATGTTGTCTACTAGCACTGTGTTAATATTGACTCCTGTGGCTGTGGCGTTGGAGAATCGTAAAGCTAAGTCGTTACCGTCGAGACCGGTAGGGTCGTAGGTCAGAGTGTGCTCACGTGCATGCAAAGTTGTCTCTGCGTTGGAATATGCTGTGCCAACATCGACAAAGGCGAGTTCCGTGTTGGTTGTTGCATCCCAAAGCGCAACGCGCAGGGTGACGGTGCGTGCTGCCGAACTGTAAGAACTGTGGTACCGTATTCCTCCATCGTAGTTGATGACATATGAACCGTTTGTCCCAGCATCAACTCCGCCAAGAATTTGTTGGTGGTAGGCGTTGCTGACCCCTTTCATTGCAGCTACGCGGCCAGTTCCATACCCTGTGATCGATTCTCCGTAGTTACCCTGAGTGCCTGATCCTGAAAGGGCGTCGGTCCAGCCTGTAGCGATGGTACTATGGTCGGAATTCCAATTGCCTCCTGTTTCAAAGTCACCATTGGTAAGGGTAACCGCGGCTTGGCTAGCTATAGAGGTTCCGAGAGAGACTGCGGTTGCTGCTATGATCGTTTTTAATCGCATCGTGATGTTGTTTATTGGTTTGTCATTTGATCCCCTAATTCGAGCGGCAAATAGAAGAGGTTAATATACAATTCCCTCTCTCTCCCGGTGCTGGACATTTTTTTACGTTTTTTTTTCGTTGTGGTTGAGGAGGCATTTTTTCATGGGGGTCTATGAGAAGCCAATGTAAACTATGACACTTACTTTTAGCTCGATCAGGATACCCTAGGTTTTAGTGTTTGTTGCCAAAATGCATGTTGGGTGGAGAAACAAAAAGACCTTATCCAGTTGTATTCTGGATAAGGTAAGTGAAAAACGTGAGACCATGCCTACTTCCTGCGGCGCAGGATGAGTGCCAGTCCACCAAGACCGAGAAGAGTTGCTGAGGATGGTTCTGGAACGGCGGCCGCATCAAGAGTGACGTAGTCAAAGCCTGCCCATCTTCCTTCGGTGTTTGTGCGTGCCACACGGACCGCAACATTGCCAGTAACAGTGTCACCCGTGGTGAAGGTCAGGGTGTCGGTTACGCCGTTGGCTGTTGGGGAGATTTCCCCCGTCCCTGGAGCTTGGAGGCTTTTTTGACCGAGGCTTGTCCAAGTTCCGCCGTCAACATAACCGATGTCGATTGTGAAGGTGGCACCGGAACCATCGGTGCTAGACCAGTGCCCGACACGTGTTTCCATGGTGTATTCTGTGTTGGCTAGCAAAAGGTCAATGGATTCGTATTGTGCTGTGAAAACAGCACCGGAGTTATTGGTATGAATCATGCCTGTTGACCCGCCTACATTCGTGTAGCTACGAATGCTGCCTGATTCGGCAGTCCAGTTGGCTACGGAGACCATGGTGCTGCTATCTGCTATTCCATCTAATCCCGTAACCAAAGCGGCGTGCGAAGTGCCGGCAAAAGCAAGAAGCAAGAGAGTGTTGATATATGCTTTTTTCATCTGTGTTTATTATTAAGCTGTGGATTTCCAAATCAGTTGATCAGTTGATGACTCGGAATATCTTAAAATTCCGATCCTTGTGTCGTTCTGGACAATTTATTTACTTTTTTTGTGGTTATTTTTCAGGTGATGTTTTGCTTGGCGTTTTGGCTTCACCTTGTTTGAACAATGTAGCGATCTCATGGTTAGAAAGAGCCCGATTGTAAATGCGGACATCGCGAATGCCCCCTTTCCAGAAATAGCGCTGTGGAGAGTTGTCTGCCCAGTAGCGGCCGATGCGCATTTCTCCTTCTTGTCGGAGGTTTCCTTGAAGTGTGTCTTGGTTGACCAATATGCCATCCAGATAGGTCGATACGGAATGTCCGTTGTAAACTCCTACATAATGATGCCATCCTGAGCTTAAGGTGTCGGGTTTGGCAAATGGCACAGAGACCGTTTTTTTGCCGGTGTCGACGGCAAAGCGCATTTCTTTGCCTCGGTGACCTGAGAGAAACCATGCCGGGTGTTGGCTGACCACATGACCGGAGTCGAGGGCTCCGGAAATTTGCGCCCAGGCGGATACGGTTAATTGGTTTTGCACGCTGATTTTGGGCAGCGAAATGCCATCGCCGACGCCATCGAATGTCAGTGACGGGTGGGAGGTGTTTTTACTTGGTTTAAAAGCAAGTTCGCGGGTGAGCTGACCATGCTGCTTGTTGCTGCCGAGGTCGTGAGCAATGGTGCCGGAGGTTTCGTGGAGTGGCCACCAACCTAAAAGACCGTTTTCCAAGGCTGTTGTTTCTGATGGTATTGCTTTTTTTACGCCGATCATGACGGGCACTGGACGGCTCTTTGATCCTGAGGGACGATTGATGATGTTGGTGGTCGGACCTTCGTTGGCAATCATGATACTGCTGCCACCTCCGTCAAAATTGAGAGCGTGACTACAGCCTCGTTGTTGCATGATTTGGGCAAGTTCATAGAGCGTCACGCCGATGCTGGCATTTTTTCTTCTGCCATCGACCACAGCCAGCGTCAGCCAGCGTTTACTGGAATCGAATCCAATGGCTGTTCTAGGGTGACGGCTGCCTCCATCTTGAATGACGATTTCTCCGTCCCTGAGCAATTGACCTTGGGTTTTTGGATTGCGGTGGTTCCATCCCGCTACTGCCAGAACCTGATGGCTGGCAGATTCGGCGGTTCCTATGTGCGGTAATCCTTTTTGGTCGATCCAAAATGTGGCTCGACTTGTTTCCGGCGGGCTGACAGTGGTGGAATCCGAAACGACGGAGCCGCAGATATCGACGGCCTTATTCTCGAACCAATGGTGGTCTTTGGCTTCGGACGGGTTTTGAAATGCATTGGCATTGACTGCGATGAGGGCATTGTGTCGACGCAGTAAGATTTCCGGTTTTTCCAATGAACCTTCTGCAGGACCATCACCATCGATATCCCGGCTGGTTATGACGGCCAATTGATAATTTTTCGACTGTAAATCGATTTGTAAGTAATGGATTTTGAGTGGGGTTTCCCGGGTTTCTGTCCAGCAGATCAATGGGTGTTGCCGGCTTCGTTCTGGCGTTGGGGCTTGATCTGTATAGTGGATGTCACCGCCCATCAGGCAGGAGGATGTTAAAAGGGTAATGAACGTGAGAAGATGGTATGTTTTCATGTCTGGGAATCGAGGTGATCGTGGCCTAGCCAAAAACGGATGTTAAGGCGGATGTTAAAGCGGGCGCTAAAAAAGGCTCGGGCTGCTATATGATTCCCAAATGAGGCTGATTCTGGATTATTATTTTCATAAGTTGAGAGCCTGTGCCCCGGATGCGAACGAGGGTGACTCGGAGTTATTCGCCGCTGGATAAAGGGGCTGAGCGCGCCACGGGTAAACAAGTGACCTGTTGGGCTAGATGCGTGTTATCCGAGGACTAGAAGCTTGCGCAACGTCTTGATTTCCTCTATTTCAGCGCTCCCCCGTTGAATTATTCACTCATTCCGAATCCATGACCGCTAACGAAATTCGCCAGAGCTTTTTCGATTTTTTCAAGGAAAAGCAACACACTATCGTGCCGTCGGCCTCTTTGATGCCGCAGAGCCCCGGACTGCTTTTCACCAACGCGGGAATGAATCAGTTTGTTCCCTACTTCCTGGGAACCGATAAAGCTCCGTATGACCCGGCCCGAGCCGCCGATACCCAGAAGTGTATTCGCGCCGGAGGTAAGCACAACGATCTCGAGGATGTCGGATACGACAGCTATCATCACACGATGTTTGAGATGTTGGGCAACTGGTCCTTTGGTGATTACTTTAAAGAGCAGGCTATTCAATGGTCCTGGGATCTTGTGGTAGAACGCTGGGGCTTTCCTGCGGACCGGCTTTACGCCACCGTCTACATGCCCTCTGAAGGAGACCCGGGACATTTCGATCAGGAAGCATACGATATCTGGGCGAAGTTGTTTGAGGGTGCGGGGTTGGACCCCAAGCGGCAGATCGTCAACGGCAATGTCAAAGACAACTTTTGGATGATGGGGGAAACGGGCCCCTGTGGTCCGTGTTCCGAACTTCATGTGGATCTCACCCCGGAGGGTGATACCGACGGCAAGTTGGTGAATATGGATTCGGATCTCTGCATTGAGATTTGGAACCTGGTGTTCATTCAATACAATGCCGAGGCGGATGGATCGTTCCGTGATCTTCCAGCCAGGCATGTCGATACCGGTATGGGATTCGAGCGCGCTTGCTCGATTATGCAAGGAACCAAAAATTTCACAGATTTTTCGCAAAAGCCGACGAACTACGCCACGGATGTTTTTCAGCCGATCTTCCGCAAGTTGGAGCAACTTAGCGGCAAGACATACCAGGACATCTACCCGGAGTCGGTCGATGCCGATAAATCACAAATTTCGCCTGAAATGAAGGAGGCGATTGCCTTCCGCGTGATTGCCGACCACATCCGCACCCTTTCCTTTTCGCTTGCCGATGGCATTCTGCTTGGAAATACCGGACGCAACTATGTCTTGCGGCGGATCCTTCGTCGCGCGGTGCGTTATGGGCGCACCCTCGGCTTCACTGGTGAAACGACGTTCCTCCCGGAACTGGTCGATACCCTGGTTGATCAAATGGGTGGGATCTTCCCCGAGTTGGTCGAGCGCAGGAAGGCGGTCAAAGAAAACCTTCAACGTGAAGAAGCCAGCTTTAATGAAACCCTCGACCGCGGATTGGCCATGTTTGAATCCGAAGTTGGGAACTACCAACAAGTGGTCGGCGGTGAGTTTGCCTTTAAACTTTACGATACCTTTGGATTCCCGATTGACCTCACCCAACTGCTTTGTGCCGAGCGCGGCCTGAAAGTGGATATGAGCAAGTTCGAGGAATTGATGGAACAGCAACGTGAGTTGGGTCGCCAGGCCCGCACGCAGGCACTGGTTCGCGCCGCTGATATTGCTACTGACGCCGTCACCGAATTTGTCGGGTTCGAGCAGGACGAGGTGGTCACCAAGGTCCTTGAGGTCCATCCTCAGGATGACAGCTTGCTCGTGATCACTGACAAGACTCCGTTTTATGTAGAAATGGGTGGCCAGTTAGGTGACCAGGGAGAGATGCGCTGCAATGGTGTGATCTGGCCGGTGGCCTCAGTCCAGCAGCTTGGCTTGTCACGCGCCCACGCCTTGCCTCTGGAGGCCGATGTAGCCGTCGGAGACGAGGTGACACTTAGCTTGGAAACCATGCGCCGTCGCCGGATCGAAGCCCATCACACGGCCACGCACCTTTTGCATTGGGCTCTGCACGAAGAAGTTTCGGAAGATGCCGCCCAGCAAGGGTCTTTGGTGACCCGGACACGTCTGCGATTTGACTTTAATTCCGGGGCTTTGACCCAGGATCAGATCGATGCCATTGAGCTCAAGGTGAACGACTGCATTGAAGCAGGAGATCCAGTGTCCTGGATCGAGGTGCCACACGAGGAGGTGAAAGGCAGAAAGGACATTCAGCAGTTTTTCGGAGACAAGTATGGTGAGCTGGTCCGTGTCGTTCAGATCGGGGGGGAAGAGCAATCGCTGGATGGCTACTCGATGGAACTTTGCGGTGGAACCCACGTTCGCAACACCAAGGAGGTTGGTTTTTTCAAAATCAGATCGGAAGGGGCGATTGCCTCGGGCATCCGCCGGATCGAAGCTGTGTGCGGCGAGGCTGCCTACAGCTGGCTGCGTAAAGAATCGGAGAAAAACAAGGTCGAGGAAGAGGAATTGAGGTCCAAACTCGGCACGATCAACCAGCAGCTTGAAGAGCTTGATCAAGCTACGGTAAGATATCCGGATTTCCCGAGGATCATGGTAAGCTTGTTGATGGAAGGGACATTCCGGCAAAAGAACCGGGTGCTCAAGAAATCTGTCGAGCACATGCAGGGGTTGCGCGATGTGGTGATCGAAGCTGGTAAAAAGCTGAAAAAGGCCCAGTCAGGAGCTGCTGCCAAGATGGCTGATGCCGCACTTGCCGATGTGTTACTTTCTGATGGGCCGATTGTGGAATCGTTTGCAGGTCCTGCAAATTTGCTGCAAGAGCTGATGAATGGCTTAAAGAAAAAGCAGTTCGCTGGCGCTGCCTTCCTGATCGTGGACGACGGAGAAAAGCTTCACCTCGGAGCCTTCTGCGGTGAGGATGCCAAAGCCAAGGGCTTGATGGCCGGTAAGCTGATCCAGGAACTCGCACCGCTCGCAGGAGGCAAGGGCGGGGGACGTCCTGACCAGGCTCGTGGTGCCGCACCAGAGCGCGATCAGCTGGATGCTTTGAAGTCCGCAGCTGAAGATAAACTATAAGGTAGTTCTCAATAGATGGGGTGCGTCAAGAAGCACGCCTCATCATCTGTTTTATATAACCCCGCACCCGTAGTCACTGGGTGTGGGGTTATTTTTTATCTGTGAAAATGGTGCGCTTCAGCCATTGGGCACATAAGTCCGGCCATGTGGTGGCGGCGAGGTTGCCTGGCCGCATACCAAAGCCATGACCTCCTTTGGGGTGGACATGTAGCTCGTAGGGGATTTTAGCCCGGGTTAATGCCGCTCCCATCACCAAGCTACTGTTGGTAAAGGGGTCGTCTCCGGCGACAAAAAGAAACAAGGGAGGGGTGTTTGCCGTGATCTTTAACTCTGGCGTGAGGGTGCGGTTTTTGCCTTGGTCAAGATAGGCCGGGTAGATGAGAACCGCAAAATCCGGGCGGGCGGAGAGTTGATCAATGGCATCGCTTGTCGGATAGAGCTCTTCGGTAAAACGGGTGCTGGCGCGGGCACTCAGGCTACCGCCGGCTGAAAACCCGAGGATGCCGATCTGGTCGGTTTTGATCTGCCACCGAGCTGCGGATGACCTGACGGTTCGGATGGCACGTTGGGCATCCTGCAGTGCGCCGACTTGATTCTTGGGAACCCGATAATGTAGGACAAAGGCGGTGTAACCGAGTTGGCTCAACCACTCTGCCACTTCGTATCCTTCCTTATCGATGGCTAGAATATTGTAACCACCACCGGGGCAAATAATCACCGCGGCCCCATTGTGCATATCTGGTTTTGCAGGGAAGACGGTGAGTGTTGGGGTGGTCACCTTGGCAATACGGGTGACATTGCCATGGTTGTTTTTTGAAACAACCGGGGCTGATTTACTCTCTTTTTGTCCCGGTACCGTGTCGGGCCATAGCGAGATCACCTGGCGTTCTTTTGCTAGGAGGATGGGTGGCATAGACAGCGAAACCAAGAGGAGGGCAAGTAGGCTGCGGTGCGAGGTGGTTAGAAAAGAGAGCATATGGCAAAAGGGCAATAAGGTGACCGGGCTTATTCGCCAAGCAGCTTTTTGAGCTTCGGCTCCATGGCATCGGCCCAGAGTTGGTAGCCGTGGGCTTTGGGATGGAGCAGGTCTGGCATGACCGATTTTGGAAGCGTGCCGTCGTCATCGAGAAACGCTCCTGAGATATCGAGGTAGTGAACGGTTTTGCCATTGTCGTAGCCTTTGATAATGGCGTTGATCTGGTCGTTGAGAACGCGTTTTGGGTCGTTTGCCTTGGCTCCGCGGGGAAAGACGCCGAGCAGGAGCACCTTGGTCTTCGGGCTGTGGGCGTGGAGTTTGCTGATGATAGCCTTGATGCCTTCGGCAGTTTCTTCTGCCTTTTGCATCGAGTGGCCGGTGTTGTTGGTTCCGATCATGATGACGGCCACTTTGGGCTGGAAGGCTGCCAATTCACCGTGATCAAAGCGCCAAAGAACATGCTGCGTCCGGTCTCCGGAGAAGCCAATGTTGAAGGCCTTGCGCGGGGCATAATACTGTGCCCAAATCTTTTTTCCCTGACCTTCCCATCCATGGGTGATGGAGTCACCAATGAAGAGGAGTTCGCACTCTGCATTCTGGGCGGAGGCCACTTTTTGTTCGTGGCGTTTTCTCCACCAGACGGAGCTTAGCCGGTCAGCCGGAATGATGGCGGAATGCCCGGACTTTGCTTTGTCCGCGGTTGTTGGCGCGGCCTGGGCAGAGACTGTTGGCGTGATCAGAGGAGAGACAAGGAGGGCGCTGAGATAAAGTAGTGGTTTCATCATGGGTCGAGTATGGGTCGGTTGGCATATTCCTTTGCTGTGATATACCAGCCATAGGATAAGTGAGTAGACGGGAATATGAGAGCGGTAGGGCTGATTGGCCTCAATCAGCCGTCGTTGTGTTATCTTAAATCGAGGTATTCTGACGCCTGGGATATCGGATCTCTCAAATCTTATTCCGCATGTGCCGATTTTTGGCCACGCGGTAGATACGGGGCGTCGAGCGTTTCGATCAAATTGAAAATGTTGGAAAAATCCTCCTCGGTGTCGGAGTCTTGTTTGCCGAACGCTCCTTCATCGATCAGTTGAAATACCATGACTCCGATGTCGCTGCAGGTCTTGATCCTCCACTCACTCATCATGGTGCTGGCCATCGGACCAAATTGCTGCACCGCCAAATCACGAAACCCGTGAATGAGTTCGCTGGCCGAAACGTGGCGGTGCTCGCCGCTGGCGCTTTCGTCCATCGCCCGCTTGACCGTAAAATCCAGTGCGTCTTTGAGAAAGTAATAGGCTCCGACATCGTAACGTGCGTCGCGGGTGATCACTGCCTGTACAGCATCCATGAACTGGGTGGGTTGCATGCCGGAAGTCTCAAGTTGGAACTTTCAAGTGTCAAGGATGATAGGCCAGGTGGCCTCGGTTCAAAAAAAGAAACCTCCCGCGTATAGGCCAAAGATGACCGGACACGGGAGGTTTCTGAAATCATTCGGATCCGTAAGGAACCCTGGCTGATCAGTGATTACCAGTTGTTGCGACGGTCGTTTCCACGGCGGTCATTGCCGCGGCGGTTGTCCTGACGGTCGAAATTACGGCGTGGTGGACGCTCTTCACGTGGACGGGCCACGTTGACGGTCAGTGCACGACCGTCTACTTCGTGGCCATTGAGGGCCTCGATGGCGCGTTCGCCGTCTTCAGTGTTTTCCATTTCAACAAAGCCGAAGCCCTTGGAACGGCCGGTCTCCCGGTCTTCGATCAGGTTGGCATTGACCACGGGGCCGTATTCAGCAAAAAGCTGCTGGAGGTCATGCTGGGAGAGTCCCCAGGACAGGTTTCCTACATAGATGTTCATATGTTCTTTTGGTGTGTGCGTTCTTCTTATCGTTACTAAAGACTGAGCGTACGCACATACCAATCGATAGGGGTTCGCCAATTCGTGGCGATACCGGCGTGAACCGGCAAATTGTTATTCTGACTTACCGTATTAGTCGCCCCAGCTCAAGGCTCCTTTTTTTAATGCGTAAATATAAGCCACACCCAGAATGCCGACAAATCCGCAGATGCTCCAGAATGCCATCGCACTCTCAGCTGTCAGCTCGCGGAATTGCACTGCCCATGGGTAAAGAAAAACCACCTCGATGTCAAAAATGACAAAGAGCATGGCCAATACATAAAATTTGATACTCATCCTCGGCGCTCCATCCCCTACAGGAAGCATACCACACTCGTAGGCCGAGTCTTTGGTTGCGTTCTTCTGTCCTTTTTGTCCGAGGAGGACACTCATGCCAAGCATGATGGCGCAAAAACCAAGCGCAACACAGGTCTGCATGATAACGGGAAGGTAGTTCTGAAGCATGATGGGAAATGGATGAAGCTTGTGTGCCGGATGACGGGTGGCATCAGGTGGTCGTTGGTTCTGACCTGGTTGATGCTGGTGTTTTTACCCCTCGTTCACTCATTGCTAAGATGCGTTTGAGTGGATGTGGGGAGAAAAAACCCGCGCCACTTATTTGCGACGCGGGTTTTTAAAACGATTCGCACCAGTAAAACCAGCACGAAATGAAATGGTTTTGTTAAATGATTCGGTGGGTTTCCTAGGCTTCTTGGGCGGCGAGGAAGTCGCTGTGGGCTTCGGAGAGCTTCGGTAACCCTTTGTATTCCTTGTTTTCCTTCTCAATCATGCCGCGTGTCACGAGGTTTTGAAGCTTCTCGTAAGCACGTAAGCGGAGCATTTCTTCTCCACCACTCACGGCATTGCGCTCCTTCAAGCGTGCGTAGACCGCCTCAAAGAGGTCGTTGAACGCAAAGAAATGGTCTTCCTCTCCAAGGACATTGACAATTTCATCGGTCACGTGATCGGGCACACGGCGAGAGAAACGAGTCTTTTTCGTAATAGCCATGGCCATACCATACTGCAATTAATCATTTAAGGCGATCTGAAAAATTAAAAAAAGCATAAATTTCAACTTTTTTGCCCTTCTTTTTTTGATCATTTTGACAAATGGCAGGGTTGACAGCCCCGATGAAGCAGTCATTGTCCCCGTCCCGCTATGAACACGACCAATCCAAAACATGTAGCAGTTGTAGGGGCTACGGGAGCCGTAGGCCAGGAAATGCTTGATTGTTTGGAAGCCCGAGACTTCCCGATCAGTGAATTAACTCTTCTCGCCTCCGCCCGTTCGGCCGGTAAAGAAATTTCTTTCCGTGGGAAGTTAATTAAAGTTAAAGAACTCACACACGACAGCTTCGAGGGGGTCGATATTGCTCTATTTAGCGCCGGTGGCGGCCTTTCTCTTGAGTTTGCGCCCAGCGCAGCGGCCGCAGGTGCTGTTGTCATTGATAACTCATCCGCTTTCCGGATGGACGAAGATGTTCCCCTTGTGGTGCCTGAAGTCAACCCGGAGGCGGTTCAGGACCGCCCCAAAGGCATCATTGCCAACCCGAACTGCACGACCATCATCACCCTGATGGCCCTTTATCCGCTGCACAAACTGTATGGGCTCAAGAGCATCATCGCCTCAAGCTACCAGGCTGTTTCCGGCAGTGGTGCCCAGGGGATCATCGAGCTCGATGACCAAATCAAGGCCCTGGGGGCCGGTGGCGAGGTCACTCCCGACATGATGAATGTTTACCCTGTGCAGATTGCTTCCAATGTCATTCCGCATGTGGACGCCTTTACTGAGAATGGATACACCAAGGAAGAGCTGAAGATGCTCAATGAGAGCCGTAAGATTCTCGCCTTGCCTGAGCTCAAGGTCACCTGCACCTGCGTGCGTGTGCCGGTTCACCGTTCGCATTCGGTTTCTGTTACGGCTCAGTTTGAAAAGCCGGTGGATGTAGCCGAGGCTCGCGCCACGTTTGCTGACTATCCAGGTATCAACGCCAAGGATAACCCTGACGAGCAATTGTACCCGGTGCCTCTGGATACCACCCAAAAGGATGACTGCCTGATCGGCCGGATTCGCAAGGACATGGTATTCAACAATGCCCTCGCCCTCTGGGTGGTGGGTGATCAGGTCCGCAAAGGTGCCGCGCTGAACGCCGTGCAAATTGCCGAACTGGTGTAGCTTATTGTTAGTCGGTAGGGCGGATTGGCCTCAATCCGCCGCCGATGCCATCCCTTGAACGGCTGCTGTCCGAACGGCTGCCATTTAATCAAGCTTTTGACAAGCCGACGGCTCCCGGAGTGATACTTCCGGGCCGTCGGCTTTGTTGTGCCTCCGTATTTTACAGGACTTCCCCAAGCTTCCGGCTTGCCACCTGACGGGCCCGGATTACACTGCTGCCCATGCCTGCTACAGACCTCAAGCCATGGTTGAAATCGACTCAAGAACAAGTTGATGCTGCACTGCGCAGCTTTCTTCCTCGTGAAAATGCAGCACCTAAAACCATTCACAAAGCCATGCGCTACAGCATTTTTGCCGGAGGTAAGCGTCTTCGGCCGGTGCTCTGTCTGGCGGCTGCCGAGGCTTGCGGAGGTGATGTGAGTGAGGCACTCGCGCCAGCCTGTGCGGTGGAGGTAATGCACACCTACTCGCTGGTGCACGATGATTTGCCCTGCATGGACGACGATGACCTTCGGCGTGGTCGTCCGACCAGTCACAAGGTGTTTGGTGAGGGCATGGCGGTGCTCACCGGTGACGCCCTCTTGACTGAGGCTTTCGCTATTCTCGCACGCACCCCGGCGACCAAACGTTATTCGGTGGGTGATTACGTTCGGGAGTTTGCCGAAACCGGGGGCAGCCGGAAATTGATCGGGGGGCAGGTCCTCGATCTTGAAGGCGAGGGGAAACAATTAAACAAAGCCCAGCTGATCCGTATTCACGAGGCAAAAACCGCAGCCTTGCTAACCTGTTCGGTGCGCCTCGGAGCCATGACGGCCAATTCCACCCCTCGTAAACTCGAGGCACTGACGGAATTCGGCTACAACCTCGGACTCGCCTTTCAGGTGATCGACGACATTCTTGACGTCACCCAGACCACCGAAATGCTTGGAAAGACGGCTGGCAAGGACGAAGCGGTTGATAAATCAACCTACCCCGCGATTCTTGGTTTGGATAAATCGCGCAAGGAGGCGGCCCGTTTGACGCGCAAGGCGCTGAAATCGCTCGAAGTTTTCGGTAAAAAAGGCTCCCGACTCGAGCAAATCGCCCGCTACCTACTGGAGCGGGAGTATTGAGAGAGTAACCCGTTGAAAAAGCATTGCAGGGTGCTTTCTGATCGCAATGTGACCGAAGGCTAATGTGGTCGCGATCGCCGCTTGGGCTGATTGGCCCCAATCAACCGCAGATGAGCTGTCTTGAACGCGAGCGTCATGCTCTTTCCGTGTTTTCGTTGTCTTCCGTGGTCAAAAAGAGAGCGATGTCGCTCCATGTACAACAAAAACCCCGGACGCGCACTGGCAGGTCCGAGGTTTGTAAATTGTAAGCTGTTTTGTAAGCCGGTTTTTGTGTTGCCGCTAGCGGCTCAGAGGCTTGCACAGGCGAATCAAATCCGGGTCCACTGGCGTTGGAGAGTCGGCCACACGGTTGATTGGCAGCGTGCCGAAGTCGCCGGAACGGTAAACCATGATATTGCAGGTCTCTCCGCGGTGGAGTGAATCCACGGCTGCCACAGCAAATTTTGATGCCATCAGGCGGTCGCGTACGGTGGGGGATCCTCCACGCTGGATATGTCCCAGAATGGTGAGTCGGGCCTCAATGTTCAAGGTATCGTTGATCCAGCGGGTGAGATAGTCACCCATGTTGCAGCCTTCGGCAACGATGGCGATTAAAAAGTTCCGACCGTTTTCCAGCTCGGGGCGCAGGCGGTTGCCAATTCGATCCAGATCGTATTCCAGTTCGGGAACCAGGCAAATTTCCGCTCCACTGGTGACGGCGGTGGTCATGGCGAGATAGCCGCAATCGCGACCCATGACTTCGACAACAAACGCCCGGCTGAACGAGTTGGCGGTATCGCGGATGCTATCGACGTTGCCCCGGATCATATTGAGTGCGGTGTCTACCCCCAGGCAGTAGTCGGTGCCATTGATATCGTTATCGATGGTGGCCGGGATACCGGCGAAGGGCACCTTGAAGTCGTGATAAAAATCATTCAGGGCGCGGAACGAGCCGTCTCCACCGATGACGATCAGCTTGGTGATGCCGAGTTTTTTCAGATTGTCATAGGCCTGTTTGCGGTAATCGTATTCGAAAAAGCGTTTCGAGCGCGATGATCGAAGGATGGTTCCTCCGCGGTGGATGATACCGGAAACGGCGTCTGGTTTAGCCTCTTTGATATTGCCGTCGATCATGCCCCGCAAGCCATCGTAGATCAGGTAAGGTTTGTACCCGAGCGAGCGTGCGTATTCGACAGAGTATTTGACGGCGGGGTTCATTCCAGCGGCGTCGCCGCCTGAAGTCATAATGGCAAGTCCTTCCATGATCCTGGTTCTTGGTGTTGGATGTTGATAAAAAGCGAGTTATGCAGGCATTCCCTGCCTGTGATGCATGTCACATACGGCCAAACTTGCAAGTTGGCAAGTCCCGCCGATCATTTTTCTGGTGGGTATTTCTCTGCTTGTCAGGTGCCGGAGCATGAAAATTTCTCTGAAAAGAGCTGTTGACATCGGCCTCGGCAGCTACTAATTACGTCCCGCCTGCCGGGATTCCTGCAAGGCGAACACAATAATAAAGAGGCGGGATGGCCAAGTGGTAAGGCATCGGTTTGCAAAACCGATATTCGCGGGTTCGATTCCCGCTCCCGCCTCCATCTTTTTAACCCATTGTATATCAATGGGTTTTGTTGTTTCTAGGCGTAAAATTCCTATCAAGGGAAGCTATAAGGAAGCAGTTTCCGTTTTTGTTTATTCTGCGTATTGTGTTCGGAGTGGTTCGATACTTGGTCTGCGACTATTTGAGTTCGCCTTATTATATGGGGCGGTGCTCTGATTCTTGACGCTGGTGCCAGGTCACACCAAAGCGATTAGACTTGGAGCCCAAATTTGGGCTCGAATAATTGAGCGTTTTGGATTGGCTGTGTCTGATTGGTGATTCGTTTTCACCTTGGCTGGTTCACTGTTCAGATTCCTGCCATTGATACATGCTGCTCCAAACGTCCATCAGCGGAGCTTGATGCATTGATGTAGCGTGGGTCGCTCTCTTGTAGTTGTCATAGTCAAGTAGATCGATTTGTTTCAGCATCCACTGTTTGAAGTCGTCTTTGCTGATAACCTTTCGTGCGATGTAGTCAGCATCTGGGGTAATACTGATATCCGCTGGTAAGGAGCAGGCCTTGGCTTGTTCGATATTGCGGTATCTGATCATTAAATGATCCGGTCTGTCCCGATGCTGGACGGCGGAGACAAATTCGTTACGGGTGTATATCCACATTTTATTTATTTTCCTTTTTTATTTGGTTTCAGTTTTTGCCTTTCGAGCCCGAATTCGGGCTCGGCCAGCGAGGTTAACCCTTTGTATGAGCATAAAATGCAGCTCCGATTAAAGGGTAGAAATTAGATAGCGTGTCGTTCCCGTTACAATTGCTTGTACAAAACCGCAGGAAATCGTTATAAATCAAGGGGTAGAGGGTTTCCCACGTAATTAACATGACCGGCATCGTATGCCGCTAGGGGGGGGAGTCGATCTAATCGAGTTGAGCCTAGCTTAAAGAGCATCCTTATTCGAGCTAAAAAGTCTACAAGGCCCTTGATTACAACGGTTTGATCGAATCGAGGTTGGGCGATAGCATATCGCCAACGGCATCAAACGGATTATTTACACCTGGTAGATTGCCTCGCGCGTGTAGGAGTGTGACCTTTGTGACATTCTGTCAGGTCGGGACTAGGTATATCTTGAGAGATTTGGAGCGCCCTGAGGCGCTCCGGTATAAGTGAATAGTTTTCCTATTTATAAACCCTGGTGCATATATGGGCCTACAAAAATTTGGATCAAAACCGGGGTGTTGAGCGCAAGGTTGCGCTCGGAAGTAGATCCCCAGGCGCGTGTGAACCTGTCTCAAAGTGTATTATTTATAGCACAATCTGTTTTTATATGTCCAAAAACTCTTTTTATTGCCTGATTTCATCCTAGGCAGTGCTCATGTTTGTTGATAGATGTGCTCGCAAGGCAAACGCGTGAACATCTTTCTCGACCACGTAGAATGCTTTAATGCTATTAAATTTAAGCTGTTTTATAAGCCACGACATATGAGTAATCTCGACGCATTTAAAGAACAAGGTGATGTTATATGGAACATCGCCAATCTTCTCCGCGGCCCTTACCGGCCACCGCAATACAGGCGGGTAATGATTCCACTCACCGTCTTACGTCGCCTCGACTGCGTTCTCGAAGACTCGAAGGACGAAGTTGTCGCTATGCACCAGAAGCTGATGGCCGAGGGGAAATATAACGCTGAAACGATCGAAAAGATGATCAACCGGAAGTTTGATCTGACCTTTCATAACATCAGTGAGTTCACGTTCCAGAAGCTCCTCGGCGATCCTGATAAACTGGCAGCCAACCTGGTTAACTTCATCGCTGGATTTTCTTCTCGTGCCCGCATCATCATCGAAAAATTTAAATTTGAGGAGGAAATTGAGAAGCTTGATGAGGCCAACCGGCTCTTTGAAATCATCAAGGAAATCGCAGCCGTTGATCTTCATCCTCAGACAAAAAAAAGACCTGATGGTATTCCGAATATCGCCATGGGCTATGTCTTCGAGGACCTCGTCCGCCGTTTTAACGAGCAGGCCAATGAAGAAGCCGGAGACCACTTCACCCCGCGCGAGGTCATTGGTCTCATGGTCAACCTGCTCTTCACCCACGATGACCTCGTCTATAAAGATGGCAAGGTCATTAAAATCTACGATCCCACTTGTGGCACGGGAGGGATGCTCTCTGAAGCAGAGAAACTTATTGTTGACCCCGAGGTAGGGCTCAACCCCGGCGCCAATCTCGAACTCTTCGGGCAGGAATACAATCCCGAGTCCTACGCCATCTGCGGCTCTGACCTCATGATCAAGGGCGAGGATGTGAAAAACATCATCTTCGGTAACACCCTAGGCACCGGCAAATCCAAGGAAGGCTTCGTCGATGGGGATGGCCACCCCGATGAAAAATTCCACTATATGTTAGCCAACCCTCCCTTCGGCGTGGAGTGGAAACCCGAGAAAAGTCACGTCACGAAGGAGCACAAAGAGTTCGGTTTCTCCGGGCGCTTCGGTCCCGGCCTGCCTCGCATCAATGATGGGGCTCTCCTTTTCCTGTTGCATATGATCTCAAAAATGGAGACGGCTCCTGACGACGGCGGCGAGGGGTCGCGGATCGCTGTTGTTTTTAATGGTTCTCCTCTTTTTACCGGCGACGCAGGAGGTGGCGAGAGCAATATCCGCCGTTGGATTATTGAGAACGACATGCTTGAGGCCATCATCGGTCTCCCCGACCAGCTCTTCTATAATACCGGCATCTACACCTACATCTGGATCGTGACTAACCGCAAGCAAAGCGAGCGATCCGGCAAAGTTCAGCTCATCAACGGCACCGACTTTGCCTGGAAGATGAAGAAGAGTCTCGGCGATAAACGTAAGCGGCTCGGCGACACAACCGAAGGGTCACCTGACCATATCGCCACCCTGACCAAGCTTTATGGAGATTTCCAGGACGAGATCCGCATGGCCGTGGGCGACATTCAGACCAACATTGACCCCGAGCGTGACCAGACGAAAAGCCTCTTCGTCAGTAAAATTTTCGAAAATCGGGAATTCGGCTACCTCAAGATCACGGTCGAACGTCCACTACGCCTCAATTTCACTGTCACCGACGAACGCATCGAACGCTTCAAAGAGACAAAAACCTTTATCAACCTCGCCATCTCCCGTAAGCGTAAGGACAAAGAAAAAATCAAGAAAGAGGAGCTCGAAGGTAGAGCTGCTCAGGACGCAATCCTCGGAGCCCTTGACGGCATGAAACCTAGTTTCGCCGACGGACAGCTCGTCAAAGACCGCAAGGATTTTGAAAAGCAACTCATCGACGCCTTCGAAGAGGCTGAGATCATTCTTGATGCTGCTCTGAAAAAAACGATCCTCGCCCCTGGCAGCCTAGGAGAGAAAGACCCCACAGCCGAAATCTGTTACGACTCGAAGGGCTGCCCCGAACCCGATCCTGATCTCCGTGATACCGAAAATGTGTCCCTCCCAGACGGCATTAGCCTTCCGCTCCCCGTTGGCTATGAGAAAAAGCCCAAAGTGGAGGCCCTGCTCGAACTCGTGGGGCAGCATTGCGAGGACTATCTTACAGCCGAAGTCCTTCCGTATCGCCCCGATGCCTGGATCGACCACAGCAAAATCAAGATAGGCTACGAAATTCCCTTCAATCGCCACTTCTATGAATACGAACCACCCCGTTGCTTGGAGGAGATCGAGAAAGACATCGAAGGCTTGGAGAAGGAGATCATGAACATGTTGAAGGAGGTGGTGTGATGAGTTACATGCCTTACTCTCCATGCGAGCCCACTCCCCACGAGTGGCTTCCTGAAATCCCAAATCATTGGGAAGTCGTTCGTTTCTCCTTCTTCGTCAGTTTTCAGGAAGGCCCTGGAATCATGGCTGTGGATTTTAGGGATGAAGGAGTTCCGCTCTTAAGAATCAGGAATGTTCAGGGAAGATTCGTTGATCCCGAGGGGAGTAATTTTCTAGATCCAGAAATGGTTCAAGATCGATGGGCGAAGTATGCGTGCCAACCTGGAGACCTCCTTATCAGCTGCAGCGCATCAACTGGTCTAGTTTCTGAAGTAACCGATTCGGCGAGGGATTCGATCGCCTATACGGGGCTGATCCGTCTCTGGCCTCAACGATCCGAGATTATTCCCGAGTATATTCGTTGGATCGTGGTTTCGGATCAATTCTTAACCCAAATATCTATCCTCCAGACTGGAGCGGCGATGCAGCACTATGGCCCCGAGCACTTGGGGAAGATGCGGATAACGCTGCCTCCTCCCAACGAACAAAAACAAATCGCCGACTTCCTCGACTGGAAGACGGGGCAGATTGATGCGCTGATTGCGAAGAAAAAGCAGCTCATTGAGAAGCTCCAGGAGCAACGCAGCGCGGTCATCACCCAAGCCGTCACCAAAGGCCTCAACCCCGACGCCCCCATGCGCGACTCCGGCATCCCCTGGCTAGATAGCGTGCCTGAAGCTTGGAATCTTACGAAGCTTCGCTTCATGTTCGAGTTCGGTCGCGGTCTAGGGATAACTAAGGCAAACCTGCTCGACTCAGGGATACCATGTATAAATTACGGTGAGATCCATTCGAAGTATGGATTTGAGGTCATTCCTGAAACACACGATCTAAAGTTTGTATCTGAAGACTACCTAGAATCTGGTGCCAAGAGTCTCCTCTCATACGGCGACTTTGTCTTTGCAGACACTTCTGAAGATGTTGAAGGGTCCGGGAATTTCTCCTACCTAAATAGCGAAACCCCAACGTTCGCTGGTTACCATACAGTCACAGCAAAGCCATTAGAAGAATACAACCCCCGCTACCTGGCCTATCTTTTCGACTCACCCGCATTTAGGCACCAAATCAGGAAGAACATTAGCGGCGTAAAGGTTTTCAGCATTACGCAAGGCCTTCTCAAAAGCTGCTCCGCATGGCTGCCGGAAATGGACGAGCAGACGGAGATTGTGGACTACCTGGATCTCAAGTGTGGGAAGATGGACCGGATTACACTGTGCTGCCAATCTGCGATCGAGAAACTCACCGAGTATCGCGCCGCCATCATTACCGCCGCCACCACTGGCAAGATTGATGTCCGTAAGGTCAAACTTCCTACTTCTGTGTAATTATGGCTATCACTTCCCAGAGTTATTTTGCAGCCTTACGGGACTATCTCAATACGGATGGCTATGAGGTTACCGAAGTAGAAGGTGAAAAAATAGTCATCAAAGATAAAGTATATTGGCCAGGGCAAACAAAGACCAAGCCCCAAAAAGTTAGGCTGATCGTGCCGGGCGAGGCTCTTGTTATCAATCTTGACAAGAAAAACAACCGAGGCAACTCGGACCCAATGTTTCATTTTCTTGAAGATGAATCAAAACCATGGGCTAAGCGCTGTGACTTCGTCATTTTCCACCTTCACCGCAGTCAGATTTCAGCCATCTGCATAGAGTTCAAATCAGGATCATTCCCTGAAAGCCTGCCCGACCAGATGAAAGCTGGCTCTGCGTGGTGTCGCTCCCTTTATAGTATAATCAAACATTACACTGGTAAGTCTAAGCGTCTCCGCATTACCAAATACGTCCTATCCTGTCATCTATCTCCCGAGCGTTTCCTCGACAACGACAATAAATATCTTAAAAAAGATCACACTATCCGCCATTACCACTATAATGATATAGATGGGATGTCTTTGCTGGATCTTGATAATTCTCATGTGGAGACCATAGGCTAGGCTGCCAATTAATTGGGCGAGTATTTAGAAATCGAAGTATGAATTTAAAAAAAACAAAACAATTTGAAGAGGTGGATATCGGCGTGGAGCGCGAAGTTATTGATGGGGAAGATACAATAACAGACCCTTTTGACCCGACCGCGATTCGAGTAGATAAATCAACTCCAACAATTGATTTGCTTATGCGACGCATTGACCGAGGAGAAATAAATTTAGCTCCCGATTTTCAACGGAAAGGGGGGATTTGGAATAATGGGGCTCAAAGCCGTTTGATAGAATCAATTTTGATACGTATCCCATTACCAGCTTTTTACGTTGATGCGACCGATGAAGATGAATGGCTAGTTGTGGATGGCTTACAGCGTCTGACGACACTCAGAAGATTTGTTATAGACGGTCATTTGACTCTAGAAGGGCTTGAGTTTTTAAAACACTTAGAGGGTAAAAAATTTGAGCAAATCCCACGTAATCTTCAACGGCGCATTGAGGAGACAGAGGTGACAGTTTTTCAGATCCAGCCGGGTACGCCAGAAGAAGTTAAGTTCAATATTTTCAAAAGGATTAATACAGGAGGCTTGCCCCTCTCAGCCCAGGAAATCCGTAATGCTATTAATGGTGAACGCGTCAGAAATTTTATCCTCCGGCTTGCAAACTCCGATGAGTTCAAAACTGCCACGCAACATGCGCTTAGTGATAAGCGAATGGCTGATCGAGAGTGCGTAGTTCGATTTGCGGCTTTTTATCTTATTGACCCCAATGAATACCAGGGCAGTGATTTTGATGGGTTCTTAAATAAAATCATGGGTGGTTTAAATGACCCTGAAATTTCAACAGATACAGATTTAAAGGTAATAGAGGAACGATTCATGAGCGCGATGGGTGCAGCGCATCATATTTTCGGCAGATTTGCCTTCCGAAAATATTTTGGGAAAAATTATAGACGGTCACCAATTAACAAGGCTCTTTTTGAAGTAGTCTCTACAAATCTCGCTAAATTGAATGATGATCAAATCAAGGTGCTTGAAAATAGAAAAGAAAAGGTGATGAGGGAGATTCAATCGTTGCACTACAATGATGAATTCCTATCAGCGATTTCGCAAGGCACAGGATCTCCGGCAAAAATTCGTACCCGCTTTGGTATGATGAAAGAAGTTTTTAAAAGAGTAATTGCTAATGATAACTAAAATCAATATTTCTAATTTTAAATGCTTGGAAGATCTATCACTTCCTTTCTCCAGCATGACCGTTCTGGCTGGAATGAACGGTATGGGAAAATCGACCTTGATGCAGAGCCTTCTAATCCTTCATCAATCTGTTACGGATGTGCTACACCCCATGTCTCATCTGGAGTGTAAGGGGCGTTGGGCAGATCTAGGTGTTGAAAGTGATGTGTTGTGTGAGGGGGGCGATTCTGAAACGATTAAATTTAACTTAACGTCAGATGACGGTGAAATGTATCCTGGGGGGTATCGGTTTACTCTTAATAAAGAGACGCGTGAATTTATTGCGGAAGAGGATTACTCAGGATCATTAGACAGGCGACATGGGATTTTTACTGATCAGTTTCATTATCTACGAGCAGAGCGACTAGGTCCACGTGTATCTTTTCCTGTTTCTAATGAAGATGTGCGGATGCATCGACAGCTAGGGCGCGATGGAGAGTATACCCCTTATTTTCTTGAAGTGTTCGGCTCCGAGAAGGTAAGGAATACAAGTCTGTATCATCCAGAAGCCAGTTCGCCTTCTTTAATTCATCAAACTGAAGCTTGGCTGGGAGAGATCAGTCCAGGCACGAGGTTGTATACGAATTCTCATGAAGATTTGGATCTGGTTAGTTTACAATATGCATTCACTGGGGGAGCCGGGGAAACAAATCACTATCGGGCCACAAATGTCGGATTTGGTATTTCCTATATTTTGCCTATTATCGTTGCTGCACTTTCGGCACCAGAAGGAAGCATGTTATTAATAGAAAATCCAGAGGCTCACTTACATCCTCGAGGTCAGCGTAAAATTGCTGAGCTTTTAGCAAAGGCTTCAAAAATGGGAGTTCAGATTATTGTTGAAACTCATAGTGATCATTTTCTGAATGGTCTGAGGCTATCGGTTCATTCGGGAGCAGTTGAGCCTGAAGAAGTGGCCTTGCATTTCTTTGAACGTGAGCATACGGAATATGCAATCAGGGCAAAGGTTAGCTCACCCAAAATTGATGAAAATGGGCGTATCGATTTTTGGCCTGATGGTTTCTTTGATGAAAGCGAAAAGGCACTGCGAGAACTTCTTCGTCCTAAAACAAAACATGATTGATATAGATCCCGTCTTTAATGACTTATCGTGCAAACCATTGGCTGCCGATAAGTATGATGCTTCAGAGCGAATGGAGGGATTCGCAAGCGTACTATTGGAAGCTCCAGGTAAAGGGTTAGGGGCAGGCTTGCGAACCGATGTCGCATTCTACGTCCTTGATATAGCAGAAAATTATACCATTAATGATTGGTTGTATGACTTAGAGTTCTCCAAAGAAGCTCGCGACTTTATAACACATCTTGCAACTAAATCACCACTCCTTGTCAATCAAAGTGAAGATGTGATCAAAGAGGCTAGCGAATGCGACGTTAGCATGGGAGGTAAGCTCTCAGATTCGTTGCGTGCAGCATATCTTATCGATATGCCAACATTGAGTCTTGCACATGATCGCTGGACTGAGTCTAAGCTAGAGTGCATGCTAACCAAGCTAGATGAGATTGATGGGTGTGTTGATTCTTGCATCGAGCTCACTAATATTGCGGAGCATAGCCATTACGAAATTCATGAAGATTGGATTTCAGATCGACGATGCTCGATAGTTGATTGCCCTGCTGAGCTTTGGGAAAAGCGCGATACTTTATTTCCGCACCTTATCTTTCACCGTAATGTCGAGAAAAGTATCAAGAATCTTGGAGGTGGTGGTGATTTAATACTTCAAGTTACTAAGAATCTCTTCGAACTGGAACGAGTTGCTGCAGAGTCTCCGCAATTCAAACGAGAAAACTTAAAAGTCACATGTAGTCCGACTTCACCTGAGACACTAAGTAGATTCGGCTCTGATTACTACACTTTCAACGATGAAAATGGAGCTGAACATTTATGCAGCTTACACCTTTACCTCGCTGATACAGACCGTATTTATTTTTGCCCCATAGAAGGGAAAGTATTTGTTGGTAAAGTTCTAGGCCATTTACCAACTGTAAAATATCCCAAACTGAATACATGAAAAAACATACCGAAGCCCGACTCGAAGATGCTATTATCGACAGCCTCTGTAAAGGTAGTGGCTATGTTCATGTGGACTACCGTGATGGCGAAGCCAAGGGCCGCTACGACAAAGCACGCGCCCTTGATCCGGTCATGGTTTTGGATTTCATCCAGAAGACCCAAGAAAAAGCCTGGAAAAGTTTGCGAGGGATTCACGACGAGGAGGCGGGAAAAGTCGTCCTCGATCATCTTTGCAAGGAGCTGGATACCAAAGGGATTCTCAAAGTCCTGCGCCAAGGATTCAAGTGCTATGGAAAAAAGCTACGGGTGGCCATTTTTGCCCCTAATAATGCTATGAATCCGGATACTCTCGCTCTTTACGATGCCAACGTTCTCAGCGTCACTCGCCAACTGTATTATAGCGAAGAAAATTCCAATTCTCTCGACCTCGTTCTTTTTATTAACGGCCTGCCTGTCATTACCGCCGAGTTGAAGAATCCGCTCTCCGGCCAAACCGTTGAGCATGCCAAGAAGCAATACAAGCGCGATCGCGACCCGCGTGAACTGATTTTTAAGTTTAAGAAGCGTACCCTCGTGCATTTTGCCGTTGATCAAGACTCTGTCTTTATGGCGACTCGCCTGAGTGAGAGCAAAACTTACTTCCTGCCCTTTAACCTGGGCAATTCTGGCCATGCAGGAAATCCTGTCGCAAGGGACGGGGGATACCGTACAGCATACCTGTGGTGTGAAGTATGGCAGCGGGATAGTCTGCTTGATATTTTCGGTCGTTTCATGCATTTGGAGGTGAAGGAGAAGCGTATCCTCACCGACAGTGGCGCCATCAAGAAGATCACCAAGGAAACCATGATCTTTCCGCGCTATCACCAACTGGACAGTGTGCGCAAGCTTGTCTCCAGTGCCCGTAATAATGGACCTGGCCGCAACTACCTTATTCAGCACTCAGCTGGCTCGGGTAAATCTAATTCGATCGCCTGGCTGGCGCACCGCCTATCGTCACTGCATGATGTGAACGACAAGAGGATATTTGATTCAGTCATTGTCGTAACTGACCGCCGCGTTCTCGACCAACAGCTCCAGAATACAATCTCCCAATTTGATCATAAGAAGGGAGTTGTAGAAAAAATCGAGGAAGATACCCGCCAGCTGGTAAAAGCCCTGGCGAGCGGAACCCCCATTGTCATCACCACTCTTCAGAAGTTTCCGTTCGTCTCCGAGACTCTGGAGAAGTTGCGCGAGGAGGATCACCCCGGTATTGAGATTTCTACAAGGGAGAAGAATTTCGCCGTCATCGTTGACGAAGCCCACAGTTCTCAATCCGGTGAAAGTGCGATGGAGTTAAAGGGGGTTCTGAATGCCGACCGGATCCAAGAAGAGGCTGCTACTTATGCCGCTGATCACGGGTTGGATGAAGATGATGATGCTGATCACCTTGCCGGTGTCGTCAGGGAAATGATGAAACGAGGCAAGCAGTCAAATCTCAGTTTCTTCGCCTTTACCGCAACCCCGAAATACAAGACTAAGAAAGTTTTTGATGAGCCTGGACCCAGTGGTGAATCGCCCTTTCATTTATATACGATGAGGCAGGCAATCGAAGAGCGTTTTATCTTAGACGTGTTGAAGAACTACGTAAACTACGAAGCCTATTACCGGATCGTTTTGGCAACTGAGAATGATAAGAACGTCGAGCGAAAGAAGGCAGCTCGGGCGTTGGCGCGTATTCTCACTTTGCATCCGCACAATCTTGCGGAAAAGACGAAGGTCATCGTTGAGCACTTCCGGACACATGTTAAGCACAAGATTGGAGGGCGAGCCAAGGCAATGGTTGTTACAGATTCAAGACTTCATGCCGTTCGCTATAAACAAGCCTTTGATAAATATATTACGGATAAGGGATACACCGATGTGAAGTCTCTCGTCGCTTTCTCGGGTATCGTTGAAGATCCTGACGCTCCAGGTAAGACCTGGAGCGAAGTATCCATGAATGGAGGAGTTAAAGAAAGTGAACTTCCGGAAAAATTTGATACTCCAGAGTATCAAGTGTTACTAGTCGCGGAAAAATACCAGACAGGCTTCGACCAGCCTTTTCTTCATACAATGTATGTTGATAAGAAACTGTCCGGACTTCAAGCTGTTCAGACTTTATCACGGTTGAACCGCACCTGCTTGGGTAAAGAGGATACTTTTGTCCTCGATTTTCGTAATAAGCCCGAAGAGATCTTCAATGCATTTAAGCCTTACTATGAAGAAACACCTGCCGAGGAATTGACCGATGCTCAGCACCTTTATCGCTTGCAACATCAGATTGAGGAAACTGGCTTGATTTATGAAGAGGAGGTTAGTGACTTTTGTTCCGTTTATTTCAAACCCCGCCGTAAGGAGACTGTGCACGACCACTCCCAAATGAACGGCATCTTGGACCAAGCTGTTGAGCGCTTTAAAGAGCGGCCTAGAGAAGAAGCGGAGCAGGTCAAGACACTGCTAGTCAATTTTCGGAATATGTATGCCTTCCTATCGCAGGTAATTCCGTATCAAGACTCTGATCTAGAAAAACTATACACTTACCTACGTTTTCTTCTCACCAAATTGCCCAAGCGGGAAACTGGGCCTGCATACCACCTCGATGAGGAAGTCGAGTTGCAATATTACCGTTTGCAGAAAATTAGTGAAGGTCAGATCGACCTGAACGCGGGTGAAGGGAATCCTCTGAAAGGTCCTTCGGATGTCGGCACTGGACAAGAGGACCAAGAAATCCGCCTTTCAGAATTGATCGATATTTTAAATGAACGCTTCGGCACAGAGTTTACTCAGGCGGATCAACTTTTCTTTGATCAAATCCAGGAAGAGGCAGTTGAGAACGAAGATTTACAAAAGGCGGCATCCTCGAATTCCAAGGAAGATTTTCGCTACGTATTCGAAAAAGCCTTTGAAGGACTTGTTATTGACCGAATGGAAGGTAATGAAGAGATTTTCGGGAAGCTCATGGCTGATGGGGATTTCCGAGAAATCGCAGTAGAGCACTTACTATCTAAGGTATACGGGTCTCTTAAAAAGCGTGTATGACGACTGGGCCGAGGGGGGGTGTGGCAGTAGTTAATTCTGTTGGCTGTTTTAGGTTGGGTCGACATCGTAGATCCATGGCGATTCTTCGTCGGTGTCTTGCATGATGATATTAATGATCGGTGGAGGCATAGTGTTAAGGCTCTCTCCATCCGCACCTGTTGTGTGGTTTACTTTTTGCTGTCGTCCAAATTCATTGGGATACATGCGCTCTAATAACCATGCTTTACTTTGCCAGCTTGAATCTTTGGCTATTTGGTTCACCAAAATCGTTTTGCTTATGCTCTGCGCTTTGTTTACAGTGACCCATAATTCTCGTTTGAGGCCACTCTTAGCCGTTTCTCCTACTGAAAGCCAGTGATATAGAGTGCTTGTTGAGATCCCTGCCATTTGGCAGGTCGTTCGTTTGGTGTTGTGGTTTAATAGACTTTTTTCGATAACCTCGATCATGTGTCGAGTGAGTTTACATTTTCGGCCTCGGTTTGTTTTCGTGAGAGCTGTGGTTTTCATATGCGTTTATCATTTGTATTTTTTTTGTTTTCTATGGCGGTGCAAATTTGCACCGTCATTTTGGGCAGGGTAGTAGGATGAAATTAGGGAGTTCTTGATGTTGCTTGATTATATCGGTTTCACCAAAAGCCCCAAAACGGTCAAAAGTTATGATTTTGGGGTTTTTGGGTGTTACTGTTCGTCGGACTTTTATTATTGTCGGTTTGAGTTTTGCTGTAATATGGCAACCTCGGATGGACGTCCTTTGGTTTTTATTTTTTCAACTCTAATGCAGTGTGAAAATTGCGAAGCTATTTTTTTAACCTCCCCAGGCTCGAAGCCGTTATCCTTTTTTAGAGTTCGCAACGTTTTGTCTCCCCCTGCGTCGCGTAGTATTTCAGCTAGCTTTTTCATCCTCGTTTTACGTCGAAGTCGGCGCTGTTCTCCGAGGAAGGTGATTTGCTCAGTGATGAACCACTGCATGATGACGATGGCGCTAGATGCTGTTTCCTCAGATACTGGGTGGCGGTGGGCTTTTGGGCCATATTTTCCGGCATGAATCACGAGAACTAATCTCCAGCAGTTTTCACCCCACCGTGCTACAAACGGGGCGATGTCGGCTTTGTCTCCATTCTTTCGGCCTTGGTGTCGTCCCTGGTTGGTGAAGTCCCTCATCAGATTATAGACGCCTCTAGCAGTAGGAATGTGATCAGGCTGATCACCCTTGGCTCGCACATTGGTCAGCAGCCCAGTTATCAGGCTCGCCCACTGGTCAGCAATTGAATTGTCGATTTTATGGGGGAACTCAGGCTCATCTTCCAGTTCGGCATGCGTGTTTGCTAGTAGGAATCGTGGGAGTAATCCTGAGTCGACCATTTCGATTTTTTCCCCAAACCTGGCTGCCGCATCGGGCTGTATGAGCCATAGAATACTTAACGTTGGATTGTGAAGGTGAGTTGCTGGTCGGCTAATGCGGTCAATTAAGATGGATTCTCGACTATAACTGGACAAGTAGATGTCCTCGTCTGATGAGCCGGTACTGGAATATCTTCCAGCGAGAACAGAGAGAACACCTCGAGCTTCTGGTGATAAACTGGCTAGAGCCTCGCCAGGTTGGTTTGATAAAGATAATGCCAGTTTTTCGCGTGTGACATCAGCTACGGAAAATGACGGTGATTTTTCTAGTTCCAGAGATAGCTCGTCTCTACGACGCTGGAGCTTGGTTAATTTGTCCCTTAACAGATTGAATTCGGCTTGGCTTTCTTGTTTTTTGACTTCTTTTTTGACTTCCTTAATTTGCTCGTCGATTAAGTTGATTTCAGACTCTGCTTTTGGGTGGCCATGGTTTCTCCACCTATCGTTATGTTGTTGTTCAGCATCCCGGAATGGTTTGAAAATTCGAGAAAAAGCTTGCCCTTTTCCTGTTCCGCTTTGAGCTATTCCTAGAATAAATAAATTCGCTGAAGTTGTTCGATCTCCTCCGGAATTGATTAGATACCCTGCACCAATTGATGCGGAAACTGCACCTATTACGTTTATGGCAGCTAGGCACTCCGGAGTGAGGGATGCTTTGCTGGTTTCTCTGACCATGTCCCGCATAATTCGGGGTAATTTGCCGGTGGGGAATGGCCGAAGAGGAGGCTCGCTATATTCATCCAAGGTCCCTGCAGATTTTTCAATCTCCTGAGCGAGCTGCTGGACCGGCGATAACGGTCTGCTTACTGTTGAATCTCGCATAGCTTCTATTTTTTGAGGTTAAGCCAAAGTAAGGTGGCTCGTTGGTTGGTTTTCTCATGAATGGCTCCTGGCAGTCTTAATGGTAACGAGTCAGCCTTTGTGAGGACACTTGTATCAATGCCAAGACCTTGAGCAAGCTGTGTAAGAGCTTCCATTTCACCAGCTCCAGGCCGATCAAACCAGCCATGAAGAGATCGGTGACTGGTGTCTATTACAGCGCGGAGGTTGAAGCCTAAAATATCCCGCATGTAGATAATGAGTGCGCAGGACATCTCTTTATTCTTTAACCTTTCTAGCTCAGTGGTTGGCTTGTGACCAATTAGTTCGTCGCTTTCGATTACGATAAATTTTTGTTTCGCTACGTTTTCTAGCGATCGAGAGATACAATTAGGCGAAAATACTCCGGCTGCGATTCTTGGTGGTAATATTTCCAATTTGAGCCATTCAGAGGAGGGTTTGAAATGGCTTTTATGTTTTGATCTCCCCGAGTCGAAAGGTGCACCCATCCATATGATATCATCGGGTTCGAATAAGTTTCGAACGAATTCGAAGGGGGATACTAACGGGTCATGGAGTGTGATGGGGGAGTTGTCCCATAGATTATATCGCCATTGTGGAGATAGATACCGGGCGAAAAGTGAGTCACGGCATGACCTCAAGGCAGCATTAATGGATGTTTGCTTTTGAGTAGCTAGATTCCTTCGTCTGAAGATGACTTCTGATTTGCGCTTTTGGGCAATCACTTCAAGTTTCTCAGGTGTCGTAAGAGGTGCTAGATCGGGGAGATCGTAGCCCACTTGATTAGCGACTCCTTGAATGGATTTTTGACTCATGGGGGCAATCCCTTCAAGGTGTCCGTGAAGGTCAAAAATAGAGCCGTTTTTATGGCAGGTAAAACAATGCCAGAGCCATGTGCCTTTTGCGTTGTTTGCGCAACACGATGGGTGTTTATCCTCACCGTGAAACGGGCATTGAAATTGAATTCCTCGGCTGTGTCTGTTTTTGATCCGATCTGGCAGCCGTCTTTCTAGATAGGTTGGTAAGTGCTCTTTGAGAGCTTCGATATGTATGTTCATTTTTGTATTCGTTGCCGAATACGCGCTTGCTGAATGGGATAAATGAGGTAATATGAATCGTCTTCCAAACGATCATACGCGCGTCACCGGCCCATGGTTGGTGGCGCGTAGTCGTTATTGGGATGCTGATTTTTCGATATAATCCGAGAGTGAGTCGTATGAGATTAGACGGGTTCCTTTTACTTGTCCACGTGTCCGGAGAGACGTTGACTTAACTTTCCCGTCCTTAATAAGCTCATAAAGCTTGGAGCGGCCTACGCCAAATATTGCGGTTGCTTGGGCAAGACGAAGCCACTCCGGCTTGTGAGTGGTAGATTGATTCTTTTTTGCTGTATTCATGGTTTGATGTCGGCCAGTTGTTTCGTTCGACATCGATTATATGACACATTATTGTTTATTTGGGACTCCCTCAAAAATCTACGTTAGATGGGGAGTCCTTGTAGACCAAGCTCAGATCGCCATTTGTTGGATTGTTTGTCACTGACAATTAGTTCTTTCTTTCCAGTCGAGGGTGACCTCTGCGGGGAACCATATTTTTTCCAGATAGTTTTGGTTTCTTTTTTAGTCGGCAACTTCCCATGATCGAGAACATATATGCTGAATAGTCTCCATCTGTCTGATGCTGAGGATTTATAGTCCTCCATAGCTCCGTCTTTAAGTATTTTTTGTAGATCTCCAAATAGAATGTGATCTCCCTCAGATATAGCACATGTAATCACCTTACCTATATCATCATATAACTCATGGTATACTGGCCCTTGAGCTGCAAGTTCTGCCATCAATTTAACGTGAAGAGCTTTTTTTCTTCTGACATTGATGGCCCCGAAGATATGATTATTCCTTTTTTTTGAAGATTCTTCTGAAAAAAAAGATTCGGCAAAGTTCTCGCGCTTTTTATCATTTGGAACAATGTGCGGAAGAAAAGCAGGCCAGTAATGTTCGTAACGGAGTGTAGAAATAGCAGTTAGACGAGGCATTGCACGCAGTGCTTTCCATGCTTGAGAGGGAGTTTCCTCAGGACAGGTGTGATCTAATCCCATTGATTTAATTTGCTTTAAGTTCGGGGATGCTATTCATGGCCGTTTTGAGCGTGACGTCGTCTAGATGCGTGTAGATAGCGTGAACATCTTCGGACTTGTGCCCGAGAATCTGCATTCTGATTTCTGGGGAAACGTTCGAATCGGCAAGCCAACTTGTCAGTGTATGCCTGAGGCTGTGGAAGCTTCGTTCATACATAGTACGCCCTCCAGTGTTTATCGATTTGCCGCGACTAACCCCTGCTTTTTTCATGATGTTGGTGAATTGAACACTCAAGCCATTTCGACCGGCTCCTGTGGACTTTGCCAGAGTCGGGAATACGTGGGTTGTTGAATCGATCGGCGTAGGCTGGTTTTGTAGGAACTCCAAAAGGGTGGGGTGAATGGGAATAGTTACAATCGTTTTTTTGCGTTTGGTTTTTCTGGGTGTTGTGACGATCACGCCTTTGTTGAGTTTAATATCTTGCCAGGTGAGTAGTGCACAATCGGTCAGGCGTAAGCCCGTGAATGCTCCCATAATGATGATACCTTTCCATTCTTCAGATGGTGCTGCGTGGGTAAGTAAATCGACTTCTTTTGGGCTGAACGGCTTGCGTTCTAGTTTTTCGGTTTCTTCAAGTGGCTCCAGGGCGGCTGTCGGATTAAAGTTGGTGAGCCCCTCGGCCATGGCCTTAATGTAGATGGATGAAACCACCTTCATTTTTTGCTTTGTGGTAGTGTTACTGGCTTTGTTCTTCCCTCCGGCTCCGTTGAGTAGCCATTGTCGGTATTTTCTCATGTCAGCTACGGTGAGGCTCTCTAGTGTGTTATCGGCTCTATCTTCGAGCCACTTGAGGAAATGAGCTGTATGAGTTCTGTAAGCTCGCATGGTAGATTCTGTTTTGCCCTCCTTTCTTTTCAGCCATTCCGCAGTCCATGTTCGAATCGTATATTCGGGCATATCTTCCCCCGTTGATATTTTGAGGATTTCAGAGACCGCTTTTCTGGCACTTACTGCGTTGAGGATTCCTTTGCGCGCCTCTTCTGCCACTTGTGCCACGATGGCGGCGATTCTGCTTCCTTTGTCTTCTCCTGCCCCCGCCTCTGCCAGAGCCACTTTTTCCATGGCATTTGCGGCATTTTGGGCAATTCGCCTATTCGTTTCCCCTGTCGATCTGGTTAACTTTTTCATAGTTCCGTGCACCGTTGGGACATGGAAGGAGGTATAGTAATGCTTTTTATCACTAGGTTTGTAGATGCTTGCCATGGTAGTAATAGGGAAGCTATAGGGAAGCAGTCTGTCAAGTTTCATAGTGTTTATTGTGTCCTCAAACCCTATAAAAACGTTCTATATTGTCTATAATATCCCCGATAACGAATCGCGGGTTCGATTCCCGCTCCCGCCTCCATTGTTTTAAACCCTTATTTTATAAGGGTTTTTTCGTGTCTGGTTGTCTGGAGATTGGTTGACTGCTAACATACTGGTAATAAATTGGATTCTGTTTGTTCTGATTTTACTGTTCATTTTGTATCCGGATAGGCGGTCCTTTGGGGCTATATCATAGTTTGTGTGCAGGCCATTTTTGAGTTGAGTGATTAGTGGTGATAGGTGCTTCCGGGGCTTGCGTGTCGTCACCATGAGTAGTAACAATATGTAATGTTTATAGTGTGCATGATGATTTTTTACTTGCGTCATGTAGCTGTTATGATAGTCTGCTGTTAAATTGACGGTGTGAATGGCGCTGTTGATCGCTCAGCATTGAGAATGATGAGTATAGCAAAAGAATGCTCGGTAGTCATTTGTAAACGGTAAGTATTGGCCGTCCCGAAAAGGGAAACAATATAGTGAGAGCCTATCTATGGTGCTCTCAATAACTCTTGTCATTTACTGGCAGGGGATAATCAGAATACTAAAATATCAAATGAAAAACAATGGTTTTTCCATGCGCCGAGAATGGATTCGTCCAGCAGAGGTGCGTGAGATTTTTGGTATAGGAAGAACTACTTTGTATGCTCTGATGAAAAAAGGTGTGATCGTGAACAAGTCCCTGAAGGAGCCTGGACAACGAGCAGCAACTCGCCTCATCAACTACGACAGTATTTCAGACTATATTGAAGGTCTCCCTGAATAGTTAAGCTTATTCAAACCAAGGACGTTTTGTACAACAATGCACCCGGAAAGATATCCGGGTGCATTAATTTTTGGGTGTGCCCGGTAGGGCGCACTGACTTGGGGGTTAAAGTCCCCTGCGGGCTCGGCAGAGAGAACCGCTAGCGGAAGGCAAGGTTAACATCGCGAGGTGTTGGCTGAAGGAAGCTGGAAGCAAAACACTGCCCTGACGAACAGAAATCGCATACGAGGCATCAACACTGGATCAATATAGCAAAACAAAGTTGCAGTTTATGCTGTGGTATAGGCTGAAAAGATAGGGTTGTTTTGAACCGCCGTGATACGGAGCCGTACGTCCGGTGGTGTGAGAGGTGGCGGGAGCGATCCCGCTGCCTACTTGATTAGAGTTTCGAACGGAAGAAAGAGAAGTAATGGTTATAATCTGCATTTTTTGGCCGTCCGGAGGTCTTTGTGAAGAATTTGAATATTTTTTTACTCTTGTAATCAGCACATGATCTAAACGTGAAATGTGTTCATGCTGTTCGTTCTTGTTTATTGTGTTTTGTAAACGATTGGTGTCTAACAAAAAAGTGTTGCAGAGGGTAAAAATACAGCTTGATTCGACGGTGTTAAAAGGCAATCGTTCGTCTGCAGGCTAACGTGACAACGGCCTGACAAGCAGAGAAGTTAGGCAGAGTGCCAACATTTTTGCGGAAGCACAAAAAACTAGAAGTGCACGACCGTCACCCCATTTACTAGAAATTCGCAGAATGCGGAAATTGTTATTTGGGAGCACTGAAAAAAATCAGTGCAACTGCGAGGTCAATAAACCTCATGCAGAAATAAAAATAATTTAACCAGCCTGACGTCACCATCAATAAATGAGGAACGTTGGGTGCCCCCAGTTTTTATGGGGTGGTTAGATTTTTGTTGAGGCTGAGAGCCCGACAATGACAAAGCGGCAAGATGCCGCATAATAATACACTCTATATAAAATCGGGAGATGAGTGCTCTCAAAACAATACTAAAAAATAATAATGATTATTAGAACTAATACAAATATTAAGAACAAGGATGAGATCCTGTTCAATGAAATAACCTCCAGCTTGGAGTGTTTATATGGGCCTTTGCCAGAATCCTTGACTCAACGAGTTCGGGACAAATTCTCCAAGGGAGAAATAAATAGCGCATTGCCAAAAGCGATAGCAGTTATACGTCAAAAATATAACGACTTTGACCCTGGGAAGGTGATCGAAGGTTATAGCAATATACCGCATGAAAATGATACCGCCATATTGTATCACCCCAGCGATACTATGCCACACCCTCTCGGGGTGATAGTTCCTAGTTGTCTTGAAGAACTGCTGGATAATTGGGGTGCGATCGAATCCGCAGTATATGTGATTCTTGAGGAGATCTCGTTCGAGTGCGGCTTTTGCCGATGTATAGCGAACCTAGTTGCCCTTAACTGTGAGCGGATGCTGTATGAATTTATTCAGGCAGCAGCCCTTATACCTCAACCTCTTTTGGAGGTCATCTGGAAGGAAGTGAAGGATCCGGGTTCAGTGGTTGAGGGGAAGCCTTTGCCTGCCCACTTGCTGCTTAAACTCTGGATGGTCATGGAGTGTGCGCCTGATGCAAGCTTCGAAGAGTTGTTTGAGTTTGACGGTATTAGCATGGAGTTAGTCGAGATCCTGACGAGTAGAATACGAGAGGAGTCCGACCAGGGTTACCTGAGCTCGGATGATGCGTTCATGGACTACGTCAGTGCAGTCTATCCCTCTGACTATAGCGAGTCTGAAGCCAAGGTCTTTGCATCACGACTTCGGGAAGTGTCGGGACTAATGAGGAAACTCGGAGGTCTGGAGGAAGGCGGTGGTGGCGGTAATGCTGCTTAAGAGAAACCAGGGGAGCCCCACTTCTGTAGTGGGGCTCCTCTATAACCCAATAAATATATGATTATTATTAAGAAATCAATCGGTGCGAAGTCTATGGGCGCTAGCATCGGGTCGTCATGTGCCTTACCTAAGGTCAATATAACCCCAAACGTACCGAACCAATGCTAGGACCAGACACAATTCGCATTAAGCCGGATAGCCGATATATGAAACCCTCCTCCTCAAATATCGAGAAAGATAAGGGGGGGCGCGGGGGGGAATCCCCACCGCATAGAAAAATCAACCTGCCAAGTCCCAGTGACCTCAGGTCTGGTCAAACTTCGTGGGAAAGGTTATCCAATACCCAATCGGAGAACAGGTGTGGAACTGACATTTCTGAACGATGGTATGATAAGACCACCGGGATGAGTATCGGCATAACTGGTAATACAATCAGCAGTGTCCAAGCCAACCTTTCTAGGTTACTCACTGGCAATGATCACAATGGCATCATCGTTTGTAGCCAAGAGCAGATCGATAAGGCTTTGGATGTCATGTGGGACGCACTAGATCTGATTAGTAATGGGCCTAGGACCTGCAAGTTCACGTCGGTAGAGTTTGGCGGTGTAATAGCAACTCCATATAGCCAACTAGAGTTGCTCGTCAAAGACAGGAACCTCCCAGGCTTACATAAAGCCCCTCTCTTAAGGTCGGGTGAAAGTATTCAGTTTGGTGCAGCAAAGCGCCCTCCTCTATGCCTTCACATCTACGACAAAGGTCAGCAGATGGCTGGTAAGAGCTTCCGTGAGAAGTGGACCCGTATTGAGCTGAAACTCTCGGCGGATAAGCTTAAGGATCACATAGGGGATGGAGACAATGTAACTGAGTTAGTTTATGATAACTGGGTCGAGTGTTTTTTCAAAATCCTCTATAGCCTCGACCCGGACGACACTGGTAAGGTACCTCTTGTTGATGACAACTTCGTCCAGATGCTTGCGGCAATGAAGCAGCATCCAGATCTCCTGATGAATGGGGCTCATCCTGTGGACCTGTATTTGAGTAAGGTGTCCCCTGACCGGGCCTCCCGGATAAAGAAAGCTATGGCAGTGCTCCATATGCGGGAGCTATCCCTTAGGGATCTGGTGCCCAACGATCCTATGCCTGAGCCCATTGATCTAATCAAGACAGCCACGGGCATTGAGAGAGCTGATAAAATAAAAACAAATCCTCAAATAAAATAAGAAAATGAATGATATAAAAACTACTCAGACATCACCAGATACATTGGTTACGTCACCAATTGGTGACGCCCAAGATCTCAGCTTCGACCGAGGGTCCGTGGCCGAGGTGATTGACCAGTCAGCATACCTCCTTGAGACGCTTGTCCCGGGAACATGTAGAAGAGAACCTGTTAAAGCATTCTGCGAGCAAGCTCCCATAGCACGGTATATGGAGGCTGCTGCAGGGTCATCAGAATGGGACGACAAAAGCCGTAGAAAGTTTGTCCGTGAACATCGTAATGGCAAGATACCATCGAGCTTGATCTTGCAGCTCGCGTATTGTGCGTGTATTGATGAACGCCTGACGGCCACAGGCATTCACAATGTCCTGGAAGCGGTGGGCAATAAAGAGCACAATTACAGGTGCTGCATTCAGAGGTATCCTGATCAGGGTACTAGGGATTTGGTGACAGGGAATTTTGGGACACTGAGGAACTCTGAAAAACAAAGTGAGCTACGTCAGGATGAAGTGGATAGATTGAATTGGGAGAAACTTTATTTTGATCGACTTACCCATGATCGAAATAGTCCCATTTCCACGACGGTGCTATTCGACGATAACCATCTGCTGGTTCCTCAAGCCCAGTCTTGGTATGAAGGCAATCGTCCCAACAGGATAGAGATCCGGGATCAGTGCCGTAACCGGTTCCTCACCGAGTTTGCTAGGCACGTGATTCTTCGGCACCCGGCATTAGTTATGGACGAGAACAAGTGTCTGGAAATATGGGGTGTGACGCACATGGACATAATCAATGCCACTGCTCGGCATCAAACCGAAACGCTAAATGAGTGTGCCCTATTCGGTGTGGACCATAGCACGTCGCCAGCGCCGTTGTCGGAATGGGAAGGGAATGATTGGAGTAGTTAATTCTAACACTAATAAATTTAACACAAATGTCTGATAAAACAAAAATACAATGGTGCGACAGTACCGTAAATCCGATCATGGGCTGTCATGGCTGCGAGCTGTTCCCGAAGCCAGCCGAAGTCCTCAAAACGATTGCCGATGCAATGAATCATGCGGGGGCCGATACCACTGAGAAGAAGATCAAGGCGATCTACAAGCAGCTTATTGATGATGTCTTCCTTCATTCAGAGAACCCGAACCCCGGGCACACTCAGAAGGTCACCACTAGCAATATATGGCACTTGCGCGAGAGGTTCCTGGATAGTGTCGAGAAACAACACGGCAAGAGCGTTGCGGACGAGGCTAAAGACGCCATCCGGAAATCCATCACCTGCTATGCGGCGATCCTGCATCTCAATAAGGGGGCTAACATACTCGACCGTGAGGGTCTCAGGGGGAACCAAGTCAAACCCCGGCAGGTCAAGGCAGGTTACGCTCCTGTCTTTGAGGAAATTACCTCTTTTGGAGGGCGGGCAGCGACCATAGCCGGGAAGAAGGATTTGCTTGGCACATACAACAAGAAGACCTCATGGAAACATCGATTGCCCCGGATGATCTTCGTTTCCGACATGGGTGATGCACTCAGCAGGGTTGCCGATTTTCCCTTTCTGAAAGCCGATCTCATGCCTGCCATTCAATCCGAAGATGGTGAACGTCATCTCTGGTTATGGCTGACCAAGTGTCCAAGTATCATGGCCAAGTTCGCTGAGGAAATAGGGGGCTTCCCTCCGAATGTCTGCGCCATGACCACTCTGACAGGCCCGGACCGAACCAGTCTGAAACGTCTGGCTGATTTGAAGAAGGTCAAGGCATCTATCAAAGGACTTTCCATTGAACCGCTCTGGGAGCGCATACCACCGGAGCAACTCGACCTTGAGGGGATCGACTGGGTCATACTCGGTGGTGAGTCCGGTTCCGGGAATCTGACTCGCCCGTTCAAGCTAGAGTGGGTTGATGAAATGCGCCGGCATTGCGAAAAAAGCGGAGTTGCCTTTTTTCTCAAACAACTGGGTGCGAAGCCCACCCGTGACGGGGAGCTTATCAGACTAAAGGATGGTCACGGAGGCGACTGGGCCGAGTGGGATGAATCCCTGCGCGTGCGTGAGTTCCCCCAGGCCTTCCATGACCACAGGAAAGACGAGATGATAAAGTCCAGCAGTCCGAGACCAGTAGAGAAGAAGTCCAAGGGAAAATCGATAGGCTCCTCAATCACCAAGGAAGAAGAGGTCGAGTTCAGGCAACAGCATAAGATCGTTGTCAAGGGTGTGCAGGCATTCTGGGATTTAGGGCAGGCGCTTTCCGTAATCAAATCGGGCAAGCTTTGGAGGGCGGCAGGTCACAAAAGTTGGAACGCATATTGCCAGTCGGTTGCAGGCATGTCCCGGGCACACGCTCACCGGCTTATTGGTGCTGCAAGTTTTATGGAGACATTCAAAACGTCACCAATTGGAGACGTTTTTCCGGTGAACGAAGCTCAGGTGCGACCACTTCTGCAGTTGCCAGATCCTGAAAAACAGGTGAGTGCATGGGGAACTGCCGTCGAACAGGCTGGTGGTGACCAACCCTCCGCGAAGGAAGTGAAAACAGTTGTCTTTGATATTTTACATCCTGATGGGCTTCCCGAAAAACCCAGATCAAGATCCGAACAACGGATCCAGCTGTTCTCCCGCCTCAAGGAGGCGACTCGGAAGAAGAGGTCGTGGAAGCAGGTGGAGGAAATGCTGGACGAACTTGAAGCCTTGCTGTGATGGTTTCAGTCCGAATTGATCCCATTATGCGGAGTAAGAAATACAAATGACCCGGTAAGTAAAAAAGGAGCGCCCACACTCCCCGGTGACAGGGAGTGCGGGCCTCTAATTCGCCAGTGTACCCGTAATGGCCCTCACACGCTCTCAGCAGTACGCCGTGCCCAATATCGGACGCTGGCAGTCTCCTCGTCCTGCAACGCAGCACAAGGCGTTTTCCGTACGATTTCGGCAAGTATCTTTTTCTCACTCGGAGGCTTCTCGACCCCGGCATGAGCTTGCCTCACGACGGCCTCGATCTCGGCGGGCGTGAACAGTGCCGAGACCTGAGCCAATTTCACGTTGTCATATTTCCCCGGATTCCCGCCCACGCATCCTATGAGACAGTCCCATAGGAACGCCCGGGCACTGACATCAGGTAGATCAAGATGCCAGATTCGATCGAAGATCGCGGCACCCGTGAACGTCGCTGGCAGCATGTGTGGTTTACTTGTCGTGGTCATCACCAGCACCTTGTCCCCGATATCTGGTTGTAATGCCAGGAATCGTAGTAGTTCGATGCAGCTTTCATCCGGTTCATCAAGCCACAAGATGATGGGTTCGTCGGGTAGCTCACTGATGATAGCTGAGACCTTGGTCCCTTTCGGATGGTAACGAATTACTGGTCTGCCAATCAACTTGGCTGTTGCCAGCACACAACTTGCCTTCCCGGTCCCGGGCATACCGGCGAGTAATGCGCCACGGGGTGCGAGCGGATCACCGGATTCGAGCAACGGCACCAGTGGTTCGATCCACTGACGGTAGTTGTCGAATCCCGCGAGCTGATCGAAGCTCACTTCATGTTCTATTTTTTGTAGGTTCATATGGGTATGTGGTTATGGGAGGCGCAGAATTTCCACGCCTCCCGGGTTCACTAGCTGGCGAGTGCCACCTGACTATCGAACAGCCCATGCAGCGCCTGACCACGTTTCACTGCGGTCTGCGGGTTCACTGTTTTATAAACCTCGGTAAAGGCGTTAAACAGTGACCAACCATTCCGAGGAAGGAATGCTTCATGCTGGGGTTTGCGCCATTCCTGAAGCACGGCAGGAACCTGACTTGTGGTGACTGCTCCACAATCAACTGCCCGGATGACGAGATCATGGGCAGATCTATCAGGAAGGTAGTGCTGCTTATAGCGAGCAACTCTCTGATCCAGGTCCCGGAACTTGTCACCAAGCTGACCTACAGCACGTGCCGTCAGTTGCCGCAAATCACGCATGGCAAAACGCGTGTGTTTACGACTCAGTTTGACCTCGCCGTTAAAGCACAAGTTATCGCAAACCAAGACTTGTGTCCCGGCTACGAGACCTGCTGGTAACGACTTATCGTGCGAGTTCCGCAAGCCCACCACCCAGTTGAAGTCACCTTCATTCCGGGTAGGCAAGCTCACTTGGATGACACCGAAGTATCGGGCCCCGTCGTGTGTCAGTGCATGGGTTTCACCTTGTATGATGAAGCCTGTTTCACGCAGTTGGTTCTCAACCTCGGCAAGTAGGTTGCGATGTGGTATCGGATACCATGTGTCAGTACCGTTGGGTGTGATGACCTCGAAGAGATCCTGTCGGTCAACGACCTGGGCACCACAGTGACAAAGCAACCCTTTGGGGCGCACATCAGTGTTTAACTCAGGTGGGTTCTCGACTACCTCAAACGGGATGGGACGTGCCGCTTCCTGCACGAGGTTTCCTTGTCTTAATGCAATTACGTTATTCATAATTATGGGTTCTTTCTAATGTTGGGTATTAATAAAAATGGCCGGAACCTCGGGATGAGGAACCGGCCAATGGTTTGGGGGTGGGGGTTGTTATTTTCGGGCGCGTGACTTCAGATAAAGCCATGCACAGGGCAAACAGATAAACGCCACAGCCAGTAGCAGCAGCGGTATCCGTGAACTCAGGGCGAGGAAGATAAGCGTTCCTATCACGACCCAAATCACCATATCAAATGATGATTCAGCGTTCATCGGTCGTCTCCTCCCCGGGCAGCTAGAATGATCGCTGTCAACGCGACCACGATCACGGCCACAACCATGCAGATGCTGAAGAACTCCACGGCATTACCCACGGGCTTCAGATCCACTGGTTTTGTTGTATGGCTTTTGGCGCTGCTGCCACAACTGACGAGCAGCAACGGCAGTAGGGTGTAGGGTAGAAACCTCATGCAGCATCTCCCTTCCACTTGCCACACTCGTTACGAAACGAGCACCAGCTGCAATGCATCCCGGGTTGGGGATGGAACCGCTCCTCAGCAATTCCTTGCACGGCTGTTTCCAGCATCTTCACTGCCCGCTGCTTTCGATGTTCGTCGGCAGGAGCAATGGAGACAGGGATGACCTGGGGCGTCTTGGTCTTCACCAGAAACAACAGGTCAAGTGCGGGTGGTGTTTTACCCGTCGCCTTCTCAATCATGAGTTGGTAACAGACAAGCTGCAGCTCATGATCAAATGCGGCCGTCGCCGGATCTGGTTTACTTGCGGATGTTTTAAAATCCACAGGTACCAGATCCTGGCGAACAAGGTCAATCGCACCAGTGAGCGGTACCGATAAGCCATCGATCTCTTCACGCAGGAAGACTTCGACAGCCTTGGGTGATTCCTTTAATACCCCGGGTGAATCGAGGTAGGCGGCAACCACTCTTAATCCATCCGCATGCGCTTTGTTCCGTGCCTTCTCATCCTTCCATGACACTGGTCCTTCGTCTCTCTCCATGGTCATGAAGATGTCTTCGTAGGCTTGGGTCACGGCTTCTGGCGAAGCATCTCCACCACGCCAGACAGCGAGGTGATAATGTTGCAATGCCGCATGCACGCACTTGCCAAGGTGTAGTGCTGGACTGGTGGCTTGTGGTATTGCCAGTACCCTGCCAAAGAAAAACCTGAGCGAGCAGCCCAGGTAATCTTTAGCCGCTGTCGGGCTGATGTGGTCAGGTAAGGCGTGAACCTTATCCGGTACCTTGGTGGGGGGATCAGCTACAGCAATCATGCTCCCCCCTTTCCATAGGCATTACGCCGTGGTTTTCGGCTCCTGTTGTTATTGGCACCAGTCATCTCGAAGAGCTCCTCAATCAGGCCGGATGCTTCCAGTTTGTTGAGTTGCTTGACCCCCTTTCGGAATCGCTGGCGGCTTTGCTGTTCGATTTCACCCTTATCCAGCGAGTTCTCCGAGATCAGCTTCAGGATAAGCTCCTGTTGCTTCGGGGAACATTGCCAATGAGCCTCTGATACTATTGGCAGGACGTTGGGTGGTGCGGCCTGTGTGGCCGGGGTCTCCATGCCGTAGTCTTGTGGCGGCACAAATCCTGTTTGCTGGATCTGGCCGTCGACGTTCGTCTGGAGGTTGTGGTACAGGCGCTCGGCTTCATAGGCTATATCATCGGTGGTGTTCAGCTCAGTTTCTACAGAGACACTGAACTGGTGTGACGAATAGCCCGGGAGTCCGAGTCGTTTACTGTAGTTTGCAATTAGTTTAACTGCCATGGTAGTTGGTTCCTTTCTGGTTATGGTTAATAAAAAAACCATCACAGAATCTCCGTGACGGGTTAAACAGCTCCCGGATAAACGGAGCTATTCATCATTATATAACCCAGAATGGCTGTGGATTGCGTGGCGAAAGATCCCGAGTTTTCATAAATGATTCTGGACATGGATAGTCCTAACTGTCATTTATCTGCCATCCTGAATCTGGGTTGTGATCAAGATTCTAACTATACCGGTTGGACAGATGTTTGAATGGTGTTTTTTGCCGAGCTACAAGTGCTTGGACTCTTGAAATGGCTGAAGTTTCGGCAAGGCAAGAATAACTTTTGACGAAAAAGCCCGCTCCACATCAAAGGGAACGGGCTAAAAAAATGGTGAGCTTAAACCAATCGAGGCTCAATCACTTACCCTGAAGCTTACCTAGGTTCTTAAAATGAAGGCTGGTTCCTTTACTTGGTCCGTCACAGCGTTCTTGTTCACTGAGAATAGCCTTGGACCCATCGTTTAGAATAACCAGTGAGGAATAGCCGAAATAACCTTCATTGAGGAGTTTGATATTCTCCCATGTTTTCCCTTGGTCTTTACTGCGATAAATACATCCGTTCAGTCTTGATCCTGGATTACTTGGCATGGACAGAAACAGGTGGCCGTTGCTGTCGTAGATAACATCAGCTTGGCACGATCCGCGGTGGGGTACTGTAACCGGGTGAGGGATACTCCATTTTTTGTTAACTCGGTCGTAGTACCAGTTAATGCGCTTTTTCCCTGCACGACTAGATACGAAATATCGACCGTCTTTGATTTTGACAAAGTTGGTTTCATTGCAGCTCCCTTTTGGAATGTTAGGAGATTCTTCGAATGTTTTAAAATCTTTGGTCCAAATGAGGCGGACGACCCAACGTTTGTTATTGATGCCACAGATGGCAAAGCCCACTTCTCCTGTTTTTTGGTCGATAAGCATGGAGGTTGGGCATTGCCAGAGGTTGGCGGTCGAGCCATCGGCCAATTTTGCGATGTCGAGTTTTTGTGGGTCAGACCACTTTTCAAGATCGGGGCTTTTTGAAACGTAAACGCGTAGTTCGTGCATGTAGATGCAGATGTATTTTTTCTCAATTTGGCTCCATACTACATTGACCTCGTTGGTTATTTTGGTCAAAGGTAGAACTCCTTTGGGTGGTTTGTTTTCTTTCCAATTCACGTAGGGAGCATTGAACTTTTTCCATGTTTTACCTTGGTCTTTGGATAATGCGAAAAAACAGGCCGAGATTCCATGGTCACTGGGTTTTGAAAGACGCCCTACGCAGCAGGCGACAATATCACCATTCGGTTTAACGAAGAGGTGAGGAATTCTGTATTGGCTTACCCCAAATTGGTCGGGTTTTCCATCGCGTGTGCTTTGCCAGATTCTAGGGTTGCTCTCGGTGAGAGTGATTGTTTCGGCGGTTACCGTTGAAAATACAGTGAGGGTGGCAAGTAAGCTGAAGATGATTGTTTTCATGTCTTTATTTAAGTGTGATTGATAATAGGGAGCTTAGTTTAATTCTTTGGAAATAGCTTCCTCCCATACTCTAAAGCCAGTCTCGGAGAGATGACAACCGTCGTAGGAGTATCCATCTTTGAGTAAGCCCTTGTCGTCTAGCATGACCGTATCAAGGTTCATCAGTTCAACATTTTTTCCCCACTTCATTTCAGCAAGTTTCTGATTAACGATGAGTCGGTTTTTGTTTGTAGTGACGTCTTTAGTCCTACGTAGAGGGAAGACGCCATGAACGATAATTTGGCTCTCTGGGCTACGTTTTTCAAGTTCGTGAACAATTTGACGAATACCTTCAGCGACATCGTCAGGGTGGTGCCCACTACCTAGATTATTGATGCCAATCAGCAAGACGATGTTTTTCGGCTTCATGACCTCAAGAGGCATCTTCTTGACGCGCCAGAGCAAATGCTGTGTGCGGTCGCTGCCAATGCCTGCGTTAACGATTACTCGGTCCTTAGAAAGGCGCTCCCAGGAAGCTGTTCCTAGACGTTTAGGGTCTTTGGTAAAGCTGCAAGTACCGTCAAAAGCATCTGTTATGGAATCCCCAAGAAAAAGAACGTCACAGGGTTCTGCTTTAGAGGTGTTTTCATAGACCTCAGTCCAGTAGGATTGATGAAGTCTATTCATTGGGCGGTATGCCTGAGGTAGGGTGTCAGCACTTGATGTGGCCTGGAGCTTGAAGTTGACAAGTTTGACCTCTTCTTTGCCGACAGGAGTAATACCAAAATAGCCACCTTTAAGCACATCAGGGTCATTGCTCGTTGCTATTTTTTTGCCATTCACCAGAAGCTGAGCTTCGCGGCGATCACTTGTAATTTCTAGAGTAACATCGCCGGAAATCTCGAAAGATTTGAATTTAAACGAGCCCTTACTACTGATCAGCCCTTCGTGAAACTGGATAAAGTTCCCGTAGTTGACCATAAAGCCTTTGACGTAGGATCCTCCCACAAACATTCTAGCTGAACAGTCTTGTTTCAGCTCTGCCGTGATACGGTAAGATCCACCATTGAGATGTCTTCCGCCGATTAGAGCGCAGGAGCTAACTCCTCTTTTGTAGATGAGTGTATTTTGTGTCTCCGTAATTTTACCGAAAAATTTCCCACATTGATTGATTTTGATGGCTTTGCCGTTTTCTATGAATTTGTAATCAGAGGGCAAGGCTTCGTTTGCTATGAGGGCAACGGGATTGAAGACAATTAAAAGGATGAAAAGGATAGTGTGCTTCATTGATTGCATTGGTGGTTGATTGGAACTCGTTGAGTTGTGATTCTTCTAAGTCATTGGGAGTAACAGAGAATCCTGTAAGATTATCTTGGATTTGGCAACTCTGCCTCGAATCGTTTATGTCAAACGTTAAGCAATACAAACGACAACTGGAGAAAGCAGCTTTACAGTAAATATCATGTTTGTGATGATTTGCTGAGATAAGCTCTGATTTTGGATGGGATACCGATCCAGGCCAATCTGCAATTGGTCGACCTCCAGTGAGAATGACCTCAGAAAATGGCAGTCCGTGCTGCCATTTTCTGAGGAGGTAATTACTTAAAAATAACTTTAAACGCTTTAGTCTCGCTTTTAGTTGTTTTGAAGACGAGGTCGATCAATCCATCAGTTCGTGGGCGAATTGTTGCGCCTTCGCATGATTTTGGAGTGAGCCCATTACCTGCTACTGTCAGAACAAATTCATCACCTTCAATCACATCGACCTTGCCTGAAAGGGTGCTGCCAGCCCATTTGATATCATGACACTCCATCATTCCCTGCATGAAGTGACGGTTGGTTGAAACCATCTGCGGATGGGTAGCGACCTTGCGAACAGAGATCATGGCTACTTCTCCTACACGTAATTCCATTGAAAGCTTGTCAGTGCCCTGTAGCTTGCCAAGGTATTTCTGACTCCAGAAGTCAAAGGCGTGATATTCTGCATCGGCATCTAGCCCAAGAGATCCCGTAGAAATGGTGTCTCCTGAAAGGGGGGCAGAAATGGTCTCTGATTTTTTGGAATTATAGTTTGCTAACATGACCTGATGCCAATTTTTATCGACCTGATAAACATAGGTTTCCGGATGAGTTTTCCCAAGTAGCATATCGACAGGACGTGGAGATTGAGTCCCGCCAAACATAGGGTAGAGTCGAGAAGTGTCATGTAACATTTCATCAGTCATCTTTCCAACGGAGGTTCCAATTTCAAGACGACCAGCAATGAATCCAATGGCTGTTAAAAAGGCTCTTTGCATATATTGTGGGATCTCTTTACCTCGATTGTGGAAAGTTTTACCATCAGGATAGTAGAGAAAGACACTGCGGCTTTTATACCAACGTAGTCCCATACGTGTAGCCATTTCAGGCTCAAAGTGATTTGCATCATACCAAACACGTTGTAAATCCACAATGCCGGCAGATAGGTCCTGCTGAGGTATTCCACCTACGCCCAACTGTCTTTCATGAATATAGGCCTTTTCTCCGAGCCCTTCTCGACAAAGTCGAAAAAGTTCACGGTAAACGGATGATGTGGTGAATGTCTTATCTTCAAACCCACCAGTGGCAATCCAAGAACTCTCAGGATAGTCAAATTTAACTCCATCTAGCCCCTCATTTTTTAAACGCTTCCAGGTCTTGAGCATATACTCACGAAATCCAGGGTCGCTGTAATCATACTTCACATAAGATAAGTTTAGTCTGTGGTCTAGGTGAAGCCGGCTAATATCATTATTGAGCATCCATTCTGGGTGAGCCCGGCAGAAATCAAGTGATGGGATATTGCATTGAAAATAGGTTAATACCGTGCAGCCTAGGTCATGGACCCCTTTACTAAATTTTGCAAAGGTGTCGTAAGGCTTTCGTAATGAGCCTTTACCAGTTCCGATCATCGATCGTTTCTCTGGGCCGCGCATTCCTCCAGGACCATATTTACGCCAATGTTCATCATCCCACCAGCCTTGTTGAGTGTTTCCAAAGTCTCCAGGTCCATAAAAATCAGGCTCTAGACGGACCGCAAGTGGTGCATATTTGGTGAACCCTCTATCTTTCGCCAATTTTGCCTGACCGATCATGTCAACAGAGTTGTTGATCGCTAGCCCTTCTCCGAAGCGCGTTGTAGAAATCATCCAACCACAAAGTGATGGGAAATTGTAAACATTGGGGTTAGCCGCATTTGCTTCGCGCATCGCTAAGCCATAACTCTCTAATGACTTAAAAGGGTCTTTTGTTGTAAAATCTAGATACACACTATCTTGCGAAATGTATGTCTTGCCGGGGTCAATCTGTTTCCCCTGTGGGTCCCACACTTGTAGGTTCATGTGTTTAAACCCGCGATGGTTCTTTAATTCTACCTTTCGTCCAAATTCATTATACTTAAGACCCGCCACTACCATCGTTCTTCGCTTGCCACTATCCAAATATGTTAGCATAGCACCATTGAGAGCGTTGATTTCCCACTTATTTTCTATTCTGTTCATTTCGGCACCAGAGCCACTACGTAGCACCATCGGTTTTTCAACCGTTTGCCCTTCAAACAACTGACCTCTTGAAACGAGATCGATATTGGCAACTTTAACTGGATATTCAAAACGGTTCTTAATTCCCCATGCGACTTCAATAAAAGATTGCTTCTGATAAAGTCTCAGAATCAATTTTCTGCACGGATCGTATCCCTGCTCCGGAGTGTATGTCACTGTGAGCTCTTTGCCTTCGCCAAATTTTGAATGATAGGCTTTAACTCCCCACTCTATTTTAATCTGTGGTTCCTGCCAGTTATAGGCTGTTTGATCAACTCGAAAGTCGGCATCTTTAAAGCACCATGAGTTATCGGTCCTGTTTTTTACCGACCACTTCCCATTGTTTAGATTCACTAAAACTTGGTTATGTTGATTCTCAAAAACAATAATTCCATTTTCTTCTGTAGCATTAATTGATGAAAGCTTAGATGCAATGGTTTTTGTGTTGGCCTGCACGTTGATCATTTCTTCACATAGAGCACTATCTAATAATGTGACTGAGCACATCAAAACTGCGGCTGATTTAATAAATAGATTGCCTTCGTTCATGTTAGATCTTGGGTTTTTGAGTGAGGTGGTTGAGCGCATTGTTCTGGGTGGTGCAAGCTCCGGTTTGTTGGTTGTTATCATAGCTTAGCTTTTGGATTATTTGTGTGCTTTCTTGGGTTGCGGGAGAATTTTCCCCAAAGATTTTATCTCTCAAATGTTTTTTATAGGAGGTGTTATTAAGCGCAAAGCAATAATGAGAAGCCTAGCTTTACAGTAAATTTCATCCTTGACCTCTTAGCATGTGATCTGGCTAATCCCTGAGACAGGGAAGGTATGTTTGCATGGATGATTGCAAGATTTACTGTAAAGGTTTTAGGTTGTTGATCTTCGTCATGTTTCATTAATCATGCGTGTGATAATACTTCACCTCATGAGCTCTATTCCACAAATATGTTCTAGGGATGGGGGGCCGCCGTATTCTTATGACGTCAAATTAGTTTTGAGCTAGTAGTCGCTGAAACCAGCTTATTCTCGCACCACCATCGCATGAAAGTAGCTATCCTGTTTATATTACTGATCGTTGGGGTGACGTCTCATCATCTCGCGGCGGCGGAGGCACCGGCAAATATTTCGTTAGGCTCTATTGAAATTCCGACGACGACGAGAACAGGTTCATTTGTTGCTAAAATAGTGGCTGAAGATACCGACAGCGGTGATACCCATCATTACGCACTGGTTCCAGGATCAGGGGCCACTCACAATTCGTTGTTTAGCATTAGCGGCGATGAATTACTGGCCCAAGCTAATTTTTCATCAGAGGTTGGTAACGACTTTTCCATCCGTATCCGTGTCACAGACAGCGATGGTTTATCGTTTGAGAGATCCTTTACGCTTAATGTGATCACGGCTTCGACAAGTATCGTCATCAACGAAATTCATTATGATCCTGATGACAACCTGCTGAATGGCGAATTTATTGAAATCTACAATTCGGGGGTAAGTTCGGTTAACCTCGCGGGCTGGCGATTCGATAAGGGAATTGATTATACGTTCCCCAATGGCGCGAGACTCGCGCCAGGGGCCTACATAGTTCTTGCGAAGAGCCCAGCGACCATTCAGGCCGCGTTTGGCGTCATCGCGCACGGGCCATGGTCAGGCAATCTGAACGGTGACGGTGAAGGAGTTAGGTTGCTCAACGGGTTGGGGGAGACTGTTGATCAGGTTGACTATAAAGTGGGTTTTCCCTGGCCTGTGGCGTCATCAGGTGAAGGCTCCTCCATGGAGCTTCTTCATCATTTGTTAGATAATGATCTGGGCAGTTCTTGGCGAGCTTCTCCGTTGTTCTCCGAAGTTAGTGAATCGACATTACTTGGGTTTCAGTCCACTGGGTGGAGTTGGCGTGCAGGCGATACTGAGGCGTCAATGCCGGTATCAGAGTGGCGACAACCTAATTTCGTTGAGGATGGCTCTTGGGCTGCAAACCAACAATTGCCGATTGGTTACGGTGATGTCACAGGGGTCACTTTAAATACCACGATCACAGGGATGCGATATAATTATGGGTGTATTTTTCTTCGCAATACTTTTGCTATCGCAGAAGGTGAGATTCCTTCTACTATTAGGATTAATTCCACCTCAGACGATGGAATGGTTATTTGGATTAATGGCGTTGAGGTCGAGCGAAAGCGTTTCGATGGAGATGCTTTGATCGGGGGGCTCGCCACCAACCAGTTCAATGAAGGTACTTATGAAGCTGTGACGATTCAAAATGCCGCAGAGTTTCTTGTCGCAGGAAACAATACAATCACAGTCCAAGTTTTTAATACTCAGCTGGATAGTAGTGACCTTGGGTTTGATATTGAAGTTGTTCGTCCAGCTCAACCATTGACTGCAGAAACAGGCCCTTCTCCTGGGCAGCAGAATAGAGTGTTTACGAGTAGTGTAGCCCCCAATATTCGGCAGGTTGACCACTCTCCTCAAGCTCCTATTAGTAGTGAATCTGTGGTTATTACCGCTAAAGTAACTGATCCTGAAGGTGTTGATGGTGTTGAGCTTCGCTATCAAACCGTGATGCCGGGAGCTTTTGTTCCGTCCCGTACTCCACGCTCCGTGTCGGAGATTCTAGCAAACCCAGAAGATGCTCCGCCGCTAAATGATGAGTTCGAAAATCCGGCCAACTGGACTCATTTAGTCATGGTTGATAACGGGACAAACGGAGACGCAGTGGCTGGAGACAATGTTTATACCGTTTCGCTGCCAGCACAAGCTCATCGGACTCTGGTAAGATACCGAATTCAGATTACTGATAGTGAAGGGACCTCTGCACTAGTGCCCTATGAAGATGATGCTTCATTAAATTTTGCGTACTTTGTCTATAATGGCGTTCCTGATTACACCGCCTCTACGGCCTCTGTTCATCCTGATGGAGCTGGTCATGTATGGCCTAAAGAAGCCATTAGCCGCGTGCCAGTTTATCATTGGCTGATTAGGCCTCAGGATATGCAGACCTTACAAGCATACGAAGGGAGTCAGCAGTTTACTAATAATGGTACCGATGCTGAACTCGCCGCCCGGCGTGCCTATGATTGGGAAGGAGCGATGGTTTATGATGGTGTTGTTTATGATCATGTCCGGGTCAGACTACGTGGAGGGAATAGTCGCTACGGTGATTTTGATGGGCGTTTTCATCAGGGGAAACGGCACTATAAGTTCAAATTTAATAAGGGATATTATTTTGCGGCTCATAACAATGAGGGGAAACCTTACAAGCGCAAGTGGAGTGTTTTGAACGTCAGCCGGATGTATGGTACCAAGGGTGGGAATGCTTGGGGATTGACCGAAAAAATGGGTGAGCGGCTGTACCGCACCATGGGAGTGCCTGTTCAGAAGACTCACTGGTTCCAGTTCCGAGTCGTTGATGATGCCTCCGAGGCTCCTGATCAGTATGGTGGGGATTTTTGGGGGATTCAAATCGCGCAAGAACGCTATGATGTTAGGTTTCTTGAGTCGCGAGATATGACCAAAGGAAATTTGTATAAACTATCAGATTTCATATTCGATGCTGATCGGCAACGCCGTTACCAGTCTTCTGATATGGTTAGCGATGGATCGGAATTTGATAATATACGCTTTAATTTGCACGGTGGACAGACTGCCAACTGGCTGAATGAGCATGTTAATTATGACCAATGGTATCGCTACTCGGCGGTTGGCGAAGCGATTCGTCATTACGATATTTTCCCTGAACCAACAGGTCGGCACCGCCTGAAGAATGTAGTATGGTACTTTGACCCTGTAGGTAATGATCCTACGCGCGGTCAGCTCTGGCAGCTTCCCTATGACTATGATGCCTCATGGGGGCCAAGCTTTAACGAGGGATGGGATCATGCAAACAATGGGCTATACGGGCACGTTCAAATAGATGGGCAACCCTATATTGATAAATCAGATATGAAAATTGCGCACCGTAATGTGTTACGTTCGTTTCGAGATCTAGTTTGGCAGCCTGATCAGATCAATAATTTGCTTGATCATTTTGAGGTTTTTTTATCAGAGCTATCAAAGGCTGATCAGGATCGTTGGCGCAATGCTCCTAGTAGCGAAGGGACTGCGAATGATGACCCGTTGTCCGAAAAGGTAACAAGCATGAAGGGCTTTGCTTTTACTGGCTGGAATGAAGGAAGCGGCCCAGGAGTGGGGGATGGTGGTCGAGCTTCTTTTTTGGATTCAATTTCAGACGCTCTAGACGCGGGGAAACTTCCCGTTACTCCATCGATTACTTACACTGGCGCTGCCGGATTTCCTACAGACGCCTTAGAGTTTCAGAGTAGCGCATTTAGTGACCCTCAGGGAAATGGAACTTTCTCCGCCATGGAATGGAGAATAGGTGAAATAGAGGACCCTTTGGCTCCCAGTTGGGAAGCGGCTAAGGAATTTATTTTGGAAAATGATTTAATTTGGGGCTCTGGCGAACTGACGTCGTTTAATAGTTTGATCGATATCCCCAATGGAGCATTGAAAGTAGGGCATACGTACCGTGCCCGTGTTCGTCATAAGGACTCCAGTGGCCGTTGGGGGCACTGGTCTTTACCCGTTGAATTCACGGCAGGATTACCACTGGCTTACGGAACTCTTAAAGATAATTTGATGGTCTCTGAGTTCATGTATCACCCTGCTGATGCGAGTGGACCTGAAACGGCGGCAGGTTTTTCCAACTCAGATTTCGAGTATATTGAACTTCACAACATTAGTGAGACACTTTCACTGGATCTCATGGATGTTCGATTCACCAAGGGGGTAGATTTTGATTTCTCTTCAGGGAGTGTGACGAGTTTAGGGCCCAAGGAGTTTGTGTTGGTTGTGAAAAACACAGCTGCTTTCACCTTCCGCTACGGCAGCGAGTTTCCCATTGCTGGCGAGTGGGATTCTGATCAAAGACTGAGTAATGGAGGTGAGCAGATCAAGCTCTCTTTTGGCTCAGGCACGGCCATTCATGATTTTATTTACAGTGACAATGCCCCCTGGCCAACTTCTCCTGATGGAGATGGCTCATCCCTGACACTCATTAGGCCAGAGACAGCACCTGATCACACTCTTTCAAGCAATTGGAGAGCTAGTCACGCTACGATGGGAACTCCGGGATTTCTTGAAACCGAGGGCCCTTTTGCCTCCTGGATGGCGACACATCATCTCATAAACCCTCTTGGAGATACCTACATATCAGACATACCTAATATTGTATCTTATGCCCTCGGTCTGGACATTGTAGTTCCCGCGTCAAGTAGTATGACGCGGGCTAAGATCGTTGAAATCGACTCAGATCAATATTCTGCGATTTCGTTTAATCGGCGCATTGAGGCTACGGATGCGAGCTATCAGATTGAAGTCAGTGACAATCTCGAAGATTGGGATATTGATCCAGGGGACGATTCCGTCACGACATTAGGAGCTGTCATAAATAATGGTGATGGTACTGAAGAGGTCACCATCCGTCTTGTTCAGCCAATGACAGAGGGCAACAAGTTTCTTCGCCTCAGAATCTCAGTGAACTAAATTGTGCTAACCTGTGTTGTCGTGCTCTTGGATTTACTGTAAAGTTGCATCAATCTCAAAATAAAGTAAGAGTCGATATTTTAGACGTATTACAGATAACGCTCAATGTTATTTGAGGTAACGCAATGTCGCTCTTACGCGATGCTCTCGATCATCTCACCTAAAAAGTAAATTCTTACCATGAAGAGACCGAAACTTACCGCTGTCATCGCAGCTATGACATGTATCCCTGTGTGGAGCTTCTCCGCCGTTGAAAACGGAAAAGATGGCGCATTAGTAGATTATACTAAGGATGTTGAATGCGGCAAGTCGGACGTTATACATGCAGACTGGAACTCTCAGTACAACGAGATCGCAAAAATAAATGCCGCTAAATATTCGTTCCCGCCTGAACAGGCTTTCAATATTCAGGCCATGAAACTGGCGTCGGATAAGAATCCAAATGATGTGGGTATTCGCCGCTTGGATGCTCTAATCAAGAAGCTGAAAAGCATGGATAACGCGCCCGATCTTGCTGAAGCAGAGAGGCTTCTCTCTGTGGCCAAGGGTAAAAAGGCTGGTCTGGAGAGCTACAGTGAACTTAAGAAGAGCACCAGAAAGGTGGCCCTTTCCAACCCACTTCTTGATTTTGACTCTATTCTTTTTGTGGCACGCGGAGTTCTGAACGACCATGCAAAAAGGAAGAGGGAAATTGATGGCGATCATTTCTGTGATCAATACTATGGTCATAACGCTAAAACGGGTGGCGGCCTTTTCATCATCAAGAATTGGAAGTCGGAAGACGCTGAAATCATCGACGTCGTCGCAGGACTTGAAGTTCCGAGCGGTACCAATAAGGGGCGCCTGATGAGCGAGGGCACGTTTATTTCACCTGACTTATCTTGGGATGGAAAAACGATCATCTTCGGTTGGAGTTCCGGTGGAAATAAAAAATGGGATCCTGCGGCTCCGTTTAACCTGTTTAAGGTTGGGGTGGACGGCTCTGGCCTCACTCGTTTAACGGATAGTGGAGTTGATCAATTTGACCCCGTTTGGTTACCTAACGGAAGAATTGTTTTTATGAGTGCTGGCAGGTTTGGATATGGCAGGTGCCACGGCCGTCGAGTTCCTACCTTTACCATGTTTTCCATGAAAGCGGATGGCAGTGACATGTATCCCATTGATTACCACGAAACCAACGAATTTCAGCCAAGCGTCGACAATAACGGCATGCTTGTTTACACGCGCTGGGATTATCTCGATAGGGATCATAATGCTAGCCATCATATGTGGCATTGTGCGCCTGATGGAAGAAACCCACGCTCTTTCCATGGTAACTATGCGCTACCGCTGAGCACCGTTGGCGACACTAAAAAGGTGAAAGGATTGCATCTACGACCATGGGCGGAGTTTAATTGTCGTAGCATACCAGGTTCGGATAAGTACATTGCCACTGCTGGCCCTCATCACGGCCAATCATTTGGCTCATTGATCATCATTGATACTGAGGTGGAGGACGATAATAAGATGTCCCAAGTAAAGCGGATAACTCCTGACTACCTGTTTCCCGAGTCTGAGACAAGGACCAGGAGTTGGCATGATATGGCTTTTGGTACCGCTTGGCCGCTAAGTGAGAGTTTTTACCTTTGTAATTATAAGGACAGCATCTGCCTTTTAGATGAATTTGGAAATAGAGAGCTGATCTGCAAGTTAACGAATGGCCTAAGGCCGATTGACCCAATACCACTCAAGGCTAGAAAGAAGCCGCCGGTGGTTCCCTGCAAGACCTATCAGGGTGAGCGGGCCACAAAGGATGCTCCGAGTGCCACAATCAGCGTAATGAATGTATATACCACTGATGACCATGGAAAGCTTCCTGATAATGCTAAGATTAAACAGCTCCGTGTTGTTCAAGTAATCCCTAAGTCAACTACACTGTCTGATCAGCCGAGGATCGGGTTCGCTAGCCAGAGTATGGCTAGGATACCGCTTGGCGTGGTTCCCGTTGAGAAAGATGGCAGCGTGTATTTTAAAGCGCCGGTTGGGAAAGCGATCTATTTTCAACTGCTTGATGAGAAGGGGATGGCCGTCCAATCCATGCGGTCTTTAACCTATGTGCACCCAGGAGAAATGATGTCATGCATCGGCTGCCATGAGAGCAAACAGCAGGCGCCTCAGCTCAGTCATGCGCCACTCGCCTTGAAGCGGGAACCATCAGACCTAAAGCCAGAAATTGATGATCACATCATGTTTAACTTTCATCGTCATATAAAGCCTATCCTTGAAAGTAAGTGCGTCTCCTGCCACAATGAGATGGCGACGAAGAAAATGACGCTGTGGAAGTCGGATCCGAAGAGAGCTGCCGCCATGAAAACAGGGCCGACAGACATGAGTTATAAAGCTCTGGAGAAATACTCCTTTTATTTAGGGCATGGTTACCTGAAAGCTAAGCATGGTGGCAGTCGTACAACCCCGGGTGAATTTGGAGCTAGGGCCTCACGCATGGGTAAGGCTCTCTATAACGAGAACCATCAGAAGTCATTGGAGGCGGGCAAGTTTACCCAGCAGGATATACGTACAATTACCATGTGGTTGGATATGAATTCTAACGAGTTTTCCGCCTACAAAGAACTCGATAAACAGAAGCTTGGCGAGATCGTCTGGCCTATCTATGACGTAGATCCCGAGAACTACACTGGTGTCGAATTGCGCTCCGTAAAATAGTTTTCGCCGTGTCCGGTTGGCTGGCGGGTTATGGAGCCAACATTATGTGGCAAGGTCAACTAACAATATATGTAACTATAATCAATTAACACAAACTAATAAAAAATGATCAACTATTCTATTCTCACAGCGTGTGTATGCTCAGCTCTATCACTGACAGTTTCGGCTGTAAGCCCTACATTCAAAAAAGAATCTCTTGAGGTGAAGCCCTCAATGTTTTCTAATCTGGGAGACACCTTTACCGTTCCTGATGGTCTTGCTCTGGATGCTCAAAACAATATCGTCCTATCGGTTCCAAATTACATCGACTACAAGAAAGTAGGCGGATCAAAAATAGTAACCCTTGACGCTAAAGGTAATATTATCGACAGTTTTAATGATCTTCCTCCTAGTAAGGTAACAGGTATGGTACACCCGATGGGAATCGGGTTTGGTCCCGACGGACACCTGTATATCGCAGACAATCAGTATTTCAGCAATACTGACCACCAATCGCGCGTCCTCCGCCTTCGGTACAAAAACGGTAAACCTACCCAATGTGAAGTAGTCATTGAAGGTACTGAACTTTCAAATGCTGTCCGCTGGCAAGGTGATTACCTCTACCTTTCAGATACAGTTATTACACTCGAGGGCAAGAAGAACCAGAGTGGAGTTTACCGGTTTCATATCAACGAGCTCAAAGGTGCTCCACTCAAGGTTGATAAGAAAAAACACCTCCTCGTGACATATACGGGAGAAACGGGTTTCGGTGCAGATGGTGTGACCTTCGACAAAGCGGGCAACATGTATTGCGGCCTTTTTGGTGATGGTCAGGTTTTTAAGACATCTTTCCATAAGGATGGGTCAGTTCAAAAAACTACACGCATCATTAATGACCCAGCATTCGAGTGCTGCGACGGAATCATCTGTGATAAAGAGACCAATAAAATTTACCTGACGAACTCTGCCATGAATTCAGTGTGGATCTACGATATCACATCGAACTCCATGCAACGACTTTGGCAGAATGCTGATGATACTGGTGAAACTGGGCTTCTTGACCAACCATGTGAACCTATTATTCGAGGTGAGGAACTTCTAATCGTTAACTTCGACATGACCTTTCCTGGGCTCATGAATCGCGAGAACGATGAAGTAAACCACATCTCCAAGTTTCAAATTAAATAATCAACACTGCGGCACAGGGAAATCATTACTATACTGTAAAGTTGAAGCGTGATCAGAAAAAGTTGAAATCGTCATGCCGGGTCACTAGAAGTGCTTGCCATTACGATTTAGTTGGAAGCTGTGTGACGATGTTCAGAATAACTAACGAATTAATAAGATAATAAATTAAAATTGTATGATGAAAAATAAGTTTAAAAACCTCCTGCTTCTAGGAGTGACTATGAACATCTCATTTCAGGGCGCATTGGCGGAAGATGTGAAAGTTTCTCAAGTGGCTCAGTCGAAAAACGCTGAACTCACACGCACCTCGGTTTCGGTTAAAGAAGAGAGTGGATTGCTGGTGCTTCAAAATGCCAATGCAGAAATTAAAATTGACTTAAAGAGTGGACGCTACTCAGGAAAGGACAAGCGGACCGATACCGTGATCTTTAAAGATGCTAGTTTTGGCATCGATGAAACCACCGGAAGCGCTCGTTGGAAGCCTGAATCGCTAAAAATTACTTGGACGAAAAAGGATGATGTCGATGAGTTTGGTAAGGGGACAACGGTGTATGTGATGCATACTCCAGGACCAGGATATGATCCAATTAAAATCCAAACGATTCGTCTTTATCAAGAGCATGAGTTTGTGGTCTTTGGATGGGGAATCAAAAACCAGTTTAAATACCCTGTGCGTATTAAACATGCAGAGGTCATAACGATGGGGGGATTATTTAATGGTCAGACGGTTGAAAACCCACGCGTATTGAGAAGTGGTGCCGGCCGTGAGGCAAATCTCGTTGAGAAAAACTGGAAAATGAGCGCCCATAACGGAGTGATGCTAACTTACGAAGATAAAGGCATACGCCGGTCCTTGGTGGCTGGAGGCCTGAAGTATAACGAGTTTGGACGTTGGGTTGAAATTCAAGAGGACAAAAGGAAGTTTAAATACCTCAGTATGAAGTGTTGGGACCCACAGGGTAAGCAAATTGAAGGTGGAAAGACTTACTACTCGCCTGATACTTGCTATTTAGACTTTTCTACAAGTGACCCATTTGTCGCTCTTGAGAAATATGGAATGGCTTTGCGTAAGGCAAACAATGCCAAGCCCAATAATTATGATTTTCCAACATTGTGTGGCTGGATGGTATCGACAACACACTTGGGTGAAGGTCTGCCGATTAATAACTCACCTGGAATGGTGAATCAACTCGAGCTGGCAAAGAAACGAGGCTTGCTGAAATACACACCGCTCGCCGTGCGTCTAGAGCCTGATTTTTATTGTGCCGGTGATCAGGGGAACTCACAGCAAGGATGGTGGGACGACAAACATTGGCAAAAATATGGTCCAGGTGGAATTCGTGGTCCTGTTAGCAAAGATGAAATTGGGACTGGTAAAGGGTCGCTCCAAAAACCTTACGAGACGTTTGCTAAATTCTGTGGGGCTGTTTCTGACTTAGGAGGTAAGACATTTACTTACTTCCAAGCGAATATGCCGTCTCATGATTTTGCCCGTCAACACCCCGAGTGGATGTTGAACAATGACATCTCACAGTTACACGTGGCACACCGTCATAGTTCGCCGCTTGTGAAGTTTGATTTTACTGACCCAGGCTTCCGAGATTACACATTAAAAATGTGGACACGCCTTGGTAAGGATGGTCTGGATGGTGTCAAATTTGATTACCCTGAAACGGCTTGGATCACGACCGGAGGTTTTGAAGATAAGACATTTACCAGCACCTCTGCATATCGTGAAATGTATGACCTTTGCCGTCAAGGTTTAGGGGAAGACGCTTTCATTCATGAGCGAATTATGGGAGCTCCTCGTCAGGATACAACGGCCGGGCTTGTCGACCTCCAACGTGTTTGGGGCGATGCTAGCCATTTTGAGCCTGAGATGGCGTCTCGTATCGGCCTTCGCTGGTATAAGAGCAGAAGTGTTTACCTCTACTATCCAGACGGAAAATCATTTTTTAGTCATGGAAAACCTATCCCCACCTATAAGAGGAGATCATTTTTGACCTTAATCGCCTTTTTATCGGGCAGACTAGAAATTGGAAGTTCGTTTAGTCAGATGACCGATGAGATGATCCATGACGTTACTCGCCTTTACCCAATGATAAGAGGAACGAGGTCACCCCGACCTGTGGACATGCTTCTGGGTAAGAAGCACCCCGAGATTTATGATTACCAAGTGACGGAAGGATGGAATCAAGTGCTACTTGTTAATAATGACAAGGATGGAGAGAAAGCGATTAAGACGCCTCTTGCTGGATCACAAGTGAAGACGGGTTCGTTAGGATTGGATGAGAACGCGAGCTATCATGTCTTCGATTTTTGGAGTCAAAAGTATGTTGGAAAGTTGAAGGGCAGTGAGCATCTTGAATCGAAGTTGAGAGGTGGTGAAGTTGCCATGCTTTCAGTGCGCAAAGTTTCCGCTCATCCTCAGATGCTATCGACGAACCGCCACTTCATGCAAGGCATGATGGACACCAAGAATGTCACATGGGATAACAAGAAAAAAACCTTAAGTGGTCAGGCCAATGTTGTCGAAGGAGAGGATTTTGTTCTCACTGTCGCATGTAACGGCAGCAAAGTGGTTTCTTGTGATGGGGCAACCATCAAAAAGCACGAGGGGAATATGGATCTTATCGATCTTGTTTTTACCTCGGATAAAACGAAAGCGATGCCGTTTAAACTGCGCTGTAAGTAGTGGTGATATCAAGAGGACATATGCCAACCTAAGTAAAAATTTCGGAGACAACGTGTTTGTTTGTTTCTATTGCAAGATGCACAGGCGGGTTAGGAGCAATTCTTTCCCGTCTGTGTTTTGTAATGCTCGAGAGCTCTAGATGGAAGTAATGGCAGTCGAGTAAGTTGAGGTAGTCATCATTTACAATGACCCCTGTTTCATACTTACAAGGCGGTAAAATTTAAATAACGCGAATCAAACTAAAATAGAAGACCATGAAGAATAAATCACACAATAAGTATAAAAAAAAACTAGCCCGAAATCAAAGTGAGAGCAACTTTTGTAAAAAGGGGCTTATTGGGGCTGTGTGCCTTCTATTTCTTGGCTTTCTATCTACATCTCTCCCTGCATCGAGTAGTTTACTTCTAGGGCAAAATGAGGTTGGCCAACACGAAGAACTAGATGTTTCTCAGGTGTGGCTAGATGATCTTGGGGTTTCTCATATTAAACAAGACTGGGGAAAACCTCAAAAGAATAAGAGCGTCACAGGATTGGACTTGGTGATAGGAGGCGTCAAATACCAACGTGGAATAGGCACGCACGCCAATTCCCGAGCGGTGTATATGATACCTGATAAAACCATCAATTTTACGAGTTCAGTGGGCGTTTCAGACAGTGAAATAGGTAAGTCCGACAAAGGTAAAAAATCAGGGTGTTCTTTCAAAGTTGTCGGCGATGGAAAAACTCTTTGGGAAAGTGGCTTTATGTCAGCGGGTGAAAAGGCCAAACAGGTAAATGTTCCATTGGCTGGAATTCAAGAAATAAGATTGGTGGTCGATGCCGGTGTGGATGGAAATAGTTATGATCATGCCAATTGGGTTAATGCAAAATTTACATACGGAGCTAAGGCTCCAACCCCTCAAGTTTGGACGCCAAATTACGCAGCGTATATTTTGACTCCCAAGCCTGGACCTGCTCCTAAGATTAACGGTGCAAAAGTAGTTGGAGGGACGCCTAGAAAACCGTTTATATTTAGAATTCCGACTACCGGTAAGCGGCCTATTGAGTTTCGTGCTGAGAGATTACCTCAGGGGATAGTGCTGGACCCTAAAAAGGGAATATTACGGGGGACTGTTCCCTCAAAGAAAGGTGAATACCGGATTACAATTCATGCAAAAAATGAGTATGGTCAGGCTAAGCGGGAGCTACGAATTGTGTCGGGTGACACCTTGGCCCTGACTCCGCCTATGGGTTGGAATAGCTGGTACTGTTGGTCAGAATCGATCAGTGCAGAAAAGGTTAAAAATGTGGCTCAGGCTTTTGTTGATAAGGGGCTTGCTGACCACGGTTGGACCTACGTAAATATTGATGATTGCTGGCAAGGTGAGCGGGGTGGTCCGCTGAAAGCTATTCAGGGAAATGCACGCTTTGATGATATGAAGGGACTCTGTGAGAATGTCCACAGTCATGGTTTAAAAATTGGTATTTACTCAACACCATGGATGGGGAGTTATGCTGGATTTATTGGAGGAACTTCTTTGAATACAACGGGTCAATCCCCGGAGCTTTACGTGGCACCAGAAAAAAGGGTGCAACCCACACAGGTGTATGGCCGTTGTCCGAATGTGATCAAACTTAAATTAAATCGAGTTGGTGAACATTGGTTCTGTGACCGAGACGCAAAACAGTGGGCTGAGTGGGGCTTTGATTATGTAAAATATGACTGGAAGCCGAATGATGTCCCTACCACAAAGCGTTTACTTTCAGATCTACAACAGAGTGGGCGTGATATTGTCTATAGTCTTTCTAATAATTCTCCATTTTCAGAAGCTAAAGAGCTAAGCGAGTTGGCCAATCTTTGGCGAACGGGGGGCGATATACATGATCGATGGAGTTCAATTTTGAAAAACGGTTTTAAGAAACCGCAATGGATTCCTTACACTAGACCAGGGCATTGGTGTGATCCCGATATGTTACAAGTGGGGATGTTTGGTGTGCCCAATCAATTTGTCCGTAAGCTCAAGCCAACCCGGTTAACTCCAGACGAGCAATATTCACATGTATCGCTTTGGTCTCTGTTGTCGGCGCCGTTACTCATCAGTTGTGATGTGGAAAGTATGGATGACTTTACACTAGGCTTATTGAGTAATAGTGAGGTGATTGATGTGAATCAGGATCCACTAGGTAAGTCGGCAGTTCCTGTCAATGGGAGTAGGGAATTATGGTTGAAACAGCTTGAGGATGGAAGCTATGCGCTGGGGGTGTTTAACCTAGGGAACGAAAAACGTAATATTACGGTCAGTTGGGAACAGCTAGGTTTAGCGAATCAATCATGGATAGTCCGTGATCTTTGGAGGCAAAAAAATCTGGGTGAATTTCGCGAAAAATTTTCTGTGGAGGTGAACGCGCACGGCGTGGTTCTTGTCTCTTTGCGATTAAATCTCGAAAAATAACGATATGAAACAACAATGGATTAGAGTGGTTGGCGTGATGGCTTTAGGTCTTTGCTTGAACATTGCAAATGCTGATGAGGCCATAAAAATTGAAACCCAAAACTACCAGTTTGCCTACAGAGTGGACAAAGGTCGAAAGATCCATCTCGATTTTGTAGGCTCTACTGATGGTAAATGGAAATCTCCATTGGGAGGCCCTCTTTTCTCACCGACTCCTTGCCATCTTGGTAATGGACCGCGTTACTTGAGCCCTCTTTCTGTGATTACGTCCAATGGCAGCAATGGCTTGGAGTTGTCCTATCAGTCTCATACGTTGACTGAATCAAAACCTGGGGTGCAATACCTGAAGGTCGTATTGAAAGATAGTATACACCCCATCACTGTGGAGCTTCACCAGAAAGCTTATCGCGATGAGAACACGTTTGAGCAATGGCTCGTATTGAAAAATGACATGGAGGCATCTGTGCAGGTTCCTCGGTTAGACTCTTTGTATTTCCGTGGGAATGCAAAACGAGGGATACATCTTGAGTGGTATGGCAGTAATGAATATCATACAGCAGGTGAACCCTTTCGTGAAAAATTGAACATGGGTATAAGGGTATTGGAAAGCAGGGACGGCATACGCCATAAGTCAGGGCCTATTCCCGCATTTGTCTTGGGGTTTGGCGCTGCTCCAGACGAAACAAAGGTTCCTTGTATGATCGCAGCATTAGAGTGGCCAGGCAGTTCAAAGTTTTCATTTGAAATTAATGAAAGGATTGAGCTGGAAGCATCCATTGGGGTTAACCAATCTCAACCCCCTGTTGTCGAACCGGGAAAATCTACAGCCTCACCCCATGTGATATATAGTTTGAGCCAAGCTGGAATGGGCGCGGCGAGCCGCAATTTACACCAATTTGCGCGAAAGCATTTTTTACCTGGAGGGGACAGGTTGCGCCCGGTTGATAACAACTCGTGGGAGGGGTGCAAAATGAATGTTACTGAAGATGCTATTATTCAAATGATGAAAGATAGCGCAGAGCTTGGCATAGAATTGTATGTCCTCGATGATGGATGGTTTGGTAATGGCTCAGAAGCCCGAGTGAGAGCTGGGTATGGATTAGGCGATTGGGAGTTTAATGAGAAGCGTTTCCCAAATGGTTTAACCAATATCATGAAAGAAGCCAAAAAGCTTGATATTGAGTTTGGTATTTGGTTTGAGCCAGAAATGGTAAGCCCTAAAAGTAAGTTGTATAAAAATAAGCCTGAGTGGGTCATGAAAAACCCAGGACGACACCTTGCAGCTCAGCGCCGGCAATATGTCTTAGATGTCGCCAACCCTGAAGTTCAAGACCACATGTTTAAAGTCGTGAATGATGTATTGAGCTCGTACCCAGATATTCGTTATGTTAAATGGGATGCTAACTCTAACATTAATAACCCATATTCTCCTTACCTTGGAGCTAAGAATCAAGGGAATATGATAAATGCATACAACTATGGGTATCTGAGCGTCATGAAGCGTTTAGTCGAGGCTCATCCAAAGGTCGATTTTATGGCCTGTGGTGCAGGAGGAGGTAGGGCAAACTTTGGCGCGATGCGTTATGGCCATACATTTTGGCCCAGTGACTTCACTGACCCTCGATATAGGCTGCACGCGCAATGGAATTTTTCATCATTCATGCCTCCCTTGGCTATTACGGGACATGTGACTCACGCCGGTGGTGGAAAGGTGACTCCTAAGTTTAGGTTTGATGTTTCTATGATGGGCCAATTAGGCATGGAAGTGGATACCCGTAAATCGTCACCTGACTATCTTGCCGCGGCCCGTACTGGTATCGCTGCTTACAAGGAGATCAGAGCTGTTGTTCAGCAAGGAAATCAATATCGTCATGCGCATCCGAAGGACTCACCAACACCTTCACTCAATTACGTTTCCCAAGATCAAAAGCAGGCTTTGATATTAGCCTTTCAAACAGACCCGATCAAACAACCGAAGCCTTTTAATGCACCTGTTTCCGGATTGGATGAACAGTCGGTATACACGGTATATGAAATCAATTTGCCTGATGGTGATCAAGGGCCGCGACTAGCGAAAGGAGTTAACATCAGCCAATCAGGAGCAGCATGGATGAAGTCTGGGGTTCCGTTAGTATTTACCCGGCAGTGGGACAGCGCTTCGATAAGGTTCATCAAGGAATAGATCTGGGACCAATACAGGGAGTATTACGAGGGAATGTTCCCTCAAAAAAGGGTTCGAGTTGACTGTAAAGTTATGGGTGTGTTGATATCTGGTTGATACGTCTGTATATAGCTTTCAGATGAAGACGACTTATGATTATTTGTTGAGTCAATAGATTCTTAGAACTCAAATAACCGTTTCTCGTCGAGTTATACAGAGACCAGGAAATTTAAGTCAAACTATCAATAAGCGAGCAAGCAAGGCAGTATTTACTACTTAAGTTATTTTGGAAACGACGTGTGTGGTTGTTTCTATTGCAAGACGCGCAGGCGGGATGGGGTAATTTTTTTTCCGCCTGCGTATTGCAATACCCAATGAGTTGGCGAAATGCGCCAGTCGGAAATGTTACCTCTGCATAAATAATAACCATGGAAAGATCTAGTAATAACACCATAGCTTCGATGTATTTTGAACGATCCTCTATTGAAGATCTTGAAAATGTATCTGGTTCATTATGGCAGGATAAATCACGCTGGGGTTCCTCTAAGCTGGGGCAAAATGCTGAAAAGTCGATGAGTGCTCTAAGAGGAATCGACCAGTGTTTTACTGTGATTCCTTTATGCGTTTGCAATGATCTTGTGAATAAGTTTATTGATGGCCACAAGGGTGAGCCAACTCGTAAAATTGAAGTGTTTCTCTCAGATCTTGGAACGACCAAAAACCAATTTGGCTTTAGCGGGTCTCACATACTCAGGCGGTATATCAAAGAGACTTGTGAGGGTATTCATCAGGATTGGGTCAAAAGTAATGTAAAAAAGCCCTTAGTGCTTGGTTCAATGAGCCTGATAGGGTGGATGCGCAACCTTTATACTGATCAGGAAATCGTCAGTGTGTATCGAAATCAACCGAAGCTATTTACTGAGATGGTGATTACTGTTTCTGAATGTTTGATAGAGCTTGTATTTCAGCTGTTTGATCAAGGTATAATTCCAGATGTGGTTGATTTCAGGGAAGACTTGAATTTTGATCTACTAGACGAAAATGAGAAAAGTGATCTACTTGGCGTGATGGCCAGGCACTATCAAAAAATAACTACCTTTTTCGAAATTCATGGCACGACGTTGTTTTCACTAAGTGTGGAAATCTGCACGGATAGCTTGAGTCTATTGTGGCTGGAAGGTGGAATAAATGTTCTTAATTTCACTCAAATGGAGAGTGACGTTACTCAATATAGAGGGCGCACAAATGCAAATTTAAGAATATTAAATGAAGCGACTCTCAGCGGGTTTTGTGGATACGTTAGTCAAAACCGAAAGCAATTGATTGGAAATCAAGAGAACGTGTTCTATTAAGGGGGATCTGTTGTTTTTAGTCGATTCCACGATTTAAGGGATGATGGGTTTACTGTAAACTGGGTGTCGAGTTGTTTCGAGCCATAGGTTTCGATATGCTTATAGATAAGAACCAAGTAAGCAGCTTCCAAGTGAGCAGCTTGTTTGATTCAGAGGGTAGCGAGTACGACGCATGAGCGACTAAGAACTGCTAGTTAAAATACCTATTCAAGATTATGAGACTATTAAATAAGATGCTAGGAACTGTGCTCATTGGCTCGGTTAGTGTAAGTTTGGCCAATTCTGTGGAGTCGGTTTCAGAGAACAGTAAGAAAGCCTTTCACGCATGGGCTTCGACACCTCCCATGGGCTGGAATAGTTGGGACTGTTATGGTCCCACAGTGACGGAGGATGAGGTGAAGGCGAATGCTGACTATATGGCTAAACACCTTAAGGACACGGGCTGGGAATATATTGTCGTCGATATTCGATGGTATGTTGAGAATACCAAGGCGGGTGGCTATAACAGGAATAATCCTCAGTATGTGATGGATCAATACGGGCGTCTGCAACCAGCAACCAATCGTTTTCCTTCGTCCGCAGGAGGGAAAGGATTTAAGCCCTTGGCTGATTATGTTCACAGCAAGGGCTTGAAGTTCGGTATTCACCTCATGCGTGGTATTCCCATTGCGGCGGTCAAGAAGAACACTCCCATTCTTGGTAGTACTGCCAAGGCTGCGGATGTGCATAGTCAGGAAAAGATGTGCCGGTGGTTAAAAGACATGTATAAAGTGGAAGCGGGACGTGAGGGCTCACAGGAATACTACGATTCTATTTTTAAAATGTATGCCGAGTGGGGTGTTGACTATGTCAAGGTAGACGATCTCTCTTTCCCGTATCACAAAGATGAGATCGAAATGATCCGTAAGGCGATTGATAAAACGGGACGCCGCATTGTATTTAGTACCTCACCTGGAAAGTCTCCATTGAGTGAGGCCGAACACCTCAAAGGGCACGCGAATCTATGGCGTATGTCAGGTGATCTTTGGGACAATTGGAAGTCTGTTGAGCATAGCTTTGCTCTTTGCAGGTCCTGGTCAAAGCATGTAGGCACCGGGCATTGGCCAGATGCTGATATGCTTCCACTTGGTAGGCTCTCAATTCGTGGTGAGCGCGGTAGAGATAGAATGAGTAAGCTATCCAAAGATGAGCAAATCACACTGATGACCCTTTGGAGTATTTTTCGATCGCCTCTGATGTTTGGTGGTGACCTTCCTAGCAATGATGAGTTCACCTTGTCTCTACTCAATAATAAAGAGGTCATGGCTGTCAATCAGGCTAGTACAGGCAACCGTGAGATTTTAAACAAGGATGGCCTTAGTATATGGGTGGCGGATGTCCCTCATTCGAAGGAGAAATACGTGGCTTTGTTTAATGTTCATTCTCCAAATGGAGAAAAGCCAGTTAACATGACACTCAATTTTAAAGACATCGGCCTAGTAGGCACTTGTAAAGTGAGAGACTTATGGACCTCCAAAGACCTTGGCGATGCTGAAGAAAGCTATTCAGTAATCGTTCCTAAACATGGTTCGAAGCTCTATAAAGTGACTCCGAAGGAATAATTCTAATGTCCTTAGGTCGACTTCTCGGCAAAGCTTTGTGAGCCATTGAGCTTATTCATCTCATTTTTTCTATGAAAAAACGAATTCAACGACTATTTGCCATAACAGCGCTGGGGGTATCATTGACAACGACCCACTCTGCAGCCGATGACTACCAACCCGTCTATCCTCAATATCAAGAAGACGAGACGCTTGTTTTCAGAAGCGGCATCGTAAAATACGTCGATGATCTCTTCATCGAGGAAAAGGACGCGTATGGTGTTAAGCAATACCGCATTCCAGACCTCACAAAGCTTCCCGACGGTCGACTCGTGGCTACGATTGTCTGCCGTTGTAGTAGAAGCGGTGATCACAGTAAGAGCACTAGCTTTTTTGCAGTTTCCGAAGATGAGGGGAAAACTTGGAATAAAATCACGTTCAATACTGACTACGAAAATATGGTTGCGAGGCCGGCGACAGATTTTCCTATGACCGAAAGAACTCAGGAGACGCAAGTTGTCTGGTATCCAGCGATCAAGAAGTTTGTGGCGATCTATCTGACTAAATCCAGAGTTTGGTTTGTGACCTCTGCCGATCTCAAAACCTGGTCTAAGCCTGTGCAGGCTGCTATTAATGTGCCGGATGCGAAAGGCTATTGGCCATCGCCTACATCACTACAAATTGATCAAGACGGTTCACTGATGTTCGCTATTACAGGTAGCCAAAAATCTGATGGTAGTAGCTTCGCCCGACTCATCTGGACAAAAGATCTTAAAGGTTTTGAAGTTTCTCCATCAATGCCGGTGAAGGGCAATGAAACAGCGGTAGTTGCCATCTCAGGAGGCAAATATTTTGTCTCTACTCGCATATCACCTCAACGCATCAATATGACCTATGAGCGCAAATCTCAACGTTGGAGCGAAGCTCTCCCATTCCCCGCGCCACATCATTGGCGCTGCGAGGTTGATTTAGTGAATGATGGAAAGTTCCTCTACATGGCGACTCCATTGACACGAAGCCGAACCCAAGGACGTCTTTACCGCAGTCATGATGAAGGGAAAAGCTGGAAGGAAGTAGCCAAACTAAGCGGCGACGACCATTTTGGTTATAGTTCTCTCGTCGTGCTAAAAAATGGAGATATAGGCATTCTAGCAGAACGGGCGAGATTGAAATCTAAAACCACACCGGTGAATGCCGATATCGTTTTTAAGCGAATCAAGATCGACCAATGATAATCGCGGACTGAGGCGCTAGGAGCAAGCCCTTGAGGTTGTTCTGACAGATTTGCGAGGGTGGGTATGATCCCATACCTATTTTGAACTTGCCCTACTGGAGAGCTTAACCAAATGTAATGACATATGAAATATTTTTTACTTAGTTTATGGATAGGCTTAGCTACGATCTCATCATGTTTTGCCCAGCTTCAAGTTGGTGATGATGCTCCGGCTCTCAATTTCGAGCACACTGCACAAATTCCAGATGGACAAAAAGCAGAGATAGCATCACTTAAAGGTAAAGCCGTGGTACTCGAGTTTTGGGCTACGTGGTGCGGTCCGTGTATAGCCTCTTTCCCTCATCTTAACCACCTCAACAAGAAGTATCAGGATAAAAATGTCGTATTTATTTCTGTCACCCACGAAACACCTGAAGTCGCTCATAACGTGCTTAAAAAAAAGCCACTCCATACTTGGCTTGGTTTTGATACCGACGATGCTTTACGCAAGGCTTTCGGATTTAAAAGCCTACCTCAAACCGTGCTGATTAGTCCCGAGGGGAAGATTGCGGCAATCACCCGTCCCAGTGAGCTGACTCCAGCGGTTATCGATGCTCTCATCGCAGGAAAAGCACTTCCTGAGGTTTTGACAGAAGCTATCAAAATTACGCCAGGAACAGACCCAACTACAAAAAGAACAGGTCTGAATATTTTACGCGAGACAGCCTATCCGCAGGCCAAAATGTCATTCAACAGAAGCCGTGATGGTACTCAGCTTACTCTAATTAATATCAACGCTGAGATGCTTTACCGAATTCTTCTCCAAATCCAACGCACACGTATCATCGGTAGAGAACTCCTCGAAGGACACAAATTTGATCTCATCATCAACGTTAAAGAACAGGATGAGCTTCCCCAATTGGCCGATGACCTGATGACTCAACTTGGTTTCAGCATCGAGCTTACAAAACGACCACTGAAAACTTTAGTTGTCAAAGCGGGGGGTAAAGGGGGGCAAAATACCACCAAAAATGCGCGCCGTATGGAGATGAAACGAATCGTTCCTCTCTTAGAAAATTACGAAAACACCCCAGTTATTGATCAATCCAAGCTCACTGATATTTACCTGAGCGGCCTACCTAAAAAAGGCTACATCACTAATTTGCGCAAACTCATCGTTGATCAAGATCAACTAAACATCAGCGAAAAAACGCAAGAGATCGATGTCCTTGTCATTGAAAAATTACCAAAGCCACACAAGTAAAGGTAGTAACATCGTGTCAGCGGTGATTTAGCAAGATCCACTGCGGCTCACTTTTGCCATGACCATCCGTCATCAGTGTCGAGTCTGGCCTTAAATTTAACGCTGTTGATACTCAGCTGGAATCGACCAGGGCTCCCCATCTACATCGTCGAGTCTGATGAAAAAAGGGGGGCTGTGATAAAAATAATCAAACTAGGTTGATAGCCCCGTACATTTACTTCGCCCAACGAACTTTGACTAGGATACGATCAACGATGTCTTTTTCCCGAATCCTCGTATCAAGCTCGTAATTGAGTTCTCCGTCGGTACCGCTACCTTCACTGAAACCACAGTGGAGGGCCTAGTGCATACATTCGCAGGTAACCAAACAGCCCGTGCTAATCCGCCTAGGCTGATCATCAGTTCAGAATAATCCCTCTCTTTAACACGGCGAAGGAGCTTCGCCTTATCACGCCTTGCCACTTGACTGTAAAGTCTTCAATGTCTGAAAACATGTGCTAATCAGCAATGATTAGAGGTATAAAAAATCAGCTTGGCTGAGGACTCGTAAATAGTAAAAATGATAAACCGCATGAGAAGAAAAGAGATCTTGAGTTTGATGGTGATGATGACGCTTGTTTTTCAAATGGTAGCTATTGGGGCGTCTAAAGAGCGGGTCCATGTGTTTGCTTCATTTCGTGGGAATGGCCAAGATGGGCTGCACTTGGCATACAGTCGCGATGGACTCGAATGGAAAGCGTTGATGGGAGACCGGTCGTTTCTGAAACCACAAGTAGGTGGAAAATTGATGAGGGACCCTTGTATCATTCAAGGGCCTGATGGCCTATTTCATATGGTGTGGACTACCGGATGGTGGGACAAGACAATTGGTATTGCTCATTCTAAAGATCTGATCACGTGGAGTGAGCAAAAAGTAATCGGTGTGATGGAGCATGAGCCGAAAGCAAAAAATTGCTGGGCTCCGGAGATCACATGGGATCCCGATGATCAGCAGTACGTGATCTATTGGGCGACAAGTATCCCCGGTAAATTCACTGAGACTCTAAAAAGAGCGGGAGGGGGGAATCACCGCATGTATTACACCACGACCAAAGACTTTAAGACCTACACAAAAAGTCAGGTGTTTTACGAGCCTGGTTTTAGTGTCATCGATTCAACGATCATTCATAATGGGGACCATTACGTGATGATTTTCAAAAACGAGTCTGGAAATCCTGCTGAGAAAAACCTCCGGATTGCAGTCAGTGACAAAGTGACGGGTCCTTGGAGTAAAGGGGCAAAGCCGTTTTCGCCCAAGGGGCTATGGGTGGAGGGGCCAACATGTACCAAAGTAGGTGATTACTGGTATGTTTATTATGATGTTTATCGGAAGCACCGTTACGGAGCGCTAAAAACAAAAGACTTTAAAAATTGGGAAGATATATCTAGTGAGATTCGATACCCTAAGGGACTGCGCCACGGCACAATCTTTACCATCAGTGAAAAACATTTCAATGATCTCCAGGAATATAAAGGGCCCCCTCCAGTTAAGGAGCCTTTGCAAAACGGCTCGTTTGAAATAACGACTAAAGGAAATCCTCGAGACTGGAGTCCGGTGACTTGGCGTGGAAAATCTGAGCAAAAATTTGCCTTAAACCAGGGACGTAGTGACTCAGGTTGTGTTCTTATCAAATCGGCTTCTGGTGCTGATGCTGCATGGTCAACACAAGTAGCGGTCAGCCCGCAAAGTCGCTACCGATTATCAGGGTGGATTCAGACACAAAATGTCGTTCCTGGAAGTGGCCATGGTGCACTGTTGAATATTCATAACCTCAGTCACGTTAAAACGACTGCGGTGACAGCCACCACTAAATGGAAAAAAGTCCAGGTTGATTTTGAGACAAATGATGAGAGTGAAATTACCATTAATGCCTTATTGGGTGGATGGGGGACCTCGACAGGCACAGCCTGGTACGATGACATTCACGTGGAGTACCTCGGCGAGAAAAAACAACCAGCCCTTAATTGGCCAACCCCCAGTGTGAACCCCGTCATCCCGGACTGTGCCGCAGATCCTTCCATATCGGAGTTTGATGGAGTATATTATCTGACCGCGACCACGGACGACTGCCCACGCCCAAGCTTGGGCCATTGGCAAAACGGTCCCGCGGTTGTTTGGAAATCAACAGATTTGGTGAATTGGTCTTTTCAAGGGCACGCAATGCCGGAAACAAACGACAAGCTCTATTGGGCTCCAAGCCGAATTATCAAACGAGATGATACATATTTGCTCTACCCGACAATTGATAAAAAGATTCGTGTTGCGGCAGCGAGTTCTCCCGAAGGCCCCTTTCGTTTGATTGCCGGAACCGATAAAACCCCGCTATTGAATACGATCGACGCGGAGGTGTATGTGGACGATGACGGCAAAGGCTACCTCTTTAGTAACCATCGCAAAGTATGGCGAATGAATGATGATTTTACCGCTGTATCAGGAGATCCCATTTCGATTCCGACTCAACGCAAAGGATACAGCGAAGGACCGATTATGTTCAAGCGTAAGGGGATTTATTACTACTTATACACTCTTGGTGCCCATGAGTCTTATCACTACGCTTACTGTATGAGTAGAACATCTCCACTGGGACCGTTTGAAACACCTGTGGTCGATGTGATTGCTAAAAGCAATGCGGTGTCCGGTATTCATGGCCCTGGACATGGCACCGTTTTTTCTCCATCTGATAGTGAAAATTACTACTTTGTTTATTTGGAGTATGGGAGAGGTGGGGTCACCCGCCAGATTTCCATTGACCAACTTAAATTTAATGAAGATGGCACCATTCAGCCAGTCAAGTTGACGACCACAGGCATTCAACCACTTATCAATGCCAATGCTAAACACGAAACAGTTACAGGCATTAACTTGGCTACTAAGAAGGAGGTGATTGTCTCCGCATCGAGCTCTCGCGCTCCTGTGTCAGTTTATGGGCGAAGGGATCGCAAACGCCTGATACGCAAACAAGATCACCTGCCCACGTGTGCTGTTGACCAATCAAATTTCACTCGATGGCAGCCAGAAGAACAAGACAAAGCCTCATGGCTGATGGTGGATCTTGGGAAACCTTATACGGTTCAACGAAGTGAACTTTCTCTCTATCGGCCAACGCTAGGGCATGCCTATCGATTGGAGGTATCCATGGATGGAAAGTCTTGGAAAACAATTACTCAACCAAAAGAACGTCAAATAAAATCACCTCAAACGGATGATTTTGATGTTCGAGCCCGTTACTGGAGGCTTTCTATTCAAGCCGGGCATCAGGGAGTTTGGGAGTGGAAGTTACTCGCTAACACTCATCCATAAATTGGTGTCAAAGGTTGACTGTAAAGTTGATCGTGTATGCAATCTCATTGAGTGAAAATTTATAGAGGATTAGGGTCAATTTATCGCTCGTTAGAAATCTCTTTATTGAATTCAGGGAGTCGAGAGGGAGCGATACAGAGCTCAGCGCCCAATATCAACCAATCGCAATTATGAAAAAAACGGAACTATCGACCATGGCAATCAGCATCGGACTTACTACGATGTCGACAGCTGATTTAGTGCACCGGTATAGTTTCGATACCGATGCCCGTGATTCGATAGGTGGTGCTGATGGCATTCTTGTTGATGGAGCATCGATCTCAGGAGGGGCTGTAAAGCTGGACGGAATCGACGACTACGTTAGCCTTGATGCTAAATCTATAGGCATGAATGCTTTCTCCTCAGTGACGTTGGAGGCATGGTGGTTACACAATGACCTCACCAAATGGCAGAGGGTCTTTGATTTCGGTGACGATACGTCAGATTATCTGTTTTACTCACCGGTCGGAGAACCTGATAATATGCATCATCAAACCGCAGGTCTCAAAAATGGTGCTGTAGAGCAGTTGACGACGAATTCAGGCAAATTGCCCGCAGGAAGGTACCATATGGCGATGACCTTTGACGACGCTACTGATACTGTCACGCTGTATGTGGACGGAGTGGAAGTGGCAAAAAATACCTCAGTGACGAACACCTTGGCATCCATTGGAGCAACGAAGGCTTATTTGGGGAAAGCTCAATGGGAAAAAGATCCCTACCTTGGAGGCTCGATTGAAGAGTTTCGCATTTATGACACGGCTCTTTCAGGAGCCGAGGTTGCTTTAAGTTTTACTCAAGGGCCTGACGTTGCACATGACGTTGTGCCTAAACCAACGAGTGTGACTTTGCTTGGATTAGGGGGCATAACGCTGATCCTTCACCCCAAGAAATAAATTTTTGCTTGTTTTGTATATTTTTTAAGCAAGAGAAAGAGGTTGGCAGAAATGTTTGCCTCTTTTTGTCTGTGTGAGCTAGGGTGCACTGACTTGGGGGTAAACGACGATTCGCATCATAGCCTCTGGGGTGATACTGTAGCGTGTTTCACGCTAAGTCATTAAGCCGTCAGGTGATGAAAATGCTCTTCCTTTCGCGATTTGGTGTGATTTCCCCTATTATTCTGATTCTGGCATCAACATGGAAAAGCGGAGCCAGCACATGAATTTGGTTTTTAAGAAGAAAGACCTCGATTTCAACAGTCTGATCCGAGTTGTCTCGTGAACTTTATTGTAAACTTAATAGCCGGTATGATTTTATTGAAAGGGGTGGGGTGGATGTTGAAAACTATATCTAGTTTCTAGAAGACTTGTGAGATATTCTCAACCTAACAAAAATGGCGTCTGGAACAGTCATAACCTAAATTAAAAAAATACCATGAAAAATATAATATTATCAACAATGACAGTAAGCCTTGGGCTTGCCGCGATGGCGGTCTCCGTGCAGGCTGCTACAGTCAGCTGGAATGTGGTCGACACTACGACCGTGCAAGGCCTTGCGGGAGTCCATTTAGCTGATAATTGGTCTAACTCCAACGTCGAGTCACTCGAAAACCTACAAGACGATTCGGGTATTGCCACAACCATCGACGTCGCCTTTACCTATACTGCCGGCAACATCTGGGATATTGGCGCCGAGCCAGGAGTGGATACCGACGGTTCTTGGAATCGGAACATGCTCAACAGTTATCTCAATGTTGGATCAGGCAACACCTCTACGGTAACTCTTTCCGATATTGCATACGGCTCCTACGACATCTACGTTTACTTCGGTTCTGACGTAGCGGGGCGGGTCGGCACCATCACTGTAGGAGGCACGACCTATTCCTTCAATACCATCGGCCCGAGTTCAGTCAGTGGTTCGAATGCCGTCTTTGCTGCTGCGGACTCAGGCACCACTACGGCAGATGCCGCCAACTATGCTGTCTTTTCCGGACTCAGTGGAGCTACGCAGACCGCCACGGTTGACATTAATAGTTGGGGTGGCATCTCGGGCATTCAGATTGTCCAGTCTGTTCCTGAGCCAAGCAGTGCCGCTCTGCTTGGATTGGCTGGACTCGCTCTGATTCTTCGCCGCAGGAAATAAAAATTTGCTTGTTTTGTATATTTTTTAAGCAAGAGAAAGGGGGAGGCAGAAATGCTTGCCTCTTTTTTTGTCGGTGTGTCCTATTGGGCGTATTGACTTGGGGGTTAAACGACGGCTTGCATCCTAGGGCTTTCACACTGGTTGAGGCTCTTTAACCGTCTGAGTCGAATGGTTCCCAATGATTTTACTGTAAAGTCATAGGCTTGCACTATCTGATTGATTGGTAAATTGATGGAGGTTATCGTTACATTATCGCTTTTGAGACCTTCACTCTGAAATCAAGAAGAGCGGTAGCTAAACTCAAACTCAAACTTAAACTCAACTCAAGTATAACTATGAAAAATACACTATTAACAACAATGACCCTTGGTATCGGCCTTACAGCGATGTCAAATGCTGCACTGGTGCACCGGTATAGCTTCGACACCGATGTCAGTGATTCTATCGGAGCGGCTGATGGCGCACTTCTCGGTACTGCGACTGTTTCAGGAGGCGCGCTACAATTAGACGGGGCTGGCTATGCGGCCCTTGATTCGAACTCGATTGCGATTAGCGGTTTTTCAGAAGTAACAATGGAAGCTTGGTGGTCACATGACTCACAGGCCAATTGGGGGCGAGTCTTTGACTTTGGTGATACCAACGGTTCCGGTATGGGCAGAAACTACCTCTTTTATTCGCCTGTAGGGGACCCAGGTGGTGACGCAGCACAATATGCTGCGATTTCCGATGCTGATCCGGGTTTCAATAATGAAGACTTTATTAACTTACCTGGAAAGTTAGCCAATGGTGCCTACCACATGGCTTTAACATTTAACAATGCGACAGACACGATGACACTGTTCATCGATGGTGTGCAAGTTGGTCAGAACACCGCAGCGACGATTAACTTAAGCGATGTCAGTGATGCCCATGCTTATTTGGGTGAAGCCTCTTATCCGGGGGACAATAATCTCAGCGGCTCCATTGATGAATTTCGTATTTATAACACGGCTCTTTCCGCCCAGGAGGTAGCTGCAAGTTTTGCAGCAGGAGCTGACGTTGTGCCCGAGCCAAGCTCATCAGCCCTTCTCGGTCTCGGTGCACTCGCGCTCATCCTGCGCCGCAGGAAATAAAATTTTGCTTATTTGTATATTTTTTAAGCAAGAGAAAGGGGTAGGCAGAAATGCTTGCCTCTTTTTTTGTCGGTGTGTAGCGGTAGCGCGCTGCGTCGGTAATCATACTAAGTTTTGTCCATAGCTTTATTGTAAAGTTGATGGCCGACACTATTGCATGGATTGGCAAGTAGGTAGTGACTAATGTCCCTTTATCGCTCATGAGTCCATCTCTCAGTAATCAAGAAAACAACTAGAATAGCGATAACCAACCTTAAGTTAATACGACAATGAAAAATACAAACAATCGAACTCTAGCTCTCACCCTAACTGCGGTGGGCGCCTTCTCTGTAGCCACCAGTCAGGCTGCTACTTTATACAACGTGAATTTCGCAGGTAATACAGGGGGCACAGGAAGAGGCAGTGCGGTAAGTGTTGCTGACGGAGCTGTTTATCAAGCTGGATCTGTTGGAGCTAACGAATGGAACAACATCATAGCTCCAGCTGCTGCGGGACACCTGTCAGGGTTAGCTATCTCGGATTCGGATGGAAACGCCGGCACCGTGGCATTGGCCACTTCAGGAACTACTAACAAAGATTTTGCCGCTTACTCTGATACTGGCAGAGACGCCATGAACCAAGGTTGGTTTGGTAGTAATAACAACAATTCGACGCTGACTTTTAGCGGACTTAGCGATACAGCCACCCACGACGTTTATGTCTATTTCTCATGGCGTTGGGATGACGGCACAAATGATTACACCATTACAACAGGAACTGGCGCTGATCTTGCAGAATCTCTTACCAGCAACTTCGCTACTGCGACAAGTAATGCAGCCTATGTTGAAGGAACGCATTTCGTCAAGTTTACAGGTATCAGTTCTGTTGGTGGCGAGATCGCGATCAATGGCGCCGCAGGTGGGGATGCCGGTCCTTGGAGTGGTGTGCAGATTGTTTCGACTGCCGTGCCCGAGCCAAGTAGCTCAGCTTTAATTGGATTGGCTGGACTCGCTCTGATTCTTCGCCGCAGGAAATAAAATTTTGCTTATTTTGTATATTTCTTAAGCAAGAGAGGGGGGCGGGCAGAAATGCTCGCCTCTTTTTTGTCGATATGTGGTAGAGCGCGCTGGTCAACGAGCTCTACCTCCTCACCAGCTAAATAGCGGTTGTTCATACAAGTTCCGGTTTACTAGTAATTTGACTCGAGTGTACCTGCAACTTTATTGTAAAGTTGATGATTCGTGCAATCTCATTGAAATACAAATTAATGGTCATTAATGTCTCTTTATTGGTCGTCAGATAACCTCTCTGTCATCAAGAAAGTAACCTGAACAGCGGTAACCAACCCTAAATCGAATTAATACAATGATGAAAAATACGATACTAACAACAATGACAATAAGTCTTGGGCTTGCAGCCATGGCGAATGCGGCCATGGTGCACAGATATAGCTTTGACACTGATGCCAGTGATTCCATTGGAGGGGCTGATGGCACTCTTGTGAACGGAGCCTCTGTCTCCGGAGGACAGGCGCTATTTGACGGAAGCAATGATTACGTTAACCTTGATGCCTCAACGATTGCCATCGATACGTTTACAACTCTTACTATCGAATCATGGTGGACACATGATGATCTCACACGCTGGCAGAGGGTCTTTGATTTCGGTGATAATACATCGGATTATCTGTTTTACTCACCTGTCGGTGAACCTGGAGGATCGTCTAATCCTAACCAAGTGATAGGTCTCAAAAATAATCCTACAGAACAGGCTTTAGAGGAGACAGGAAAATTGGCAGCAGGAAGCTACCATATGGCGATGACATTTGACGATGCTACCAATACCATTAAATATTATGTGAACGGAGCGTTTGTTTCTGAAAAGACAGATGTTACTAACACTTTAGCCAGTATTGGAACAACCAACGCTTATTTGGGTAAAGCTCAATGGAGTGATCCTTATCTTGACGGCTCAATCGATGAGTTTCGTATTTATGACACCGTATTGACTGCTGCTGAGGTAACTTCAAGTTACGACGCAGGACCTAACGCAGTGCCAGAGCCAAGCAGTTCAGCTTTACTTGGGTTAGCTGGACTGGCTCTTATCCTGCGCCGCAGGAAGTAGAAATTTGTTTTGTGTGTTTATAAACAAGAGAAGGAGGTGGGCAGAAATGCCCGCCTCTTTTTTGTCGGGGTGGGCCTTTTTTTGAAAGTAAGCTTTAGCTTATCGCTGAAGGAAGAACAGTCTATACACAAAGAATCAAGTCGTCTCTATTTCTCCCATAATGGGGGGTATGGTAACCCTAATTAGACCGATTGTCTGATTGAATAATTAGTAACAAACAATGAAATTTAAAAACACACTTTTAGCCCTAGTGGTGACAACGTTGGTCTCCGAAGCAGCAGTAACCGTCGATGTCGAAGAGGTCGGCTCTGATGTCGTCATTTCTTGGTCTGGCTCACTCAACACGACAGCATTAACTCCAGGTGGTGGCTGGGCTGGAGGCTTGCGCGCAAGTTTTAATCGGTTATTAGGTGCTGGGGGTTCTAATGGATTGCAAAGCTTACAGGCACCTACTATAGGATTTTCTGGCGCCACTGCCTCAGCGGGGACCTTTTCTACTCATGCTGGGACAATCACGGCTAGCAGCACCACAGGTGGTGGCTTTGGTTTCCTTTTAGAAGGAGCAGGTACTCGCATCTACTTACCGCACGGCTACGTCGATGGCACCGCGATCTCCGGTTCCCAGACCTATGCAGGCCAGACCATCTTGACTCTAGGAATTCAAGATGGCTTTAACTACAGCTGGGGCACAGGCGCTACTGCGGATAACATTACAGTTAATGCAACAGCAAGCCCGCCAGCAACCACGAAACTTGGCCGTGTGTTCACAAATCACATGGTGCTCCAACGTGGCGAAGCTGTTAATATTTACGGGCATGACTCGGTGAACCCAGGTAAACAAGCGGTCTCGGTTTCATTTGCTGGGCAAGTCAAGAAAACCATCACAGATGGGGATGGCAACTGGATGATCACCCTTGACCCAATGACGGCCAATGCCATTGGGCAGGATCTTGTTGTGACGGGTTCTTCTGAAGTAAGCATCGTTGATATACTTATTGGCGAAGTGTGGCTTGCCGCAGGGCAGTCAAATATGAACTGGAGGGTGGAGCAAAGCCCAACTCCAGCCCAAGCCTCTACTTATCCACTCATCCGCATGTGTGACTGGGAGGGATCGGTCGGAGTTGGAGGAGGTACAGTTTATAATGCAACAGCCTTTTCCTCTCTCACTCCTGAAAATTTTTACAGGGGGGCATGGCAAGTGATGGATGCCACAAGTGTCAAAAATCAATCGGCGGTGGCATATTTCTTTGCTCACAATCTTGCTGTGGATCTCAATGTTCCGATCGGGATTGTTGATATTTCCTATGGAGGCACCAGCACAGAGGCTTATATTAGCCCTGCTGCTCTGCAAAATGAACCACACCTGAAAGAGGCCTTTAAGCGTCCTCATCTCTGCCGTAACCTCGGTCAGTGGACCAGTCCTCGCCTTTTCAAAAATGTTTATAACAACGATGTCAACGGAGGTAACTACACCCACACGGATCCTTCCAAGCCTCACCCACACCCACTGGCTCCTGGATTTCTTTATTACACCTCGATGCCTTTCCTTATAGATTTCACCTTTAAGGGGGCCATCTGGTATCAAGGTGAATCCAATGGAGAGTTTACCAAGGGTAAATACCAGATTAATGGTAACCGCTTGTCTGACTACCAGACCATGGTTATGAAAACGCTGATTAACGACTGGCGCACTCAGTTTGGTAAACCTAACTTTCCTTTCCACATGGTTCAGCTTCCTCGGATCAGTGGTGGCGGTCATACTATGTGGCCGTATTATCGAGAGGCCCAACAGCGTGTTGCTAACGATATGGATTGCGTTGAAATTGCCACCATCATGGAGTATGGCGGTAGTAGCTCGAATGTGCACCCTGCTAATAAAGAACCTGTTGGTGGACGTTTAGCTAAGATTGCCCGCGCTAAACAGTATGGAGATGCCATCACTTATGGTGGTCCTACCTATAAAAGTCATACTGTCTCGGGAAATAAAATCACTCTTGAGTTCGATCACATCGGTGGAGGTCTAACTGATAATGACGGCGGTTTGCTGAGGAACTTTGAAATTGCGGGTAAGGATCGTAACTTTGTAGCCGCGACAGCTACGATTGTTGGCAATACGATTGAGGTTACTGCTGGTTCTGTTCTGAATCCAGTCGCTGTTCGCCATGCCTGGCACATGAATATTGATGTTGATCTATACAATGCCGATGGTTGGTCATCTTCTTCATTTCGCACGGATAAGTGGATCGTCGCTCCAGGTCGCACTATCCGCGTGGCCTGTATCGGCGACAGTATTACAGTAAGCACCGGCCTCGCAGGAGGCGCCGATAGCTTCCTAGCTCAGCTCGAGAAAGTTTTAGGCACCAGCAATTTTGAGGTTCAGAACTATAGCGTAGCGGGAGCAGGTTTCCTTCTCGCCGGCAACAAATACAGTGACACCGCTAGCTACACATCGGCAATAGCCTACCAACCCGATATTGTCCTCATTGGTTTAGGGATTAACGATTTGTCAGCATGGGGGTTTACTCAAGCCCAATTTGAAACGGAATACTTTGCCATCACAGATGCCTTTATCCAATCTGGTCAAGATCCCTTGATCATCCAATGGAAAGGCCTAGCAACACCTGATTCCACCAACTCAAATCTGGGAACGTGGAATCAGTGGATTGAAGAGGCTGCTGGCAGCACTAATAGCATGATGCTCGATCTTGGCGCTCCGTTGAAAATTCAAACCACTTGGTTTTAGGGCAACCAAAAGTAACCTCATAAAATTGGAGAGCCTGAGGTAGCAGAGGAGTCATTTGGCTTTTTCGACTTGAAAGGCTTCTAAAACTATTGACGACGAACTGTTTTGCCGTCTTCCCAGGTTGGGCCAATTAGTGTGGCTTGAGGGAATTGGGGGATGCCTGGTTCGCCATGATGAATTCTAGAGATCACCATATCTATCGCGGCCTCTCCCGTAATATCGTTATGTTGATTCATTCCGGCCCAGTCGGGTTTGTTTTTACGTTTCTCGAGTTGGATGAGTCCGATATCGCTAGGTATTTTATACCCCAGCTTTGTGAGCCAGTCTTGAACGTAATCATAAAGTGTCAGGATGACGTCAGGTTTTTCTTTTTTGAGCCATGTTTTAAACAATGAGATGTCCTCGTTGGCTTGGTCCGCCTCAAAGAAGGGGTTTAATTGCCTGGTTTTTGGGAGTTTCTGCTGCCCGGTGAAGTAGCCTGCGCTGAATCGATGATCGACAAGCTCATCAATGGTGCTGTCGATGATCAGGCCGGGCCGTTTGTAGCCCAGGCTTATGGCTTTTTCGATCGCTCGAAGAGACAGAATATGGTGGTCGACGCAGGTGAACGGAAGCGATGGAGTGCGTGTCCTGACTCCTGTGACGATGGTTGGAAAGTGCTCAAATATTGGGAGAAGCTCTTTAGGCAATTGGTTATTTTTCATTAAGCCAATGATAATGATGCCTCGGATGCCTCGGGCCTCCAGGATATCGATCCAACGCGAGCTTGGAGTGTTAGGCTGGTGTAGCCAGAAATAGTCCAGAGGGTAACCTAAGAGTGTTGATCGTTTTTGACATCCTTTGACGTATTCAGGGATGGTTGGGTGATTTTTGAAGGCATCATTACTTTTATTGGCATTAAACAGAGCGATCGTAGCGGCTGTTTTTCCTAGACCTCGCATACGCATCTGGGACATGAGTTCTCCATAGGTAGGGTTTCGGTGGTAGCCTAATTTTTTTGCCGAAGCTTCGATCAGTTTTTTTGTTTGTTCTGAAATGGAAGGGTGATTGCGTAACGCAAGTGAAACGGCATTACGTGAAACACCGACGTCGTCGGCAATCGTTTGCATGGTGACCTTCATAATGATAATCTGAGACGTTAAATTTTAGATGCAAGGGCAATGTAAACTCTGGAGCTTTACTGTCAAGTTTGCAAAGGGTGTGATAGCTGAATTAAATTTTATATATAATCAAGCATGTCGTTTGTGATAGGTCTGGATTATGGAACCAACTCCTGCAGAGCCGTTGTCGTTTGCTGTGATGATGGTGTTGAAATTGGCACGGGGGTCTATGGTTATCCGAGTGGTGATGAGGGGATTTTGCTTGATCAGTCGGATGTTTACCTCGCGCGGCAGCATCCTGGAGATTATCTCAGAGGAGCTGAAAAAGCTATCAAGCTAGCTCTCAATGAGTCTAAAGCCTGCAAAGATTTTCAAGCTGAAAAGGTAGTGGGAATTGGTATCGATTCGACAGGATCCAGCCCCTTGCCTGTTAATTCTTTGAATCAGGCACTTGGGATGAGTTCTGAGTTTGAGGGGAATCTTTCAGCTCAGTGTTGGTTATGGAAAGATCATACCAGCCATGAGGAGGCGGCTACGATTACCGATTTAGCGAGAACGCACCGACCCCATTTTGTGGCGAAGTGTGGAAATGTGTATTCCTCGGAATGGTGGTGGAGCAAGATTTGGCATTGTCTGAAAGTGGATCAACGTGTTTTTGACAGCGCTTATTCATGGGTGGAGCTCTGCGATTGGGTTCCCAGCGTATTGGCGGGAATCGAGGATCCTAAGCTGGTTAAACGGAGTGTTTGCGCGGCGGGTCACAAGGCGCTTTACTCCGATGAATGGGGTGGCTTACCGGATAAGGAATTTTTAGAAATGCTCGACCCTCGATTGGCAGAGCTCAGAGATCGCCTCTATGAGAAAGCCTATGATGCTAGCCAAACGGCGGGGTATTTGTGTTCAGCTTGGGCGAAGAAGTTAGGACTCAATGTGGGTATCCCGATTTCGATGGGATTGTTTGATGTTCATTTTGGTGCTGTTGGATGTGGTATTCAAGAGGGGACTTTGGTGAAAGTCATCGGAACCTCCACATGTGACTGTGCCATTGTGAAAGCGGATAAGGCGGTGGAGGATATTCCAGGGATTTGCGGCAAGGTGCTGGGATCGATATTACCTGGATATTATGGGATCGAGGCCGGGCAGAGTGCGGTAGGAGATATTTTTAAGTGGTGGGTAGAAACCGTTTGTCAGGGTGATGCCACGTTACACCGAGAGATGACTGAGGATGTAGAGTCGATGTCTCCAGGGGAGAGCGGCTTGATGGCATTGGATTGGAATAACGGAAACCGAACGGTACTTGTTGATCAGCGGTTGACGGGGGCTTTGATCGGTCAAACCTTGCATACCACCCGATCTGAAATTTATCGTGCACTGGTCGAAGCCACTGCCTTTGGTGCGCGCATGATTCTAGAACGTATTGAGGAGTATGGTGTGAAGGTTGAACGGATTGTTTGCGCTGGTGGCATTGCGGAAAAAAATGCCATGTTGATGCAAATTTATGCAGATGTAACTGGGCGAGAAGTATGTGTCTCCCAATCCTCACAGACGTGTGCTCTCGGAGCTGCTGTGGGGGCCGCCGTGATTGCTGGGGTTTACCCGGATTTTTCCACCGCTCAGGAGGCGATGACGCGTGTGACCGAGCGAGCTTATACGCCGGATCAACAGAATCATGAAACCTACACCCGTCTATTTGGCATCTATCGAGATCTGCATGATGGATTTGGTAAGCGTGGAGGGGCAGGAGACCTGTATGCTGTGATGAAAGATTTAATCACCATCAAAGAAGAAATTTCAAAGTAATCGATAAAATAATGACAATATATAATAATCAAAAGGAAGTTTGGTTTATCACAGGAAGTCAGACTCTGTATGGAGATGACGTTTTAAAGCAGGTTGATGCAAATAGTTTAGAGATCGCTAATTCGTTTAACGATAACCCTGGTATTCCGCTGAAGGTTGTCTTTAAAAATTGTTTGAAGAGCGCAGATGAAATCAAGCGGCTATGTCAGGAGGCCAATCAAAGTGAGGCATGTGTTGGCTTGATTTGTTGGATGCATACATTCTCACCTGCCAAAATGTGGATTGGTGGTTTAAATTTACTAAACAAACCGTTTTGCCATCTGAACACTCAGTTTAATAGGGATATCCCATGGAAGAGTATTGACATGGAGTATATGAACCTCAATCAGTCGGCCCATGGTGACCGCGAGTTTGGTCATATTTGTGCTCGTTTGGGGAAGGCGCGCGCGATTGTTGTCGGGCATTGGCAGGACCCCAATGTAGTGAAACAGCTGGCGTCATGGGGTGGTGTTGTGTGTGCTTGGGCCGAAAGTCAGTCACTTAAGGTGGTAAGATTTGGTGACAATATGAGGCAAGTTGCGGTGACAGAAGGGGATAAGGTAGAGGCGGAAAATGTGTTTGGTTTTTCAGTTAATACACATGGAATTGGAGACTTGGTTGAATCGATCAAATCAGTGAATTCAGCCGATATATTGGAGCTATGTGATGAGTATAATCAGATGTATTTTATGGATCCAAAGCTAAAGCGTGCTGGAGACATGCATGTGAGTTTACAGGATTCTGCCAAAATTGAGCTTGGGCTGCGTCGATTTATGGACGCCGGGGGATACAAGGCGTTTACGAGTACGTTTGAGGATTTACATGGTCTGAAGCAATTGCCTGGGTTACCGGTGCAGAGAATGATGCTCGATGGCTATGGCTTCGGAGCTGAAGGTGATTGGAAGCATGCTGCTTTGTTACGTATTTTGAAGGTGATGAATGCAGAGGGGGATCGTGGAACCTCATTTATGGAGGATTACACCTATCACCTTGACCCTGCCGGAATGCGGTGTCTCGGATCCCACATGTTGGAAATTTGTCCTGGACTTGCTCAGGCTCGCCCATCTTGCGAAATTCATCCATTGGGTATTGGCGGGAAAGAGGATCCTGTGCGTTTGGTCTTTGATGGTAAGTCTGGTGAAGCCGTCAACGTGTCCCTCGTGGATATGGGGCCACGGTTTAGAATCATTGTCAACAAAGTGCATGCGAAGACGGTAGATGATGATATGCCCCATTTGCCAGTCGCTCGTGTCTTATGGGAGCCGATGCCTGATTTACCAACGGCGACAACAGCTTGGCTTCTTGCTGGAGGAGCACACCATACGGTATTTAGTTATACAACGACGATCGAGCAAGTAGAGATGTTTGCTGACATCGCTGGGGTGGAGTGCCTTGTGATTGATGAAGGCACCAATCTACGTCAGTTTAAGAAAGAGTTGAAGTGGAATCAAAACTGGTAGAAGACCACTGTTGACCTCCTGAGTTATGAATTTTGAAGAAATACGAACCGCATGCTGCGACGCTAACCGGCGCTTGTCGAAAATGGGCTTAGTTGATATTACTTTCGGAAACGTGAGTATTTACAGCCCAGATGTAAAAGTTTTCGCAATCAAGCCGAGTGGCGTTGATTATGATCAGCTGACGCCCGAATCGATGGTGGTCATGAATTTGGCAGGTGAGTTGGTGGATGGAGATCATCGACCTTCTTCTGACACTCCTACGCATTGTTATTTATATAATCAATGGGGCGCGCAGGGTGTTCACTCTGTGGTTCATACTCATTCAAGAAAGGCGGTGAGCTTTGCCCAAGCTGGCATGGGCGTTCCTTGTTTAGGGACGACGCACAGCGATTATTTCAACGGTTCTGTGCCAGTGACCCGTTCGATGACACCTGAGGAAGTTATAGGACAGTATGAGTGGGAGACAGGGAAAGTGATTGCCGAGAGCTTTTTGGAGATGGATCCCCTCGAAGTTCCCGCCGTGTTGGTAAGAAATCATGGCCCCTTTGCCTGGGGGGCGACGCCAGAGAAAGCTCTCGAGACCGCCTTGGCTCTCGAGGTGGTTGCTGACATGGCCGCTCAAACTCTGGCTCTAAACAGCATCGTGGCCCCAGTCCCAGAGCACCTTCAGCATAAGCATTTTTTCAGAAAGCATGGGAGCCATGCTTACTATGGGCAAAAATAGTTCATTATTTCTCAACAATTAATAAATCAACAACAGACAATAACATATCATGGAAACGACAGATTGGTTAGTAATTCTCGTATACTTCTGCATCATTGGATATATCGCATGGAGATCGGGTCAAGGTCAGGATACAACGAAAGATTATTTTCTAGCAGGTAGGAATGTTGGTTTTTTTGCCATTGGGGCATCGATTTTTACATCAAACATAGGCTCTGAACATATTGTGGGCCTCGCAGGGCAGGGGGCTTCTACAGGGATGGCGATGGCACATTGGGAGTTGCATGCCTGGTGTATGATATTACTAGCCTACTTCTTTGTCCCCTTTTATTATAAGTCTGGGGTATACACGATTCCTGAGTTTATTGAGAAGCGCTTTAACTCAAAGGCCCGCTGGATCTTGTCCATGGTTTCATTGGTCGCCTATGTGTTTACCAAGGTGAGTGTGACTGTGTATGCCGGGGCGTTAGTATTTCAAACATTGTTACCCGACTCTTTTCAATGGGGGCCTCCCGAACAATGGGGAGACAATGCCTTCTGGGTAGGTGCTATTTTGACGGTAATCCTTACAGGTCTCTATACTGTGTTTGGTGGGATGCGTGCAGTCATCTTTACCTCTGCACCACAAGCAATCCTGTTGGTGATCGGTTCCTTCTTAATCACGGTCTACGGTCTTAGCCGTATTGACGGAGGCTGGTCTGGAATGGTGACCACCTTGCAAACAAACTCAGATCAATACGCCCTGTGGCGCCCCTTAGACGATCCTGACTTTCCATGGCTTGGTGTCTTGATTGCTTCTCCCATCATCGGTATCTGGTATTGGTGCACAGATCAGTATATTGTGCAGCGAACTTTAGCTGCAAAGGATTTGAAGACGGCTCGACGAGGCGCTCTGTTTGGAGGCCTTCTTAAAACAACACCCGTCCTTATTTTCCTTATCCCCGGCATGATTGGTTCGGTTTTGGATAAACAGTATAATAAAGGACTTGCCGAAGAGTTATCGAGTAAAACCTACACAACAGAAATTGGATCTTCTGAACAACGGCAGATTATTACCGATGCGAATGCTAGATTGAAGGCTCACAATGCCCCTACCTCTGAAGGCGCACAGGGAGGATTTTTCATCCCACGGAATCTGAAAAAAATAGAAGTGACGGGCGAGGATGGACAAGTTAGTCAAGTTTATCAACTTCAAGTGAATGGAGATCAGGTTTTCCCTTCCTTGGTTAAGACTTTATTACCTGCGGGTCTACGAGGTTTAATTGTCGCCACCCTTCTCGCTGCGTTGATGAGCTCTTTGGCTTCTCTGTTCAATTCTAGTGCTTCATTGTTTACTGTGGACATTTATGAAAAACTGCGACCAGGCAAGAGTCAGGGGCACTATGTATCGGTAGGGCGAATGGCTACTGCCGCGGTGGTTATTCTTGGCTTATTATGGATTCCTGTGATGAAAATGGTTTCAGGAGGAGGTTTATACCAGTATCTTCAGAGTGTGCAGGGCTACCTAGCTCCACCGATCACGGCTGTATTTTTGCTGGGCTTATTTTGGACGCGAATCAATGCTGCGGGTGCTGTGTGGGGGCTTGGTGGCGGCTTTATTCTCGGGATGATAAAATTGACTTCTCAGACTTTTTTCAGTGCCACAGACGCAGGCAAGATGGATATCCCTGTGTTGTCCCAAATAGGTGATTTTAGCTTTCTTTACGCCACAGGTGTTTTGTTTGCCCTCAGTGCGATTATGGTTGTGGTGGCATCCTTGTTAACAGAGCCTCCTAGTGAAGAACAAATTAAAGGCATTACTTATCATTCCATTAAAAATGAAGACGACGAATGGAATACGAGTTGGGATCTGGGCAATAAATTACTTGCCGCACTGGTTCTTGCGATTGTGCTAGGAATGTACCTTTACTTTAGCTTCTGGTTAGGGTGATGGGGGCTGGATTCTCGGCTGAGCCGAACTGCCTTCGAGAGCTCGCACGCCGGACTTTGAACGTTTATGCCTCTACAACTCTATGGGGATGATCAACAAAATGATTCGAACCTTGCCGTTCATTGTTCTCAGTTTATGGGTTGGAGATGTTGGAGCAAAAACTTCCAGAGCTCCTGTCGAGGGAGAGAAACGTATTTCGGTGCTTTTTTTGGGAGCCCCAAAATCTCATTCTGCAGCCCATGATCCGATAACCCGCTATCGAGTTATTAAGAAGCATCTAGGTGCCCATGGCGTTAACTTTAGTTACACCGAAAATCCTAAAGAGGCATTTGATGCTGAGAAGCTTAAACAGTATGATGCTCTCTTGATGTATGGCAACTGGGAGCAAAATGGAACAATGCCACCTGATCAGGAAAAGGTTTTGTTGGACTACGTCAATGAGGGAGGTGGTTTTTTGCCGATTCATTGCGCGTCCGCTTGTTATGGTAAGTCTGATACATTCGTAAATCTTGTGGGAGCCCGTTTTATGTCTCATGGGACCGGCGTATTTAGCCCCAAGAATACAGAGACGAGCCATCCGATCACTCGTGGCTGTAAGTGTGTGCATGCATGGGATGAGACGTATGCACACGATCGTCATGCTGAGGATCGTATCATCCTTCAAAAGCGTGATGATGAACCGTGGAGCTGGATCCGTAATCAAGGAAAGGGGCGGGTGTTTTATACTGCCTCTGGTCATGATCATCGGGTGTGGGATCATCCAGATTTTCATGAAATTATTCGGCGCGCTATTCTCTGGTGTGTGGGGGATGCTAACCGAGCTAGTCTGAATAATCTTGATATTCAGCCGCTGAAATTTGCCCAGGCAAGGTTACCTGGCTATTTGAAGCAGAAAACGATTGAATCCTATCAGGAACCGTTATCACCTCAGGAGTCAATCAAGCACGTACAAGTGCCTGCATCATTTGAGATATCTCTTTTTGCTAGCGAACCGGATATTATTAATCCGATTGCGGTCAACTGGGACGACCGCGGAAGAGCCTACGTTGTGGAAAGTATCGATTACCCGAATAATCATCGTTCTGGCAATATTGGTAACGATCGTATCAAGATATGTGAAGATTCAGACGGGGATGGTATCGCCGAGAAGTTTTTGGTTTTTGCAGACAAGCTCTCTCTGGCCACTTCCGTGCTTCATGCCTATGGGGGGGTGATTTGCACCAATGGCACGGAACTGCTTTTTCTTCAGGATTCCAATGGTGATGATGTCGCCGATGTAAGAAAAGTTCTCTTTAAGGGGTTTTCTATGAGCGATACTCATGCAGGGCCATCAAATATGCGCTGGGGGTATGATGGGTGGATTTATGCGACGGTCGGATACTCTGGTTTCAAGGGGACCGTTGGCGGTAAAAAACATGACTTTCGCACCGGGATTTTTCGTTTCCGGCTTAAGCCACAACCAGCGAAAGAGGAACTTGGTAAGGATGGAACTCTTCAACATCTATGCGAGCTCGAGTTTCTTCAGAATACAACGAACAACACATGGGGTCTGGGTATGACCGAGGACTTTGATATTTTTGCTTCTACTGCTAATGCCAACCCTTCGATGTACATGACTTTCCCTCGAAGTATTTATAAGCAGTTTGATCTCAAACAGCCACGCACTCCCAGAGCGGATTCGAACCCTCTCTTTTTTCCTTCCTCGACCGATGTCCGCCAGGTGGACGTGCACGGAGGCTATACATCTGCTGCCGGACATGCCTTTTATACCGGGAGGAGATTTCCTGATACCTATACCAATAAAATTGCCTTTGTCTGCGCTCCTACAGGGAAGCTAGTGGGCCAATTTCAGTTCACTCCTAGGGGGGCTGGGTTCAAAGCTACCCAGCTTCCCAACAATATGTATAACTCGGCAGATGCGTGGTCGGCACCGGTGGCTGCCGAGGTGGGACCAGATGGTGCTTTGTGGATCTGTGACTGGTATAACATTATTGTTCAACACAACCCTGTTCCTACGAAACACTCCGCTGGCTATGACGCAAAGAAAGGCAGAGGAAATGCCTATGTGTGTCCTCTACGTGACAAGCAGCATGGCCGGATTTACCGTGTTTTTCCAAAAGGCTCGGAAGCGGAGGCTCACTCAGTAATGAGTTTAGCTCAGGCGGTTGAAATTCTGACAAAAGAAAAACCTCCGTCTCAATTTTGGCAAATCAAAGCACAACAGAAGATTCTTGATAGCGTAAACTCGAACAATAAAACTACCGATGATGAGATGCTCAAGCTTGTCGTTAGCTTAAAAAAGGCAACGCCCTTTACTTTGGTTCACCTCTATACCCTGCAGGAGCTTAACCATTTGGATGTGGAAACGCTCAAGCGGGCGATGGCGTCCCCTGATGCTGGTGTCCGACGAGCGGCTATTAAGCATGCTCCCGATAAGGGTCTACTAGAGAGCACGTTTATTAGAGATGGCTTCATCACCGAAGTTGAGCCAAGAGCTTTACAACAATTGTTACTGGCATTCTCTAAAGTTGCCCCATCTGAAAGCGTAGCCAGTGCTCTGATGAGATTGAACGTGCCCAGTTCGGATGTTGGACTGAGCGATGCTTATCTCGTGGCCCTGCGAGGTCAGGCAGAGGCAATACTTCATGTGCAGGCCAAACCTTCAAAACACGATGGCTTCGATGATGCAACTACTTCTGTTCTAATTGATTATTTTGTTAGTGTTGTAGAGCCCGAGGACATGCCTGCATTACAAAAGAAATTTGCTGCTATAGACTCTCCATTAGCCGTGAGTATCACCAAGAAACTTAGCTCAGTAGTGCCTAATACCGAGGCTGAAGTCCGAAAGTATACAATTGACGATGCTGTCCACGCTCGCGGTGTGGCTATTTACAACCAAATGTGTATAGCTTGTCATGGTAGTGAAGGTGCTGGTGTAGCAGGAGTTTTTCCTCCACTTGATGGGTCGGATTGGTTAATTGCGGAGCCGATGCATGCTGCAGCTATTCTTATTCATGGCTTGAAAGGTCCGATTAAAGTGAACGGCAAGGCCTATAACGGCGTAATGCCCCCATTGGTGGATATCAAGAACCAGCAAATCGCTGACGTTCTTACATACGTCCGTCAATCTTGGTCAAATGATCTGCCGCCCCTTTCTGTTGAGGAGGTTAAAAAGGCCAGAGAAGATTATAAACTCCAGAAAGGTAATCTCACTGAAAAGGACTTGATAACGAGATAGGTCGAGGGCTTCCGAATTCTCGATTCAGAATTTACTGTAAAGTTCTCTCCCTCTGGACGGATTTTAATATTGAGGGATAGTTCTATTCGTATGCTTTGTAAATACGTATTGGGTTTTATTCTGTGTGGCTTTGTCTCATCAGTTCAGGCTGAGACAATTGCGCACTGGAATTTTGAGCAAGACTTGGTCGACGCTAGTGTTGTATCAGGGGGAGGCTATGGACATACAACCGCTAATGGGGTATTTCAGTCGGCGGCTGCAGATATTTCTGGCAATGGAAACCATTTGTCCGCATGGGGAGCTGGCAGTTACGGTGTCAATCATGGCGATGATGTTCCAGCCTATAATCAGGTTGGCTCCACACGAAGTGTAACGAATGCTAGCGCTAGCGCTGCGGGTCTCATGACACTGGGTGGGCTCGAGCTGAGCGGGGAGGACGTCGGGGCTCTTCAAGATTGGACAATTGAGGCTGCCGTGAAGTTTTCGAACGGCAGCATGGGGAGATATGTTACGATTTTGGGAATGGATGGTGAATACGGCTATTTAGCTCCCGTTTACTTTCAAAAGACGAATGCCAATAAGGTGAGAATCTTAATCACGGATGCTGTGGGTGCCACCGAGATTATATCGAGCCAGAGCGTTGTTGTTGATACATGGTATCATGTGGTGGCCGTTAACAATGCATCAGACGATACCATGAAGTTATTTCTGAATGGTCAACTCGTTGGCAGTGCCACGGCAAAGACAATTCCTGCTTATACGAGTGGAACTTCAGGCTCTGACGCTTGGGCAATCTCAGTGGGGCGTGGATTGTATAAGAATCTCCATGCAGATAGGTTAAGCGGGTACATTGATGACATACGGATTAGTAATGTAGCGTTGCCCGAAAGCCAGTTTTTACAAAATTTCGATAGTGACAGTGATGGGATTAATGATTTCTGGGAGTTGGGTTTTGCTGGTATAAGTTCATTGGATGATCTAAATGGGGGGAATGCAGGATCTGGGCCGGGCTCTGGAACTGGTGACTTTGATGGGGACGGGGTTTCGGATCTTACTGAGTTTCAATTAGGTTCAAGACCTAATGATAAAGATAGTGATGGTGATGGGCTAGAAGATGGTGATGAGGTGTCAGGCCGTTTAAATCCATTTCTTTTGGGTGTTTTACGTCAGCCGTTTACTCCTGGGAGTGATGCCCCTGGTGATGCAACTTCACCTGTATCAGACGACTCGGATGACGACGGATGCAGAGATAAGGCAGAGATCGCTTATGGAACTGACCCTAATAGCAGTACGAGCACGCCTCCCGACCTTCAAGACGTATTGGTTTTCAGCTTTTTTCGCAGTAATGGTCAAAATGGAGTTTATCTCGCTTATTCTCGTGATGGCTTGAACTGGACAGAGCTTAACGACGGCAATGTGGTGCTAGTTCCAGATGAAGGAACTTTGACTCGTGACCCTCATATCACCCGAGGCAAGGATGGGAAATTCCATATGGTGTGGACCACCAACTGGTCAGGAACGGATATGGGTTACGCTTTTTCCGATGACCTGATCAACTGGAGCGAACCACAGAGACTGGATGTGATGGGTAGTGTTCCCAACGCTGAAAATGTTTGGGCTCCGGAAATGGTTTACGATGAATCTAACGATCACTATACCATATTTTGGTCATCCAGAGTGACCGGAACCTTCAATGGCGAAGGTCGCCAATATCAAACAACAACCAAAGATTTTGTAACATTTACACAAGCTGAGCTATTCTATGAGCCAGGCTGGGATGTCATTGACGCATCGATTATTGAAGTCGGTGATGGAACCTACGGTATGTTCGTCAAAGATGAACGTGATCCTGGTAAATCGCTCCATTATACAACGTCAATTAACGAGTCTGGACCGTATGCTATTCCCGCAAGTGCACCACTTTTTGGCGGCGCTGCTGGCGGAGGCTGGGCGGAGGGCCCAAGTGCGGCAAAACTGGGAGATACGTGGTTTCTTTATTGGGATTATTATCGACTGGGATATTACGGAGTTGCGACATCCAGTGATTTGGTCAACTGGACTGAAAAGACGAATCAGCTGACCATGCCATCCGGGGTTCGTCATGGCACCATGTTTGCCATGCCTGCATCTGAGTTTGATGCCATCTTTTTTCCACCTATTCCGGTCGGGGAGCCAGCCGTGATGCGTCATCGTTATAATTTCGATGGTGACGTGAACGATTCCATAGGAGCTGAGGATGGAACGTTAGTAAACATCACTGGGGGAAGCAGTTTTTCCGGTGGGCAGTTGGAGCTGGGGAATGACGGATCACAAACTGGAGCCAATGTGGATCATGTAGCCTTACCAGCTAACCTGATTTCGAACCTTGGTGATGATATATCTATCGAGCTATGGGCCGGCGTGACCAGTGATGCCGCTTGGCAGAGGTTTTTCGATTTTGGAGAGGGCTCGGATGGCAGTGGTAGTAATGGCTATTACATTTTTGCATCACCTCACACCAATACAGATATCCTAATTGCTGGATATAAACAGGGTACAACAAATATTGAACAGCGCTTGGGCGAATCTGCAGCAATTACAAGTTCGTTGACTGAACCGACTCATTTGGTTTTGACCTGGGACGGTGAAAATGACGCAGTGATTCTCTATGTCAATGGCGTCGAAGTTGATAAGGATCTCAGCCCGCATTTTGATATCACCGATATGGCTGATGTAACCAACTATTTAGGACGTTCGCGCTGGACATCGGATAGTGGGTTTGTGGGCTCGTTTGATGAGTTAAGGCTATGGAAGGGTGTGCTTACAGCTGAGGAGGTGGCTACGCATTACACCAATGGCTCGAATGCAACGCCTGCACCAAGGGATCATGATGACGATGGTCTTTCTGATGTTGATGAATATAAAATTATTAATTTTAGTCCGAGCGATGATATCGAAGGATTAGACGATGTTGCCGGCCCCGATGATTCTCCAAGCGAGACAGATTTTGATAAGGATGGTCAAAGTGACGCTGAAGAAATTGCGATAGGAACAGACCCAACCGATGCAAATAGCAGGTTTAAAATTGATTCGTTTCAAATTGATCGTGAAAACCAGGATATAGTGATCCGTTGGAAAACAGCAGGTTTTGTTCCTGGTACAGAATTTGTGGTTTATCGCTCGAATGACATGGTGAACTGGGTTCCTATATCAGCCCCCATCCCGATTCAAGGTTCAATGACATCATTTACGGATGAGGATTATTCGGAACAGGTTCAATCTGTGTTTTATTCCGTCGAGGCCGCTGCAAATTAATAATCTATAACGACTATGAGAAACAAATATTTTACATCCCTGCCACTGGCTGGTTTATGCGCCAGTTTAATACTATCATCTTGTGGTGATCGCCAAGATTCCCCCGCACAGCCGAATTTAGAAGTCACTAAGGAAGTTTATGGTGTCATCAACGGGCGGGAGGTCACCAAGTATACGATGGTCAATAAACACGGTATGAGAGCCGTGGTGATGGAATATGGAGCTACTCTGGTGTCTCTTGAGGCTCTGGATCGGGACGGAAAGCTTGCAGATATAACTCTAGGTTATGATTCACTCAAGGGCTGGCTTTCAAACACGAGCTATTTTGGTTCCACTGTAGGTCGATATGGCAACCGAATCGCGGAGGGCAAGTTTAGCCTCGCTGGAAAAGAATACTTACTGGCAAAAAATAACGATCCAGGAGGGATTGAATGTCACCTACATGGTGGTAAAGTCGGATTCGACAAAGTTTTCTGGAAAGCTTCGGTTACACAGAAACCAGGAGCGCAGGGAGTTACATTTGCATATCGATCTCCGGATGGAGAGGAAGGCTATCCAGGCAATCTAGATATTAAAGTTACCTATTGGCTGACCGATGAAAATGAATTGATTTGGGAAGCTGAGGCCACTTCGGATCAAGAGACCCCAGTTAATTTAGTCCATCACAGTTATTGGAATTTGTCTGGTGACCCATCGAAGCCAATTACTGATCATACATTAAAGCTGGAGGCTGAGCAGTATTTACCAACGACAATTGGGTTGATACCTACAGGTAAAAGAGAATCTGTGATTTCAACCCCCATGGATTTTACATCGGAGCAACGTATTGGATCACGCATCAATGACGATTATGAGGCGTTGAAATTTGGCGGGGGTTACGACCACTGTTGGGTTCTACGAGATGGTCAAGGAGTCGAGCTTGCTGCAACTCTCTATGACGCTAAATCGGGACGCAAAATGCAAATATTCACTGATCAGCCTGGGATTCAGTTTTATAGTGGCAACTTTCTGGATGGCACTGTGAGTGGTAAAGGCGGAATGAAGTATCAACATAGGACAGGTTTGTGCCTAGAGACTCAAAAATTTCCTGACGGTCCTAACCAGCCATCATTTCCTAATAGTGTTATTCAGCCTGGTGAAACATACAAACATACAATGATTCATAAATTTAGCATAGGTCAATAGGGACCTTGTTGAGCAGCGACAACTACGATTAGTAATATTTTTACTTCTCACGCATCATGAAAAATAGCAAACATTTGGAAAGATCGAATGGCGGGTTTGCTTTAATAGCTACCGTCAGTGTGATGGTTCTATTAGTAATGATCGCCCTTGCCATGTTGAGCCTCTCCTCAGTGGAATTAAGAGCCTCGAATCATCAAGCTGCTCAATATGAGGCGAAAGCGAATGCACGCATGGCCTTGATGTTAGCGATAGGAGAGCTTCAGAAGACTCTGGGGGTGGATCGGGCAGTTACAGCGAGGGCATCATTTGTTGATATGAACTCAGCTCAGCCAAATGCATTAGGTGTATGGGACTCATGGCGCTGGCAGCCATCTTTGTCTGGCAGTCCAAACTATAGTGAAAAGGCTGATGGGTTTCAACAGTGGCTGAAATCCACAAAAAAACATGAAGATCAAGCTGATCCAGATATGGTGAACTCGGATCTTGCTGGTGATTTTGGTGATGACTGGCAATGGGTAGTGAATCCAGATACCTTGGGGCCATTAAATCGTTCGCCATCAGAATTATACTCTGATCCCGGAGTCAAAGTTGAGCTTGTGAATGTGGATGGTAATCGTTCCGGTGGAAGTTATGGCTGGGCTGTAATGGACCAAAGTATGGCGGCCAGTATTAGGCTCAATAAGAAAGATCAGGTAGGTAGTGCTGTTGGACCAAGTATTATCAACCGTGTTGCACCAGCAAGAGTGCGTGTAGATGCATTATCTCCTAAGTTGAGTGGTTTAGATCATCAAAAGGCAAGTGTTACCATGGGAAATTCTGTGTTGTTGACTGGTCCAGATGGGCGGCAAGAGATCACGGGGAGGTTACACGATTTGACTGAATCCTCGCTCGGTGTTCTCTGCGATGTAGCCCGCGGTGGATTAAAAGTCGACTTAAGTTCTGTTTTTGAGTCATCCATTGCGCCCTCTTCGCTTTTGACCGATGTCAGGGGGGTGGATACCACTGATGAACTATACTTTGAGGACCAAGGAAGCCCTCGATGGAGTAGTCTTAAAAGTTATTATGAACTCTACAAACGTGTCCAAAACGTAGCGAATAAACAACCTCAGGTGACGTTGGATGAGTCCGATTATACACCATTTGCATCTAAGGAGGAATACGAAGAATTTGCAGATGCGCCGGATCGGGTCAGGCTTCTTCCGGTGATTTCAAAAGTTCAAATGGTATTTTCGATGGTATCTCATGAGCTGCTAACCGCGGGGCGAAAGAATTTCTATGATGTTAGCGGAAACCCAAGGGGTCATCAAAACTATGGTGTTCCAATGCTCTGTTATGATCCAGTGGTTACACTACATAATCCTTACGACGTAGAAATAAGGATGCCCTACATGAGGGTCCGGATTTGGGATCCACCGGTGGTTTTTCGATTTAAGAAAAATGATGCCTATGTGAGGACGGATTTTGAATATGGTAGATTCAGCGGTCTTGCCATGTTTCAGCTTGAGCAACAAGGAAACCCTTTTGCCCGCAAATACTTTAATTTGATTTTGTCAGAGAAGGATACTGGTGATCAGCCTGGAGAACAGATCATTCTTAAACCTGGTGAGGTAAAGGTATTCTCGCCCTATGTAGAAGATGATTGGACATGGGGTCTGGAAGTCGCAGGTTATCAGGGGGACACTTTTGAGCCGCGTGCTTTTTTCGATACTGAAACAGCAATGTATGTGACAGAAAAAGATTTTCGCAAGCAATATGGTCCACTCGGTGAAATGGGGGTTCATTGTGTTCCTGGCTGGAATACCCGAGCAGGGCTCTGTACCGATCACTTAGGCCAATTAAATAGTAGACCACAAGCTACGGTTTACCCTTTTGAAAGAGGTTACTATGCCAGATGTGGTTGGTTTGGCATGAAAAAATCGGATACTTTTACAGTCGAAGTGAAACCAGGTAAACGCCTAGGTGCGGGACGTGGACCTGACTTCATGGTGGATGTTCTGTCAGGCAATGAGGTTTCACATGATGAAGATTTGTTACGCCGGTTTGAATTTAAGTTTTCTGATGTTGAGACGGAGTTAAGTCAGACCCCTGATGAGCCAGTCATAGAACGTGAATTTAGAGTAGGGGATTTATTTCAGAGCAACGACGATAATACCCCTGGAGGAAAGAGTCCTTTTGCTATATTGACGATGACTGCAAAAACGACTGTTGATGAAGAGAACTCAACAAAACCTTGGTTGTATAATAATCATGTTGTTGAAGGCGGAATACAGAATTCAGCCAATGTAGGTATGATTCATCAGAGCTACGACGTACAGTTGCGAGAGATGAGTAGCTTCAGTGATTTTCCCGGTATTGAAATCGACCCTCAGACAAACAGAGGTTTCTACGGCGCAAGTGCCACGGCAGCTAAAGGTGTATCTCATGTTCCTATGCACCGCCTTCCTCTGGGGCCTTGTGCTTCCATGGGGGAGCTATTACATTCCAACATAGTTAGCGGCCGAACTCTACCCCGAGTGACCCATCCCTTTGGCAATTCATATGCCCCCCCCATGGTTGAGTCTTCGAAGGTTGCCTCATCAGGAGGTGAGGTATCATTTAATCACGCTTATCTTGATCATTCCTACTTGCTCAATGATCTACTTTGGGACGGGTACTATTTTTCCTCTATCGTGGATCAGACTGCTGACTATGCAGGACAGCAACGGTCCCGAGAAGAGGTCTTGACCGAACTTGTTGAAGGTAAAGGTAAAACTCTAAATAGACGTCTTGTGGCCGCGCCCTCTTTAAGTATGGATGTGTCACAAAGAGTAACTGAAGTTCTAGAGTCAGACGTTCGTGCATCAAGAGGTCTTTCTGCTGAATTAATGGTTTCCGGAATGTTTAATGTAAATTCCGATTCGGTAGATGCATGGAGGGCCATATTAATGTCACTCCGAGACGAGGCTGTGACTGGTTGGTCGAATCGATCGTATGAAATGTATGATCGTACTGCTTTTCCCAGAATGGGCCTTCCCCTTGCGGGAGATCCAGACGTAGGGAATCAACCACCTGCTGATCTGGCTGGTGCCATCCGCTGGGCAGGGTTCCGCACGTTAGATGATGGTGAAATCAAATTGCTTGCTGAGAGTATCGTGATTGAGCTGCGACTTCGTGGTGAAAGAGATAAGGCTCCTTTCCAAAGTCTTGGTGAATTTGTTAATCGAAGAATTGGCAATGCAAGTGGTCTTCATGCACTCTCGGGAGTGCTGCAGAAAGCTATTGATCGTTCTGGAATTAATGGTTTAACAGCGGATGATTCAATCGAGGTCAATCTACAGAAAATAGCAAATCATGATAAAATAGGCCTCAAAAATACAGATGCTCTGGAAGGCCAAAGTGGAGAAGGATCTCCCGTTGCGATCACTCAGGCCGATTTGTTGGGCCCGTTATCGAGTGTGATCTCAGTGCGCGGAGATACCTTCAAAATACGCACATACGGTGACTCTCGAAACAGTGAGGGGGATGTTGTTGCGCGTGCATGGTGTGAAGCTACAGTACAGCGCCTACCTCAATTTGTGGATTCATCAGATCACCCATCTACTCCAATCACTCAACTGTCGAGTAGTGTTAACGAGAGGTTTGGCCGTCGGTTTGTGATTACTCATTTCCGATGGCTTTCTGCGGATGAAATTTGATCAATAATAATTCTAACTATTATGAAACGAACGTATATATTACTATGCTTGATTTTCTTTATTTGTAAGCCTTCCTTGGTTGCTGAGAGTGAAAAACCAATAAGAGTTGTTTCGGTAAGGTGTTTGATGTTTTGCCAAGCTCGTGATTTTCGTGAAGTTTACTTGCATGATCCTCTAGCTGACCCCGGAGTTGCTGGTATCAAAGCAAAGTTTAAAAAATACTTAAATCATGAACGTTTCATGCTCAGTCTCAAGGGGAATCTAGTGACTGTATGTAAAGAGCCGTTACTCGAAGACCCTAGTGACAAAGCCTTGCTTCAAGTGAAAATACCTCTGAGTTTTAAAAGAGCCCTTATTGTCGTATTTCCTGGGAAAACCAAGGAGGCTGCACATCGAGCCTTGGTCTTAGATGATTCCATCGAGAGTTTTCCTAAAGGGGCCGTCAAGTGTGTGAATCTTAGTAAAAATCTTATGCGCTTAACTCTTGAAGGTAAGTCGTTAAAAATTAAAGCAGGTAAGACAAAAGTTATCACTAATCCTCCTGTCAACAAAACAAATCACAGCAGTATGTATGCTCATTGTTTCATCGGTAATGAATGGCACCGTGTGGGTGCTGGATTATGGCCCCACCCTGGGAACAAGCGTGTGTATGAGTTTTTCTATCACGACACGGAGAGCGGAAGAATGAAGCTGAAGGGCTTTAAGGATATATCACCCGAGTAGCTCAGCAAAGATCATAGGTAGTAACGGTTGCATGTGCCAACCAATAAAGGGGGATTCCTATTACACTTGTTAGTGTTCGCTGTGCCCTTTCGGCTACAGCAACAGTAAAAAAAAACCGCTCACAGCAAAGGGAGCGGGTTTGAAATGATAATTCGGTTCAATTGGCGTGCGACACGTGTACGATTGTCTGTAAAATTTGTGGCGGCATTATCTCACTCCATAGAATATGTCCGGATTTTTGCGTATGGCTCTTCAGTTGGCAATTTTTCTCGATCATCATAACGACCACCACGAGACGGGCTATTCTCTAGGGGGTCTTTACTGTAAACCTGAAGCTGTATTGTAAGTGCCTCAATAAGGTTATTATTCTGCAGGATCTCTTAGGGATACTGAACTAGTATTACACCAATTTAACACTTTAACCATTTTTTTTATGACATTTAGACGTATTATATTAAGCATCGGAGCAATATCCATGTTTTCCGCAGCGCAGGCGGAAAATTACCTTTTAGCCTATTTCAAAGGGAATGGCGAAGACGGTTTGCATTTAGCTTCGAGCACAGATGCTCTGCACTGGAATGCGCTCAACGGTGATCGCTCATTTTTAACTCCGAAGGTAGGTGGGAAGTTGATGAGAGATCCTTCAATCGTGAAAGGACCGGATGGTGTTTTTCATATGGTTTGGACAAGTAGTTGGAAAGAGCAAGGGATAGGTATTGCACACTCCAAGGATCTGGTCAACTGGTCTGAGCAGTCATTTCTTCCTGTGATGAAACATGAACCAACGACCCGTAATTGTTGGGCCCCAGAAATTCTGTGGGATGATGAAACGAAAGAGTATTTGATTTATTGGTCTTCAACTATTCCAGATCGCTTCCCTAAAACTCAAAAAAGCTGTGAGAAAGGGTACGATCACCGGACCTATGCTGTAACGACAAAAGACTTTAAAACCTACAGTGATACCAAGTTATTTTATGAACCGGGATTTAGCGTAATTGACCCGTTAATTCGTAAAGTTGGTGATCAATGGGTTATGATCTTAAAAGATGAAACTCGATACCCGAAAGCCCAGAAAAATCTACGTGTAGCGACGGCAAATAATTTGCAAGGGCCGTGGAAGACAGAGGTGAAAGCCTTTACCCCAAGCTGGGTCGAGGGGCCAATGCCAATCGAGGTAGGCGGCCAATGGATCGTTTATTACGATATGTATCGTGCTCACAAGTTTGGAGCAATGCGGACGAAAGATTTTAAGAAATGGGAAGATATTAGTAAACTTATTAAGTTACCTAAGGGAGCTCGACACGGCTGTATCATTAAAGTGCCAGAAGCGGTCATTAAGGAGATCAAAGCGAAGACGGCTCAGTAATTAGCATCTAAAACAATTTTTCGTATGATGGATTTCTCAATGAATATGCTCCTGTGGACGACTCAGGTCACAGAAGAACACTTTCCCCTGTTCGGGCAATTAAAAAATTTAGGGTATACCTCGGTGGAAGTCCCAATATCCGAAGGGAATGCCGAATATTATCGTGTAATGGCTCAGAAAATCAGGGAGGCAGGGCTGAGCTGTAGCACTGTGACAGCTATGTCTGTGGATAAAGACCCTGCTAGCCCTGATCCGGTCGTCAGAGCAGCAGCAGAAGATCACTTGAAATGGGTTGTCGACATGACCGTAGAGCTAGGTGCCCATCTCTTAGTGGGACCACTTTTTGCAGCTCATGGTTATTTTGATAATCCTTCTACGGTTGAAGAAGCCCGGATGAACTCGGCCAAGGTATTAAAGAAGGTGGCCCAGTATGCAGCTTCAAGAGGAGTTTCTTTGAGTATCGAATTTTTGAATCGATTTGAAATCAAACTACTCAATTGCTGCGAAGACTGTGCTTCCTATCTAGAGCTTATTAATGAAGAAAATGTAGGAATTCTGTATGATTCTCATCATGCAAACATTGAGGAAAAATCGATTGAAGAGGCGTTCACGCTATATGGCCATTTGTTTAACCATATTCATTTTTCTGAGAGCAATCGCGCGACATTAGGAGAAGGCCAAGTTGATTGGTCATCTACTACCAAGGCATTGAAAGGTTTGGGTTACAAAGGGGGGATTGCGATTGAGGCCTTTGCTTCTGATGTAGAAGGTTTTTCAGAAGTTGCCCATGTATGGCGCAACTTGTTTAGCGATAAAATTCAGCTTTGTGAGCAATCGATTAACTTTGCAAAAAAAATAACAGCATGAAAATACACTCCTTATTGCTAATACTCTTTTGCCTTTCAGCCTGGCATCTTTCTGCCGCGGAGAAAAAAAAGATCATATTTATCGCTGGTGCAGACAGTCATGCCCACGGGGCGCATGAGTTTCTAGCGGGGTTTACTCTACTCAAGAATAAACTGGAGGAAGCCATGGGGGATCAACTCGATATTATTCTTGTTGAGAATGATTGGCCTAAAAACGAAAATATTTTTAAAAATGCAGCCGCCACAGTCATCTATTCTGACGGGCTGAAACGTCACCCTCTGAATAACAGATTTCAGAAGATGGATGAGCTTGTTTCTCGTGGCATGGGGCTTGCAGTGATGCACTTCGCCTGTGACGTCGCCCCTGGTGAAAAGGGGGATATGTTTAAGAAATGGATTGGGGGGCATTATGAGACACGCTTTTCAACCAATCCTCATTGGGTATGTGATGCGCTATTGAATAAAGAACATGAAATTTGTTCAGGCTGCAAAGGCTTCAAGCTGAAAGATGAGTGGTATTATAATATGCGATGGTCTGACACTCTGAAGCATACGGCCGTACTTCAAGGAATTCCTGACGAAGCTGCGCGCTCTGGTAAGACAAGTTCACCTCGTGGTGCTATGAAGCATATTGTCGATGCCGCAGGCCAAAAAGAAACACTTCTTTGGTGTGTTGAACGTCCTGACGGTGGTCGAGGTTTCGGTTTTACCGGTGGCCATTATCATGCAAACTGGCAGAATGATGAGTTCCGTAAATTGATTCTCAATGCAATCGTTTGGTTGGCTAAAATCAAAGTGCCTAAGGATGGAGTTGTGACAAAGACACCCACCAAGGAAGAGATGCACTTCAACACTAAACTCGAACGCAAACAGCGGAAACAGAGCAATCAGAACAAAAAAATAAATAGCAGTAATGCTCTGTTTCGGAGTAAGACGCTCACCAAAGATGAGACGGTTGATATCACGGTTGATATCAAGGGTAAGAAAAACCTAGTTCTGATTGTTGATGAGGCAACGGGAGGTCTCAATTATGACCATGCTAATTGGATCAACCCCAGACTCATTGGACCGAAAGGAGAGTTAGCCCTTACGAAATTAAGGTGGCTTTCAGCTGACGCCGGATATGGCCAAGTTAGAGTTGCTAAGAGCTCAGGAAATACAGATATCGAGTTAAGTGGTCGCAAGATTAGAAACTCGATTGGGACTCATGCCCATTCAACGATTGTTTATGAGATACCTAAGGGCTACCACACATTCAAAGCTACCGGGGCACTATCACCAACATCAGGAGGAAAAGGTTCAGTTGTCTTTGAAGTCGATGATAAAACACCGAAAAAAATCTTAAGTTTGCCGCCTGAAAGTTTTAACGTTGAAGGTGATCTGGAAGTTACAGTCTGGGCCCAATCTCCCATGTTCTATAACCCAACCAATATGGATGTCGATGCCAAGGGTAGAATCTGGGTGGCAGAAGGTGTTCAATATCGAGTTTTTAAAAACAAAAAAATGGATGTAAAGCATCCAGAAGGGGACCGTATTATGGTGCTCACAGACACTGATAACGATGGCAAGGCTGACAAGAGCCATTGTTTTGTTCAAGATAAGGCACTTGTAGCTCCTCTTGGAGTCGCAGTCATAGGGAACCGGGTGATTGTTTCACAGCCACCGTCATTGATCATGTACACGGATGTGGATGGTAATGCGAGATTCGATCCTGCCATCGATAAGCGAAAGAGTTTTCTGACCGGCTTTAGCGGTAAGGATCACGATCACAGCCTCCACTCAGTTACGTTTGGACCAGATGGGGAGTATTACTTCAATCAAGGGAATGCTGGATACTCAGAGGTGAAGGATAAGAGTGGTAAAGTGATCCGTGTTGGGTCCTCCTACACAGGCGGCGTGAAGAACAAAACTGGAGAAATCTCTGATGATGGTTTTATGTATGTTGGTGGTTTCGCTTGTCGCGCAAAGCCTGATGGGACAGGTCTTACTGTGATAGGACATAACTTCCGGAATAGCTATGAGCAGACAGTCAGCTCCTATGGTGATGTGTTTCAAAATGACAATGATGACCCACCAGCATGCCGTACGACTTGGCTAATGGAATACGGTAATGCAGGCTTCTCTTCCGCAGATGGCACCCGTAGTTGGAAGGCTGACCGCCGTCCTGGACAGAGTACCCAAATTGCTGAATGGAGGCAAGAAGACCCAGGGACTCTCCCGGCCGGAGATGTCTATGGTGGAGGAGCACCTACAGGAATCGCTTTTTACGAAAATGGAGCCCTAGGCCCGGCATACGAAGGTCTGATTTTGAGTGCCGAATCGGCAAATAGAGAGATCCTCGGCTATTACCCAGCTCCTAGAGGGGCAGGGTTTACACTGGAGAATTTCAGCTTCTTTAACAGCCATAAAAAAAGTTCCAAATCACTTTGGTTCCGTCCATCCGATGTCGCCGTCGGAGCTGATGGCGCGATTTATGTGGCTGATTGGTTTGACCCAGCAGTGGGGGGGCACAAGATGGCTGATGCAACTGGTAGTGGCACGATTTACCGAATTGCACCCAAGGGATTCAAGCCACATAATCCTGAATTCGATTTAAAATCGATAGAGGGGATGGTCCAAGCGCTCAAGAGTCCAGCCGTGAACGTCAGGGCGCTAGGGTTCATTGCTCTGAAAGATGCTGGAGCCAAGGCTGTACCAGCTCTCAAGAAGATGCTGACCGCAGATAATCATTATTTCAGAGCAAGGGCTACTTGGCTTTTAAGCCAAATTAACGATGACGGAAAAAAAGCAGTCGAAGCCCTACTCGATAGCTCTGATGTCCAAACCCGTATTGTCGCTTTCCGCGCACTTCGTAGAGAGCGATATAAGTTTTACGAGCTTTGTGAAAAACTTGTGGATGATAAATCTCCCGCGGTTCGACGTGAAGTCGCACTGGCGATGCGTAACGAGAGCTTCCAAAAGAGTAAGGCAATTTTAACTCGAATTGCAGAACAATATGACGGTGAAGACCGCTGGTATTTGGAAGCATTTGGAACAGGTTGCGCCAAGAAGGAACAACAAATGTATGCTCTGTTGCGTTCAAAAATTGGAGCTCCAGCTCTAGAGTGGGACGATCGCTTTGAAGGTATCGCATGGAGACTCCACCAGCCTGCTGCAGTGGCCGATTTTCGCAAGCGCGCGATGTCGACACAATTAAGTTTAACGGCTCGCAAGCGGATGCTGACAGCCATGGCGTTTGCTGACTCCAAGGCCGCTGCACTAGCAATGCTTGAAATGGCACTCGTCGGTCCCGAAGATACCAAAAGAGATGCAAGTTGGTGGGTTAAGAACAAGAGTTATTCAAGCTGGAAGTCATATAACCTAATGGCGAAACTAAAGAGCAATGAGGTGCCTAAAGAGGCCTTTGACCTATCTAAGCACTTGAGCGCAGACAACGGAACTCTGCCATCTATCGACAAACTGCTTAAGCTGAAAGGCAACGTTGCTAATGGAGAGAAACTGTTTCATGGTAGAGCCATTTGTTCTAGTTGCCACCAGCTTGGAGACAAAGGAACAGATCTAGGGCCAAACTTAACCGGGATCGGTAAGAAATTTGACGGCTCCGCCTTACTGGACTCAATGATCAATCCATCCTCTGCGATTTCATTTGGCTTTGAAACGGTCACGGTAGAAAAGAAAGATGGCACAACATTGTCTGGTTTTCTGGTGGTCGATGCCGACCCTTTATTAATCAAGGATCTAGGTGGTAACGACCATGCCATTGCAGTGAAAGACATCAAGAAGCGCGAGAACATGAAAAACTCAATCATGCCTTCAGTTAAAAACTTGGGCCTTCAGGCTCAAGATGTCACAGATCTTCTTGAATACCTCAAGAAAAACTAAATGGCACCTATCATAGATCATTATTATGGTGAAACTAATCTATTTGTTTCATATTCTTGCGTGAGTCTCAAATAGAGTTGGTTTTTAACATTTTACATCAACAACCTCTTGATGAAATTTAGCCAAATCATATTTGCCGCCCTTACCATTGGGGCTGTGAACCTCGTCGCAGAAGAACAAACAACCAAGCCTAATGTGATCTACATTCTCGCTGATGACCTTGGCTACGGCGACTTAGGATGTTATGGTCAGAAAATACTTACTACTCCCAATCTGGATGGGCTAGCTGCCTCAGGAATGCGCTTCACGCGTAATTACAGCGGTTCAACCGTCTGTGCTCCTTCACGCTGTACTTTGCTGACAGGAAAACACACTGGCCACTCTACGATTCGTGGCAATAACCATGTCCTACTCAAGGAGTCAGATGTAACCATTGCCGATCTCTTTAAAAAAGCGGGTTACGTCACTGGTAACTTTGGCAAATGGGGAGTGGGTCACCCACCTGAACCAACGAATCCAAACAAACATGGATTCGATGAGTTTTTTGGCTATGTAAATATGTTCCATGCACACAATTTTTATCCTGAATTTCTCATTCATAATGGTAAAGAAGTTGCGCTCGATAACGTGTTATTGGATCGTTATCAAAAGTTGCCCGAGGAACACCGAGGCAGCGGTGTCGCTAAAGCCGCCAAGCAATATGCTCCTGATTTGATCCGTGAAAAGATGTTTAAATTCATCGATACTCATCACAAGAAGCCATTCTTTCTGCTCTACACACCCAATACACCTCATGCCAATAATGAAGGCGAGCGGCATGGTCGAGGAATGGAAGTTCCAAACTATGGACCATACGAAAACGAGACGTGGCCAATACAGGAAAAAGGTTTTGCTAAAATGATGCTAGATCTGGATAACGACATTAAAAGAATCAGAGAGGCGCTAACGAAGTATGGCATAGACACAAACACGCTCATTATCTTTTCCTCTGACAATGGGCCTCACCATGAGGGGGGACATGATGTGAAGTTCTTCAACTCGAATGGAGACAAACGAGGCTATAAAAGGGATTTGTTCGAAGGGGGCGTCCGCGTCCCTATGATCGCTTACTGGCCTGGTAAAATACCATCAGGAACGGTAAACAATAGCATTGTCGCTTTTCAAGATTTACTTCCGACTGTCGCTGAGATTGCCCGTGTTGATTGCCCTGAAACTGATGGTCAGTCCATGCTCCCCGCTCTGTTGGGTGAGAAATTAAACGACTCCTCTAGAACTTTATATTGGGATTTTCCTGAGCGTAAAACTCAGGCTCTTTTAAAGGGGGATTTGAAACTCATACGTTTTAAACGAGGAAATGAATATCAACTCTTCGACCTCGAAAAAGACCCGGGAGAATCCCAAAATATCATCTCACAATTTCCTGAAGTAGTAGAAGAACTTAAAAAGACAATGTTCTCAATTCCTGATGATAAATCTAAATTTCTAAAATGAATCCATTGCTCAAAGTTCATCAATCAATGAAAATAAAAATTTATTATTTTATCCTGCTCTCACTGCTTGGAGGTTCACTCAGTGCTGAAATTACGCTGCCTAAGTTTTTTGCAGACCACATGGTCCTGCAACGTAATAAGCCAATCAACATCTGGGGCTCAGCAGATGTAGGTGAAAGTGTTAGTGTTCAATTGGGTAAGTTGAAAGCACAAACAAAGGCTGACTCAGAAGGAGCGTGGAGGATTGTTTTACCCTCCCAAGAGGCGCAGGCCGTTGGTCGGAATCTTGTTGTTAAAGGGAGCAATACGATCACCTTAAAAAACGTGCTTATTGGTGAAGTCTGGCTCTGTGCAGGACAATCCAACATGGAGATGCCAATCAACAATAACAAGGACTGCGCTGAGATTATGGCAAAATCTACCAACGACCAGATTCGGTTATCATCGGTGATTGTCGGAATGAGCGACAGTCCTCAGAAGGATGTGTTCAAATTCAACACATGGCGTGCTGCAAGTCCTGAGGGGCTACAGTGTGGTGTCCTGCCGAAGCGATATATCAGTGCCGTTGCGTATTGCTTTGCGATTGAAATGCAGGCTGAACTTCAATGCCCAGTAGGTATCATAGTGGCCGCACTGGGAGGCACGCGTATCGAACCTTGGACGCCGGAATCAGGCCTCGAAGAACTTGATGTGCCAATTCCAGGCAACAGTCGAAGACTCCATAAGAATAATCGATCAGTCCTATATAATGCCATGATTCACCCATTGGCTGGTATGTCTTTATCAGGATTCGTCTGGTATCAGGGGGAGAACAATATTGGCGATGGTCACCACTACACTTCAAAAATGCAGGCGATGGTAAAACACTGGCGAAAGAATTGGGGAGAGAAATTGCCGTTCTATTTTGTTCAAATAGCACCATTCAAATACCGTAAACATGAGCGAACCGCATTGCCTGAACTATGGCAGGCTCAAGAACAGGCAAGTGAATTGATACCAGATGCTCATATGGCGGTCATCAATGATCTCGGCGAGTTTAGCAATGTGCACCCACAGAATAAACCTCAAGTGGCACATCGACTGGCACTGCTTGCGCGGAAATATAGTTTCAAAGAAGATCTCATTGCCGATGCTCCTAAGGTCAAAAAAATCATGCGTAAAGGTAAGGCCATCGAGCTTCATTTCAGCAACGCTGGTAAAGGCCTCAAGCTTAAGACCAACACTCTAAACATCTTTGAGGTGGCTGGTGAAGATGAAGTTTATTCTCCAGCGACAGCTTCGATCATTGGAGTTGACAATATCCTCGTGCAATCGAGCTCGGTCGAAAAAATCAAATTTGTTCGATACGCTTGGAGCGATACCCCGACGGTTAACCTATACAATTCGAACAATTTGCCCGCTGGGTCCTTTAAGAAAGCCGTTGATTAAGCACAGCCTTGCCGGTTTTTTACAAAGCCACTCGAATTAAACGAAGTATTCATCCTCATCATTGAGCCCATGTCACTCATGAACAATAAATTGATTCCAACTCTCTTACTAACGGCTTTCTTGGCTGTAACGGTAACAGCCCAGCCTCAAGCTGTGGTAGCATCTAAAACTGCCTGTGAAACAAATGCTGACAAAGCAGCGCCGAAAACAGCTTACCTGATGGCTTATTTTGTCAATAAAGGGCAACGACTGTTGTGGGCAACGAGCCGGGATGCCAAGAACTGGACCTCGCTTGATGCCGATATGCCGCATTGGAAACATCAATTTGTAAGAGACCCTTACATTAGAAAAGTCAAGGGACTCTATCATATGGTTCATACCACAGGCATGAGCGGTGTAACTCTAGCGCATTGGACATCCTCGGACCTGATTAACTGGACAGGTGGGGTTATACAAGTGATGCCTAAAAAACGAGGACAAAAATGCTGGGCTCCGGAGTTTGTTTGGTGTGGGGAAGAGCAGCTTTTTTATGTCCATTGGTCATCCAACCATCCGACAGAAAAGCGTATGGTGATGCACTATACCAAGACCAAGGACTTCAAAAACATCAATCCGGAGGACTCCCAAATCTACTACGATCATGGCAAACACTGCATTGACCTGACCATTGAAAAATACAAAGGCTTATATTATGGGTTCCATCAAGTGGGGCAATGGCGAATTCCCAATCCTCAAGGCAATCTTATGGTAACATCGAAGAGCCTGAACCCGGCCGTAGAACGCTTTGATCATGCTGGAGAAGGAAAGGATGTATTCCCCAATCAGCAACATCCCACAGAGGCTGTGGCAGGGATCAAACTCATTGAGGGTGACAAGTGGTATTTCTACGCAGACCCGAACAAACACAAAATACTTGACCTGCAGGCATGGGAAACGTCGGATTTTAAGACCTTTAAGGAAATAGAAATTGACGTGCCTAAAGGAGCCAAACACTGCTCTATGATTCAAATAACTGAAAAGGAGCTGAAAAGGCTGCAAGAGCTTAAATAAGTAAAGGACCGCCATCGCATAGCATCATCTCAACGAGGTTCGTGACCTAGCTGCTTGCTATTCGTAGAATTGTTATACTGTTAATTAAATGATTCTTTAGGGAACCTTGAGGTGTTTGTAATAGTCGATTAGGAGAAACCTGTTGCTCTAATTGGATTTCTTGGCATTTTCTAATTCTTAAAATTTTAATTTATAGAGTTTACGTATGGAGGTTACATTTTACTTTATTCATTTGTTCGGGGTTGCCTTGATTGTGTTGAGCCCTGTATTGCTGTTTTTATTGATGATCATTATTTTGCTGGGATTATTTGTTGGACGCATCGAGAAATGGAGAACATCAGATGCTATCTATTTTGCGTTTATTACTGCTACAACGGTTGGTTATGGTGATCTGAAGCCTGATCAGTCTATTTCAAAAATGGCGGCCATAGTGATTGCATTAGTTGGAATAGTGCTCACAGGCATCATTGTGGCAGTAGGTCTGTATTCTGTTGATGCGGCTCTGAATTCAACACGATAGAGGGCAAATATTGGCCCAATTGCGCAGGGTTAACGACGCCGAACTGCTGGTGTTGTCCCGGGCTCTGAAGTGTGAAGTGCAGGATTTTTACCCGGTGAAAGTGATTATTATTTTGAGTGTGCGGATGGTGAGTTGGAAGCGGGTGTGTCTGTATTTGGCTTGCAGGGCGTCGCTAAGGTGCGCGGGCTCGAAAATTGATCGGCTGGTACCGGGCGTATACATGGCGTCTCAGAAGGCGTTTATGGGCTGTTTATGGGCGTTGTTCGTCTCTGCTACGTGGAAGGCAAGGCTGTCGCCGGCACGCAATACTGAGCGCGGTTCCGTGCAGTTTGATGCAGCGTAGTCGATGTTGTCAGTGGGCATTTTACTAGATCAATGCCTTGGGTCTCGGTTCACAGCACACGACAAAAAATAATGTTAGTTTTTTAATATAAGGTATTGACACAGAAAGAGGTGCCGCAAAATAGGGGTGACCTTTTTCAAAAACATCCAAAGTACGCTTGCTGATGGTCTTAGCTGGAATAAAGCTCGT